>JAJYFF010000066.1 GCA_021785405.1 Pseudomonadota bacterium | reverse complement strand
CAATTGCTTGACCGCGAGCTCCACGTCCTTCGCGGGCAGGTGCTTTTGCTTCGCCGAGATGATCTCGATCAGTTCAGATTTCGTCATGACCTGGCATCGCGCGGGCGGTCGTCGCGGAGCGCGGCGTCGCGCCGCGGATCGCTCCGCGGCGCGACGCCGTCATCCCACTCAGTCCTGTCCCGAGATTTGCTCTTTCAGCAAGTCGCCGAGACTCGTCCCGGTCGAGGATTCGGTGCGATAGTTTTGCATCGCCTCCTGTTCCTCGTGTATGTCCTTCGCCTTGATCGACAGCGCGATGCTGCGACCCTTGCGATCGACGCCGGTGAACTTCGCCTCGACTTCGTCGCCGACCTTCAGCATCGTGCGGGCATCCTCGACGCGATCTCGCGAGAGCTCCGATGCGCGCAGCTGCCCGTCGACCCCGTTGCCGAGATCGATCACCGCGCCCTTCGCATCGACCTCGCGGACGGTGCCCCGGACGATGCTGCCCTTCGGATGATCGGCGATGTACGCCGAGAACGGGTCCTTCGCGAGCTGCTTGATCCCGAGGCTGATGCGTTCGCGTTCCGGATCGATCGACAGCACCATCGCGTCGACCTGCTGCCCCTTCTGGTAGCTGCGCACCGCTTCTTCGCCAGGCACGTCCCAGGAGATGTCGGACAGGTGCACGAGGCCATCGATCCCGCCGGCGAGTCCGATGAAGATGCCGAAGTCGGTGATCGACTTGATCTGGCCGCTGACCTTGTCGCCGCGGTTGTAGTTCTCGGCGAACTCCTTCCAGGGGTTCGTCTTGCACTGCTTGATCCCGAGACTGATCCGCCGCCGTTCCTCGTCGATGTCGAGGACCATGACTTCGACTTCCTGGCCGACGTGCACGACCTTGGCCGGATTCACGTTCTTGTTGGTCCAGTCCATCTCGCTCACGTGCACGAGGCCCTCGACGCCCTCCTCGATCTCGACGAAGCAGCCGTAGTCGGCGATGTTCGTGACCTTGCCGAACAATCGCGTGCTCGGCGGATACCGCCGCGCGATGTTCTGCCAGGGATCCGCGCCGAGCTGCTTCAGTCCGAGCGATACGCGTTGGCGCTCGCGATCGAACTTGAGGATGCGGACGTCGATCTCCTCGCCGACCTTGACCACTTCCGACGGATGCTTCACGCGCTTCCACGCCATGTCGGTGATGTGCAGCAGACCATCGATGCCGCCGAGGTCGACGAACGCGCCGTAGTCGGTCAGGTTCTTCACGACGCCGCGCACCGCTGCGCCTTCCTGCAGATTGTCGAGCAGCGCCGAGCGCTCCGCGCTGTACTCCTGCTCGACGACCGCGCGCCGGGACACGACGACGTTGTTGCGCTTCTGGTCGAGCTTGATCACCTTGAACTCGAGCGGCTTGTTCTCGAGGTAGGACGGGTCGCGCACGGGACGCACGTCGACCAGCGAACCCGGCAAGAACGCGCGGACGTTGTCGATCTCGACGGTGAAGCCGCCTTTGACCCGTCCGGTGATCACGCCCGTCACGATCTCCTGCTTCTCGAACGATTGTTCGAGCCGCGTCCAGGTGCGCGCGCGCTTCGCCTTCTCGCGCGAAAGGCGCGTCTCGCCGGAGCCGTCTTCGACGCTGTCCAGCGCGACCTCGACGGTGTCGCCGACCACGACCTCGAGTTCGCCCTTCTCGTTCTTGAATTGATCGGCCGGAATGACCGCCTCGGACTTCAGTCCGACGTTGACGATCACGAAGTCCTGTCCGACTTCGACGACCGAACCGTTCAGGATCGTGCCGGGACGGATCCGCTGGCTCGCAATGCTCTGTTCGAAAAGTTCCGCAAAGCTTTCTGTCATTTGATCTCTGTTACGGGCCGACGAGGCCCGATGTCCCCGGCACCGGTCCACGTGCCGCTGGGGTGGTTGTCAATGCGGCGACCCGTCCGTGAGTCCCGCCCCTCAAAACTTCAACCGTTCTCTCGCGATCCCGAGGATGCGTTCGACGACCGCGTCGACAGCCATCGCGGAGGTGTCGATCGCGATCGCATCGGCGCTCTGGACGAGCGGCGAGGCCGCTCGTGTCGCATCGCGCCGATCGCGTTCGGCGATCTCGAGCGAAAGGGCGGCAAGGTTAGCAGTAATCCCTTGTTCTTTCAACTGCTTATGCCGCCTGCGCGCGCGCTCTTCGGCGCTCGCGGTCAAAAAGATCTTCACCGCCGCTTCCGGGAAAACGACGGATCCCATGTCCCGGCCGTCCGCAACCAGCCCGGGCGGCCGCGCGAACCGCCGCTGCCGCTCGAGCAGCGCGCGCCGCACCATCGGCAACGCGGCCACCTGGGACGCATCGCTCCCGGCCCGCTCGGTGCGGATCGCCTGGGTGACGTCGCGTCCGCGCAACTGCACGACCTCGCCGCCGTCCGCCTTCGACTCGAAGCGGATGTCGAGCGCCTGCGCAATCTGCGCGAGCGCCGGTTCGTCCGCCAGGTCGACGCCGTCCGCGCGCGCCGCGTACGCGACCAGTCGGTACAGCGCGCCGCTGTCGAGCAGGGTCCAGCCGAGCGCGCGTGCGACCGCGCGGCTCACGGTGCCCTTGCCCGCGCCCGACGGCCCGTCGATCGTGATCACCGGAACGCGAGCCACGGGTGCCGCCGCCACGCCCCCGCTCCTCAGGACTCGCGCACGTCGATGCCGATCGCACGGGCGCGCTCGACGAACCCAGGGAACGAGGTGGCAACGTTCGCAACGTCGCGAACCTCGATCGGCGCGCGCGCGCGCAGGCTCGCGACCGCGAACGACATCGCGACCCGGTGGTCGCCGTGGCTGTCGACGACACCGCCGTTCCACGGGGCATCGCCCGCGCCCGCGATCCGCATCCCGTCCGGCAGCGCCTCGTGCTCGACGCCGATCGCCCGGAGTCCGGCGCTCATTGCCGCGATGCGGTCGCTCTCCTTCACGCGCAACTCCTCGGCCCCGGTGACGACGGTCTCCCCGTGCGCGCCAGCCGCGGCGACGAACAGCACCGGCAGTTCGTCGATCGCGAGCGGCACCCAGTCCTTCGGAACCGCGATCCCGCGCAAGGCCGAACGATGCACCCGCAGGTCGGCCACCGGCTCCGAGGCCTCGTCGCGCACGTCCAGAACCTCGATCTCCGCGCCCATCGCCCGCAGGATCGTCAGCAGCCCGGTACGCGAGGGATTCACGCCGACGTTGCGGATCAGCAATCCCGCCGGATCGGCCGCGATCAGTCCCGCGACGATGAAAAAAGCGGCGGACGAAAAGTCCCCGGGCACCTGGAGCCGCTGCGCCTCGAGCCGCGCGGGCGGCTCGAGGCGCACGCGCAGACCGTCCACCTCGACCGTCGCGCCGAACCCGCGCAGCATGCGCTCGCTGTGGTCGCGCGAAATCGCCGGCGAACTCACCGTCGTCGCACCCTCGGCGTACACGCCGGCCAGCAGGATCGCCGATTTCACCTGGGCGCTCGCCACCGGCAGACGATAGTCGATGCCGTGCAACCGCCGGCCACCGACGATGCGCACCGGTGGCGTGCCGTCGGTCGTGCGCACGTCGGCGCCCATCGTCCGCAACGGCTGCGCGACCCGCTCCATCGGCCGCTTCATCAGCGACGCATCGCCGACCAGCGTCGCATCGAAGCGCTGCGCGCACAGCAGACCCGTGAACAAGCGCATCGCCGTGCCGGCATTGCCCATGTCGAGCGCAGCGGTCGGCGCACTGAGGCCGCGCAGGCCGGCACCGTCCACGAACACCCGATCCGCCGCGGGGCGCTCGATCGTCACGCCGAGCGACCGCATTGCCGCGAGGGTCGCGAGGCAATCCTCGCTCGGCAGGAACCCACGCACCTCGCTGCGCCCTTCGGCGATCCCGGCGAGCATCAGCGCACGGTGGGAAATCGACTTGTCCCCCGGCACCTCGAGTTCGCCGGCGACGCGCGCCGCCGGTCGCGCCTCGTACCGTTGGGTCACATCACCGCCCGCGGGTAGGAGCCGAGCACCTTGAACAACGACGCGCGCGACTCGAGCGCTGCCAGCGCCGCGGCGACCGGGGGTTCGCTGACGTGCCCCTCGATGTCGATGAAGAACACGTAGTCCCACTTGCGCTTGCGCGACGGGCGCGACTCGATGCGCGTCATGTTCACCTGGTGGGCCGCGAGCGGCTCGAGCAGTCGGAACAGCGCGCCCGCCCCGCCCGTGTCGGCCGCCGACACCAGCAAGGTCGTCTTGTCGACCCCGCTCGCGTTGAAGAGCTTTGGGCCGATGACCAGGAACCGCGTGGTGTTGTCCGGACGGTCCTCGATCTCCGCCGCGAGCAGGTTCAAGCCGTAGATCTCCGCGGCGGAGCGGCCGGCGATCGCGGCGGTCCCGCGTTCGTCGCGGGCGCGGCGCGCGCCCTCGGCGTTGCTCGCGGCGGGGATCCGCTCGATATCCGGCACGTGCTCGTCGAGCCAGCCGCGGCATTGCGCGAGCGACTGCGGATGCGCGCAGATGCGTTTCACGTCGACGATCCGGTTCATGCGCCCCATCAAGTGGTGGTGGATGCGCAGCTCCACTTCGCCGCAGATCTTCAGCGGCGAACTCAGGAACATGTCGAGCGTGTGGTTCACGGTCCCCTCGCTCGAGTTCTCGATCGGGACGACGCCGAAATCCGCGTCGCCGCGTTCGACCTCGCGGAAGACCTCGTCGATCGCCGGCAGCGGCAGCGCACGCACCGAGGAGCCGAATTGCTTGTTCACGGCGCTCTGGCTGAACGTGCCTTCTGGGCCGAGGAACGCGACCTTCAACGGCTCCTGCTGCGCGAGGCAGGCCGACATGATCTCGCGGAACAGTCGCGCGACTTCCTCGTCACGCAGCGGACCCTGGTTGCGATCGAGCGCCTTGCGCAACACCTGCGCCTCGCGCTCGGGTCGGTAGTAGTCGACCGCCTTGCCGGAGGCGCTCTTCGAGATCCCGACCTGCTGCGCGCACCGCGCGCGCTCGTTCAGCAGCGCCTGGATGTCCGCGTCGATCCGGTCGATCTGCTCGCGGATCGCCGCCAGATCACCCGCGCCCGGCTTCACGCCGCGCCGCACCGCCGAATCCCGTCGCTGTCGCTTTGGCATGGATTATCCGCACATCATCCGTGGACGCGTTCGAAATCGCGCATGAAGTCGACCAAGGCCGCGACCCCCTCGGCCGGCATCGAATTGTAGAGGCTCGCGCGCATGCCGCCCGCGACCCGATGCCCCTTGAGGCTCTGCAAGCCCGCCGCGGCCGCGCGCCGCAGGAACTCCTCGTCGAGTTCGGGGCGGGCGAGATGGAACACGACGTTCATCCGCGAGCGCGCTTGCGGCTCGACCCGGTTGAGGTAGAACGACGAGGCGTCGATCGCCGCGTACAGCGCCTGCGCTTTCGCGCGATTCGCCTGCTCGATCGCCGCGACGCCGCCGCGCGCCTTCAGCCACTGGAACACGAGTCCCGCCGCGTACCACGCGAAGGTCGGCGGCGTGTTCAGCATCGAGTGCTCGGCCGCGACGGCGCGGTAATCGAAGACCGTCGGCGTCCCGGCGCGGGCGCGCCCGACGAGATCGCGGCGCACGATGACGACCACCAGCCCCGCCGGGCCGATGTTCTTCTGCGCACCCGCGTAGATGAGTCCGAACTTCGCGACGTCGATCGGGCGCGACAGGATGTTCGACGACATGTCGGCGACGAGCGGCACGCCACCGGCGTCGGGCACGTAGGGGAACTCGACGCCGCCGATCGTCTCGTTCGGCGTGTAATGAACGTACGCGGCGCGACCGCTGAGCGCGATCTCCGCGGGCGCGGGCACGCGCGCGTACGGCGCCCCGACGTCGGCTGCGAGGTGCACGCGGCAATAGCGGCGCGCTTCGGCGATCGCCTTCGCCGACCAGTGCCCGGTGTTCAGGTAATCGACGGTCGCGTCCGGCGCCGCGAGGTTCATCGGCACCAGCGCGAACTGCGCACTCGCGCCGCCCTGCATGAACAGCACGTCGTAGTCGGCCGGTACCGACAGCAGCTCGCGAAGATCCTGTTCGGCCTGCTCGGCCACGCGCATGAACGCCTTGCCGCGGTGGCTCACTTCGATCACCGACGTGCCGCCGCCCTGCCAGTCGAGCCACTCGTCGCGGATCCGCTCCATGACCTCGGTCGGCAGGGCCGCCGGACCGGCTGCGAAATTGTAGACCCTCACGCGTGCCCGCTCAGTCCGGCGAGGGCGTCGCCGGCGCGCCCGCGTCCACGGCGTCGGACTCGTCGCCGCGCGCATCGCCTTCCGCGGACAGTCCGGGGATCCGCCCGAGCCCCGACAGTTCGTCGCCGTCTTCCAGACGCATCAGCCGTACGCCTTGGGTGTTGCGCCCGACCACCGAGATCTCCCCGACCGAGGTGCGTACCAGCGTGCCGCCCTGGCTCATCAGCATCACTTCGTCATCGCGCTCGACCTGAATCGCGCCGACCATCTGGCCGTTGCGCTCGGTGACCTGCAACGCGATCACGCCTTGTCCGCCGCGTCCATGGCGCGGGAACTCCTCGAGCGGCGTCAGCTTGCCGTACCCGTACTGCGACGCGGTCAGGATCAGCCCTTCCGCGGCGACGATCAACGACGTCACGCGCTGGCCGGCGCCGAGTCGCACGCCGCGCACGCCTGCCGCCTCCCGGCCCATCGGCCGCACCTCGTCCTCGGGGAAGCGGATCGCCTTGCCGCCGCTCGTGAACAGCAGGATGTCGCGTGCGCCGTCCGTGATCGCGACGCCGACCAACTGGTCGCCCGGATCGAGCGCGATCGCGATGATCCCGCTGGTCCGTGGCCGGGAGAACAGCGCGAGCGGCGTCTTCTTCACGGTGCCCGCGCTGGTCGCCATGAACACGAACTTCCCTTCGTCGAAGTCCTTGATCGGCAGCGTCGCGCTGATCCGCTCGCCCTCCTGCAGCGGCAGGAGGTTCACGATCGGCTTGCCGCGCGAGCCGCGGCTCGCCTGCGGCAATTGATAGACCTTGAGCCAGTACACCTTGCCGCGATCGGAGAAGCACAACAGGGTGTCGTGGGTGTTCGCGACGAACACGTGGTCGATGAAGTCCTCGTCCTTGACCGCGGCCGCCGCCTTGCCGCGGCCACCACGGCGCTGGGCCTGGTAGTCCGAAATCGGCTGAGCCTTCGCGTAGCCGCCGTGCGAGAGCGTGACGACGACCTCTTCCGGCGAGATCAGGTCCTCGATCGTCAAGTCCTCGTGATTGCTCACGATCACGGTCCGGCGGGCGTCCGCGAAGTTCTCGCGCACGAACTCGAGCTCCGAACGGATCACTCCGAGCAGCCGCTCCGGTCGCGCGAGTATGTCGCTCAGGTCGACGAGCAGCACGAGCAATTCCTCGTACTCGGCGACGATCTTTTCCTGCTCGAGTCCAGTGAGCCGGTTCAGCCGCATCTCGAGGATCGCCTGCGCCTGCGTGTCGGTCAGCCGATACCCGCCTTCGAGCAAGCCGAAGCCCGGCGGCTCGCCGTCCGGGCGCGTACCGATCGCGCCGGCGCGCGCGAGCATCGCGGGCACCACGCCCGGCGACCAACCCCGCGCCGTCAACGCCACCTTCGCGGCCGCCGGCGACGGGGACGCCTTGATCGTCGCGATGATCTCGTCGATGTTCGCGAGCGCGATCGCGAGGCCCTCGAGGATGTGCACGCGCTCGCGCGCCTTGCGCAGATCGAACACGGTACGCCGCGTGACCACCTCGCGCCGGTGCCGCAGGAAGGCTTCGAGCATCGCCTTCAAGGACAGCAAGCGCGGCTGGCCATCGACGAGCGCGACCATGTTGATCCCGAACACCGTCTCCATCGGCGTTTGCGCGAACAGGTTGTTCAGCAGGATCTCGGGGACTTCGCCGCGCTTCAGCTCTATCACGACGCGCATGCCGTCCTTGTCCGACTCGTCGCGCAGACCGTCCGCGGCGATGCCGTCGATCAGCTTCTCGCGAACGAGCTCGGCGATGCGCTCGATCAGCCGCGCCTTGTTCACCTGATAGGGCAGCTCGGTGATCACGATCGCCTGCCGGTCTCCCTTGCCGACGTCCTCGACGTGGGTTCGGGCGCGCACGTGCAGGCGGCCGCGGCCGGTCTTGTACGCGGCGACGATCTCCTGCGCCCCGTTGATCAGCCCCGCGGTCGGGAAATCGGGTCCCGGCACGATCTGCATCAGCTGCGCGAGCGTGATCTCCGGATCCTCGATCAGCGCGATGCACGCGTCGACGATCTCCCCGAGGTTGTGCGGCGGGATGTTGGTCGCCATTCCGACCGCGATCCCGGAGGAGCCGTTGACCAGCAAATTCGGGATCCGCGTCGGCAGCACCGACGGCTCGGTCTCGGACTCGTCGTAGTTCGGGACGAAGTCGACCGTTTCCTTGTCGATGTCCGCGAGCAACTCGTGCGCGATCTTCGACATGCGCACTTCCGTGTAGCGCATCGCCGCCGGCGGATCGCCGTCGACCGAACCGAAATTCCCCTGCCCGTCGACCAGCAGGTAGCGCATCGAGAACGGCTGCGCCATGCGCACGATCGCGTCGTAGACCGACACGTCGCCGTGCGGATGGTACTTGCCGATCACGTCGCCCACGACGCGCGCGGACTTCTTGTACGCCTTGTTCCAGTCGTTGCCGAGCTCGCGCATCGCGTGCAGCACGCGGCGATGGACCGGCTTCAAGCCATCGCGGACGTCCGGTAGCGCGCGACCGACGATCACGCTCATCGCATAGTCCAGATAGGACTTGCGCATCTCGTCTTCGAGGTTGACGGGCAATATTTCGCGTGCGATCTCGGCCATGTGCGCGAGTCCGTTGATCCTGACTGGGGAGCCTTACGGTTGGGTGGGTTCGAGCGAGGCGAAGCGCTGTTTCGGCATCCGGGAAGTCTAGCACAAGAGCCCGCTTTTCTTAAGATTTTCGGGTGCTTGAACCGATATAATCCACCGATGCCTGCCGAGTTCACCGATTTGCGGATCGACGCGCGCTGGACCGTGCCGATGAGCGCGCGCGATCTCGTCCTCGAGGACCACTCGCTGTTCGTCCGCGACGGGCGGATCGAGGCGATCGTGCCCCGGGCCGAGGCCGATCGCCGGCCCCTGCCACCGACCGTCGTCGAACGCCCGCGCCACGTGCTGCTGCCGGGCTTGATCGACACCTCGGTGCAGGCGCCGCTCGCGGCGCTGCGCGGACTGCGCCCGCCCCCGAGCCGGGTGGACGCGGCCTGCGTGGACGACGCCATCGCGCTCGCGCTCGCGCAGCTGCTGACCGCCGGCGTCACCTGCTTCGCCGATCGATCCCGGTTCCCGACCGCGGTCGCACGCGGCGCGCTCGCGCTCGGGATGCGCGCCGTGGTCGGTGCGCCGATCGCCGAGCGCCACGCGCCGCTCGACGGCTCGCTCGCCGCCGATCTGAGCGCCGCTCTGGCCTTGCACGACGAGTACAAGGACCACCCGTCGATCACCACGGCATTCGCGCCGGCATCGCTCGGCGAGCTCACCGACGAGGCGCTCGAGCGGGTGAAGGTGCTCGCCGACGAGCTCGACACGACGATCGTCGTGGAGTGGCCGTCGAGCGAGGCCGAGATCCGCGACTCGCTCGCCCGCCATGGCCGCCGGCCGATCGAGCGCCTGCAGCGGCTCGACCTGCTGAACCGGTCGTTGCGTGCGGTCCACCTCGCGTCCCTCGAACCGGCGGAGCTGCGCGATGCCGGGCGGAGCGCGATCGCCGCGACCGTCTGCGCGAGCGCGGATCTGCGCCGCGGCGCCGGTCTGCCGCCGATCGCCGAGCTGCGCGCTGCGGGGTTGCGGCTCGCGCTCGGCAGCGACGGCGGCGCGGCGGTCGACGATCTCGACCTGTGGCGCGAGCTGCGGCTGTGCGCGTTGGCGGTCAGCGGCGCCGTGGACGCGCCCGGCGCGTGGGAGATCCTCGCGATGGCGACGCGCGACGCCGCGGAAACGCTCGGGATCGACGCGGAGGTCGGCACCCTCGAGGCCGGCAAATGGGCGGACCTGTGCTGCGTCGAAGCGCTGGGTCCGGCGATCCCGAACCCGGTCGGCCTCGTGGAACAGTTGGTTTTCTGCGGCGGACGTGACATCGTCCGCGACGTCTGGATCGCCGGCCGATCCGCGATCTCGAGATCGCAACCGACCCGGTTCGACTGGACGGAGATCCGCGAGCGCGCGACGCGCGCCGCGCAGCGGCTGACGGCAGGAGGATGAGGGCGATGTCTGGATCCGGAAGCGAAAACGCGGACCCCGCCGAATTGCGCAAGTTCGACGCGATTGCGCCCGAATGGTGGGATCCGGCCGGCTCCTCGCGGCCGTTGCACGAGCTGAATCCCGCGCGCGTCGAATACCTCGAACGCATCGCCGGTCTCGCCGACAGGACCGTCGTCGACGTCGGCTGCGGCGGCGGCATCCTCTCGGAGGCGATGGCGCGCGCCGGCGCGCGGGTCACCGGGATCGACCTCGCGCCCGCCGTCATCGAGGTCGCGCGCGCGCATGCGGCCGAAGGCGGGCTCGACATCGCCTACCGATCGATCTCGGCCGAGGCACTCGCGCGCGAACGCCCGGCCGGCTTCGACCTCGTCACCTGCATGGAGATGCTCGAGCACGTCCCGGATCCGGCGACGACCCTCGCCGCGCTCGCCGCGCTGGTGCGCCCCGGCGGTGATGTCGTCGTCTCGACGCTGAACCGCACCTGGCTCGCGTTCCTGGTCGCGATCGTCGGCGCCGAGTACGTCGCCCGCGTGCTGCCGCGGGGCACGCACGAGTATCTCAAGTTCATCCGACCCGCCGAGCTCGCTCGCTGGGGGCGCGCGACCGGGCTCGTGCTGCGCGATCTCACCGGCGTCGGCTACGATCCGCTGACGCGCTCCTTCGGCTTGTCGCACCGCACGGCCGTGAACTACCTCGCGCACTTCCGCCGTGCCGATCCCTGAGCGTCTTCGCGATCGTCCCCCGCGGGCGCTGCTGTTCGACCTCGACGGCACGCTGCTCGACACCGCGCCCGACATGTACCGCGCGTTCAGCGCGCTGTTGCGCGAACGCCATCGCGATCCGATCGCCTACGAACTCGTCCGCCCGCGCGTGAGCCACGGCGCCGCGGGGGTGCTGCGCGCGGGCTTCGAGGGCGTCGGCGAGCAGGAGTTCGACGCGCTCCGGCAGCGCTTCCTCGAACTGTATCGCGACGCGCTCTGCGTCGACACCCGGCTCTTTCCCGGGATGGAGCGCGCGCTCGATGCGATCGCGGCCCGCGGCCTCGCGGCCGGGATCGTGACGAACAAGGCCGCCTGGCTCACCGAACCGCTGATCGACTCGCTCGGACTGAGAGCGCGCTTCGCGTGCGTGGTCAGCGGCGACACCGTCGCCGAGCGCAAGCCGCACCCCCTGCCGCTGCTGCACGCGGCGAAGCTCGCCGGCGCCGCACCCGCGGAGTGCGTCTACGTCGGCGACGCGGCCCGCGACGTCGAGGCGGCCCGCGCCGCCGGGATGCCTTCGCTGGTCGCGCGCTATGGATACCACGGGCCCGGCGAGGACCCCGACGCCTGGGGCGCGGACGGCGCGATCGACTCGCCCGCCGAGATCGCCGACTGGCTCGCGACGTCCCGCGCGCAATGACGATCGCGGCGCGCACCGGGCGCCGGATTCGAGGCGCGTCGCGTTGACGGGCCTCGACGAGCCGTACCGCGAGCGCGCGCTGCCGTCGGGCAGCTCCCGGCATCTCGCGTGGCTGTTCGCGCCGCCCGCCGCGCGCGCGCCGCTCCTCGGGATCTTCGCGCTGCTCGCGGAATGGCGCGCGACGCTGCACACCGATCTCGCGCCGGAGATCGCCGCGACGAAGCTCGCGTGGTGGCGCGACGAGGTCCACCGGCTCCGGCAAGCGCGCCCCGCGCATCCGATCGGCCGATACCTGCTCGCGTCGGTCACGGCGACGCCGAACGACTGGGATCCGCTCGAGCGGGCGGTCGAAGCCGCCCTGCAACTGATCGGCGACACCGCGTTCACGACCCCCGCCGACCTCGAGGATCACGCCGATGCGCTGATCGGCGGGCCGTTGCGCGTCGCCGCGATGCTCGGCGTCGCGGCACGCGAACGCAGCGCCGCGCACGCGCGGGCGCTCGAGCCGTGCACGCGCGCAATCGCCGTCGGCCAATTCCTCGCGCAGTCGGCCGCGGACGCCGCCGGCGACCCGGACCGCGCCGAGGCATTGCGTGCCGAAGCGCGCCGGCGGTACGTCGATGCGGCCGCGGCGCTGCCGCCGGAGCTGCGCGCGAGGCATCGCGGCCTGTTGGTGCTCGCGGTGC
>JAJYFF010000012.1 GCA_021785405.1 Pseudomonadota bacterium | reverse complement strand
CGGGGACAACGTGAAGATCGTGGTGGAGTTGATCGCGCCGATTGCGATGGAGCAGGGACTGCGCTTCGCGATTCGCGAAGGCGGCAAGACCGTCGGCGCCGGCGTCGTCAGCAAGGTGATCGCGTAATCGTCGGTCCTCGGACCGCGCTGGAAACAAACATGGCCAATCAAAATATCCGTATTCGTCTCAAGGCCTTCGATCATCGGTTGATCGACAAGTCGGCCCGGGAGATCGTCGACACCGCGAAGCGCACCGGCGCGACCGTGAAGGGGCCGGTGCCCTTGCCGATCAAGATGGAGCGTTTCACCGTGCTGGTTTCGCCGCACGGCGACAAGGACGCCCGTGATCAGTACGAGATTCGCACCCATAAGCGGCTGATGGACATCCTCAACCCGACCGACAAGACCGTCGACGCGCTGATGAAGCTCGAGTTGCCGGCCGGTGTGGACGTACAGATCAAGTTGAACTGACGCGGGATTCGGTTATACTCCGCGTCCCGTTTTTATCGGAAGGCCGGAGCGCGTGGGCGCCGGCGCCGCGAACCCGCAAGGGCTCGCGGGGTCAGAGCATCCAAACCGCCGGCTGATTGCAGCAATTCGCGTGCCCTTGTTGCGGTGCACGCGCCATGAGGATCGAAAATGGCCATTGGTCTGGTTGGCCGCAAATGCGGCATGACCCGTGTATTCACCGACGCCGGCGTCGCGGTTCCCGTGACCGTCGTCGAAGCGCTGCCGAATCGCATCACGCAGATCAAGACCGAGTCGAACGACGGGTACCGCGCGGTGCAGATCACGGCCGGTTCGCGCCGACCGTCGCGCGTGCCGAAAGCGCTCGCCGGACATTTTGCGAAAGCGAAGGTCGTCGCCGGCGATACGACGCGTGAATTCAGGCTCGCCGCGGGCGAGGGCGACGCGCTCGCGGTCGGCGGCGAACTCAAGGTCGATGCGTTCGCGCCGGGCCAGATCGTCGACGTGACCGGCACCACCGTCGGCAAGGGATTCGCCGGCACGATGAAGCGCCACAACTTTCGCGGCGGCCGCAAGACCCACGGCAACTCCGTTTCGCATCGTGCGCCCGGTTCGATCGGCCAGCGGCAGACGCCGGGCCGCGTGTTCAAGGGCAAGCGCATGTCGGGCCACATGGGCGTACGCAACCGCACGGTCGAGAACCTGCGGGTCGTCGAGGTGGACCTCGCTCGCAACCTCTTGTTGATCAGCGGCGCGGTCCCTGGCTCGGAAGGCGGGCGCGTCGTCGTCAAGCCGTCGGTGAAGGCGCTCGCGCAACTGCGGCGCAAGACGCTGACGCCGAACAAGGCGCCGGCGACTCCCGCCAAGGGCGCACCCGCCGCGAAAGCCGCGGCCAAGTCCGGGAAGAAGTAATACGCCATGAAGCTCAAGCTGAAGAACGGGAGCGCGGCCGCCGAAGTCCAGGTCTCGGATGACACCTTCGGTCGCGCCTACAACGAAGCGCTCATCCACCAGGTGGTCACGGCCTACCGGGCGGCCGGCCGCGCCGGCACGAAGGCGCAGAAGTCCCGTGCGGAAGTCAGGGGCGGCGGCAAGAAGCCGTGGGCCCAGAAGGGCACGGGGCAAGCGCGCGCCGGATCGATCCGCAGCCCGCTGTGGGTCGGTGGTGGACGGGCGTTCGCGGCCCGCCCGCGCGACTTCGCGCAGAAAGTGAACCGCAAGATGTATCGCGCCGCGATGCAATCGATGGTCTCCGAACTCGTGCGCAAGGAGCGTCTGGTCGCCGTCGAATCGATCTCCATCGATGCGCCGAAGACGAAGTTGCTGATCGCGAAGCTCGCCGAACTGGGTCTGCAGCGGGCGTTGATCCTGGTCGAGACGCACGAGGAAAAGCTGTTTCTCGCCGCGCGCAACGTGCCGCACGTCGAGGTGCTCCCGGTCGCGTCGCTCGACCCGCTGAGCCTGATTCGCCACGACCACGTCGTCGCGACCGCCGGCGCATTGAAACTGCTCGACCAGCGTCTCGGAGGCGACCGTGAATAAAGAGCGATTGATGACCGTGTTGGTCCAGCCGCATGTCTCCGAGAAGGCGGCGAACGTCGCGGAGAAGGCGAACCAGTACGTGTTCCGCGTCCGTGGCGACGCGTCGAAGGACGAAGTGAAACAGGCGGTCGAGCTGATGTTCGAGGTCAAGGTGGAGGGCGTGAATCTGCTCAACAAACCTGGCAAGACTCGGCGCTTCAAGAACGTGGTCGGCAAGCGCAATGGCTTCAAGAAGGCCTACGTGAGCCTGCAGGCCGGCCAATCGATCGACTTCACCGGCGGCACGGCGAAGTAGAGGTTCAAGTCCATGGCACTGATCAAGTTGAGGCCGACATCCCCGGGCGCGCGCTTCGTCGTCAAGGTGGACCGATCCCACCTGCACAAGGGCGGGCCGGTGGCCGCGTTGACGACGAAGAAGAATCGCAGCGGCGCGCGCAACCACAGCGGGCGGCAGACGACCCGACACATCGGCGGCGGCCACAAGCAGCGCTACCGCCTCGTCGACTTCAAGCGCGACAAGGACGGCATTGCCGGCGTGGTCGAGCGCTTGGAGTACGATCCGAACCGCACTGCGCATCTCGCGCTCGTGCTGTACCGCGACGGCGAGCGGCGCTACATCCTCGCGCCGAAGGGCGTGAAGGCGGGCGAGGAGATCCGATCGGGCGCGGATGCGCCGATCAAGGCGGGCAACGCACTGCCGCTGCGGCACATTCCGGTCGGCAGCACCGTCCACAACGTCGAGATGAAGGCCGGCAAGGGCGGGCAGATCGCCCGCAGCGCCGGCAGCAGCGCGCAGTTCGCGGCGCGAGAAGGCCTGTATGCGACGCTGCGGCTCAAGTCCGGCGAGACCCGCAAGGTGCACATCGACTGTCGCGCGACGATCGGCGAGGTCGGCAACGACGAGCACAATCTGCGCGTGTACGGCAAGGCCGGGGCGATTCGGTGGCGCGGCGTCCGCCCGACCGTCCGGGGCGTCGTGATGAATCCGGTGGATCACCCGCACGGCGGCGGCGAAGGCAAGTCCGGCCAGGGAAATCCGCATCCGGTGAGCCCGTGGGGCCTGCCGACCAAGGGCTTCAAGACGCGTCGGAACAAGCGCACCGACAGCATGATCGTGCAGCGTCGGAAGAACAAGCGGCTGTAGTCAAACGACTGGAGATCATTCAGTGCCCCGTTCGCTAAAGAAAGGCCCGTTCGTCGATCTGCCCCTCGCCAAGAAGGTGCAGATCGCGGCGCAGAAAAATGACCGCCGACCCATCAAGACCTGGTCGCGGCGCTCCGTGGTGGTGCCCGACATGGTCGGATTGACGATCGCAGTGCATAACGGCCGCCAACACGTACCGGTGCTGGTCTCCGAGAACATGGTCGGTCACAAACTCGGCGAATTCGCGCCGACCCGTACGTTCAAGTCCCACTCTGGGGACAAGAAAGTGGGCAGCTCGGAGTAAACGATGCAGACCAAGGCAATCTTGCGCTACGCGCGCATATCGCCGCAGAAATGCCGGCTGGTCGTGGACACGATTCGCGGCAAGTCCGCGACGAACGCGGTCAATACACTGAAATTCATGCCGAAGAAGGGCGCGAAGATCGTGTTGAAGGTGTTGGATAGCGCGATCGCGAACGCCTACAACAATCACAACGCCGACGTCGACGACCTGAAGGTCACGCGGGTCGAAGTCGATCCGGCGCCGATGTTGAAGCGCTTCCACGCGCGCGCGAAGGGCCGCGGCGTGCGGATCGCGAAGCGCAGCAGCCATATCCTCGTCCAAGTCTCCGACGGGAAGCGAGAAGACTAATGGGTCAGAAAGTCAATCCGATCGGCATCCGTCTCGGCATCGTCCGCGATTGGTCGTCGAAGTGGTTCGCGGGTTCCAAGGCGTTCGCGCCGAACGTCCACAACGACCACCTGGTGCGCCAGTTCCTCGCGAAGAAGCTCGCCGACGCGTCGGTGAGCCGAATCCAGATCGAGCGGGCGGCGCGCCGGGCGAACATCACGATCCACACGGCGCGGCCCGGTATCGTGATCGGCAAGAAGGGCGAGGACATCGAGAAGCTGCGGGCGGCGACCGCGAAGATCCTCGGAATGACCGTCCAGGACGTGCGCCTGAACATCGCCGAGATCCGCAAGCCCGAACTGGACGCGAAGCTGGTCGCGGAAGGCATTGCGCAGCAGCTCGAGAAGCGCGTGATGTTCCGCCGCGCGATGAAGCGCGCGATCACCAACACGATGCGCTCCGGGGCGCTCGGCGTGAAGGTGCGGATATCCGGCCGCCTGAACGGGTCGGAGATCGCCCGCACCGAGACCAACCGCGAGGGGCGGGTGCCGCTGCACACGTTCCGCGCGGACATCGACTACGGCTTGGCCGAGGCGCGGACCACCTACGGCGTGATCGGCATCAAGGTGTGGATCTTCAAGGGCGAGGTCTTCGATCAGCCCGACGTCGAGGCGCCGGAGTCGGAAGCCGAGGCCGCGAAGTCCGCCGAGACCGCGGCGCCCGCGCCGGCGGCTGGATGAGGTAGGGACCGACCATGATGCAGCCGAAGCGGACCAAGTTCCGTAAACAATTCAAGGGCCGGATCGCCGGCACCGCGCAGCGCGGCAACACCGTCGCGTTCGGCGAGTTCGGGCTGAAGGCGACCGACCGCGCGCGGATGACCGCACGCGAGATCGAGGCGGCACGGCGCGCGATCTCGCGCTACGTGAAGCGGGGCGGCCGGATCTGGATCCGGGTGTTCCCGGACGTGCCGGTCACGCAGAAGCCTCTCGAAGTCCGCATGGGCAGCGGCAAGGGCAATGTCGAGTACTGGATCGCGAAGGTGCGACCCGGCAAGGTGCTGTTCGAAATGGAAGGCATCAGCGAGGAGATCGCGCGTGAGGCGTTCCGTCTCGCGGCGGCCAAGCTCTCGGTGTCGACGACGTTCGTGAAGCGGCAGGTGCGAGCATGAAGGTGAAGGACTTGCGCGCGAAGAGCGCGACCGATCTGCGCGAGGACTTGCTCAAGCTGCGTCGCGAGCAGTTCAACCTGCGGATGGCGCGCGCGAGCGGCCAGGGCGCGAAGCCCGATCAATTCTCCAAGGTGCGCAAGAACATCGCGCGCGTGAAGACCGTGCTCGGCGAGCAACAGGCCGCCGGCACGAAGGCGAGCGGAGGTAAGGGCTGATGTCGACCGTGACCGAAGGGACCGCCACCAACGAGGCGCCGCAGACCGTGGGGCAGCGGTTGCTGACCGGCAAGGTGGTCAGCACCAAGATGGACAAGACGATCGCGGTGTCGGTGGAACACCTCGTCAAGCACCCGACCTACGGCAAGTACATTCGTCGGACGACGAAGCTGCTCGCACACGACGAGAAGAACGACTGCAAGGAAGGCGACACGGTCACGATCAAGCCGTGCCGGCCGCTGTCGCGGCGCAAGTCCTGGGTGCTGGTGCGCATCGTCGAGCGCGCAGCGGCTCAATAAGGGGATCGCACGTGATTCAACTCAGAACGATGCTGAACGTCGCGGACAATAGCGGCGCGAAGCGCTTGATGTGCATCAAGGTCCTCGGCGGCTCGAAGCGTCGCTACGCCGCGGTCGGCGACGTGATCAAGGTCAGCGTGAAGGACGCGATCCCGCGCGGCAAGGTCAAGAAGGGCGAGGTCTACGACGCGGTCGTCGTGCGCACCCGCAGCGGCGTGCGCCGGGCGGATGGCTCGCTGATCCGCTTCGACACCAACGCCGCGGTGTTGCTCACGAACAAGCTCGAACCGATCGGGACCCGCATCTTCGGGCCGGTGACCCGTGAGCTGCGCAATGCGCAATTCATGAAGATCATCTCGCTCGCGCCCGAAGTGCTCTAAGACTGGGAATGCGCCGATGAAAAAGATTCGTAAGGGCGACGTGGTCATCGTGACCACTGGCAAGGACAAGGGGCGCCGCGGTGCGGTGATCGAGGTGTTCGCGGACGATCGCGTGCGCGTCGAGGGCGTGAACATGGTGAAGAAGCACCAGCGTCCGAACCCGCAGGCCGGCCTGCAGGGCGGCATCATCGAGCGCGAGGCGCCGCTGCACGTGTCGAACGTGCAGCTGTTCAATCCGGCGACCCAGAAAGGGGACCGGGTCGGATTCAAGACGCTCGAGGGCGGCCGCAAGGTGCGCGTGTTCAAGTCGAACGCCGAAATGGTCGACACGAAGTAGCAGCCGGGAAACTGACATGGCAAGACTGCAGCAAACCTACCGCGACAAGATCGTGCCGGAGCTCAAGCGCAATCTCGGGCTCCAGAATCCGATGCAGGTCCCGCGGATCATGAAGATCACCGTGAACATGGGCGTCGGCGAAGCCGTCGCGGACAAGAAGGTCATGGACGCGGCGGTCGCGGACCTGACCAAGATCACGGGCCAGAAGCCCGCGATCACCCGCGCGAAGAAGTCCGTCGCGACGTTCAAGGTGCGCGATGGGCAGGCGATCGGCTGCAAGGTCACGCTGCGCGGTGCGCGGATGTACGAGTTCCTCGACCGCCTCGTGACCATCGCGATCCCTCGGATCCGGGACTTCCGCGGCATCAGTTCGCGCTCGTTCGACGGCCGCGGGAACTACAGCCTCGGCGTCCGCGAGCAGATCATCTTCCCCGAGATCCAGTACGACCAGATCGATCAGATTCGGGGCATGGACATCACGATCTCGACGACGGCAGGCGACGACACGCGCGGTCGAGCTCTCCTCGAGGCCTTCAACTTTCCGTTTCGCAAGTAGGTTAACAGCCCATGGCAAAGACCAACATGCTCATGCGCGAGAAGCGCCGCCTCAAGGTCGCGAAGAAGTTCGCGCCGCGGCGCGCCGAGCTCAAGGAGCTGATCCGCAACCCGAAGACCTCGCCCGAGGTGCGCGCCGACGCGCAGGCGGAACTGCAGCGCCAGCCGCGCGACGCGGCGCCGATGCGGCAACGCCGGCGTTGCTCGATCACGGGTCGACCGCGGGGCGTTTACCGCAAATTCGGGCTCGCGCGTACGAAGCTGCGCGAGGCCGCGAACCGCGGCGAGATCCCCGGTCTTTCCAAGGCCAGCTGGTGAGGCGCGCGCCATGAGCATGACTGATCCGATCGCCGACCTCCTGACCCGGATTCGCAACGCGCAGGCCGCCGGCAAGCCGACCGTCGCCGTCGCCGCGTCGAAACTGAAGAGTTCGATCCTCAAGGTCCTGAAGGACGAGGGGTACATCGGCGGATATCGCGTGGAGGCGGACGGAGCGACCTCGACCCTGTCGATCGACCTGAAGTATCACGAAGGTCGGCCGGTGATCGATCGCATCGAGCGCATCAGCCGGCCGGGGCTCAGGATCTACCGCGGCAAGGACGAGTTGCCGAAGGTTCTCGGTGGACTCGGAGTTGCCGTGGTCTCGACCCCGAAGGGGATCATGAGCGATCGGCAGGCGCGCGCCGCGGGTACCGGCGGCGAAGTCCTGTTCGTCGTTCACTAACGTCGTTTGCTGAGGCTTTGATCATGTCTCGAGTCGCAAAGAAGCCGGTCGATCTTCCGCAAGGCGTCACCGCCACGATCGCTGACGACGCGGTGACCCTGAAGGGCGCGAAGGGCTCGCTCAGCCTGAAGCTGAAGCATGGCATCCGCGTCGTCCAACAGGAGAAGCATCTCGCGGTCGAGGTCTCGACCGAGGCCGAAGGCCTGGTCGCGATCGCCGGCGCGACGCGCGCGCACCTCGCCAACATGGCGGCCGGGGTGAGCAAGGGTTACGAGCGCAAGCTCGAACTCGTCGGCGTCGGTTACCGCGCCGCGGTGACCGGCAAGGCGCTGAATCTCACGCTGGGCTATTCGCATCCGATCAACTATGCGATCCCCGAGGGGATCTCGATCGAGACGCCGAGCCAGACCGAGATCGTCATCAAGGGAATCGACTGCCAGCGCGTCGGCCAGGTCGCCGCGGAAATCCGCCGCTTCCGACCGCCGGAACCCTACAAGGGCAAGGGCGTGAAGTACTCCGACGAGAAGATTTCGCTGAAGGAAGCGAAGAAGAAGTAGCCTATGAAAATCGACAAGAAAGAAACCCGGCAGCGCCGCGCACGTCGCGGTCGCGCGAAGATCAAGGAACTCGGCGCCCCGCGCCTGTCCGTGCACCGCACTCCGCAGCACATCTACGCGCAGATCTTCGCTCCCGAGGGAGACCGCGTGATCGCGGCGGCGTCGACGCTACAGAAGACGGTGCGCGGCGACTTGAAGGTGACCGGCAACGTCGAGGCCGCGCGAGCGGTCGGGCGCGCGATCGCCGAGCGCGCCCGCGAGCGTGGGATCTCGAAGGTCGCATTCGACCGCTCGGGGTTCCTCTACCACGGGCGCGTCAAGGCGCTCGCCGAGGCGGCGCGCGAAGCCGGTCTCGAGTTCTAAAGGAAGGGTCACAGCGCTATGGCAAGAGTAGAGAAACCCGTGTCCGGCGACGACTTGCTCGAGAAGCTGGTCGCGGTCAACCGCGTCGCGAAGGTCGTCAAGGGCGGTAAGCAATTCGGTTTCACCGCCCTCACCGTGGTCGGTGACGGCGCCGGGCGCGTGGGCTTCGGCTACGGCAAGGCGCGCGAGGTGCCCGTCGCGATTTCCAAGGCGATGATGCAGGCGCGCAAGAGTCTGATGAACGTCTCGCTGAAGAACGACACGCTGTACTACGCGGTCAAGGGACGGCATGGCACCACGCGGGTGTACATGCAGCCGGCCGCTGAAGGTACGGGCGTGATCGCGGGCGGCGGCATGCGCGCGGTGTTCGAGTGCGCCGGCGTGCGCAACGTGCTCGCGAAGAGCTACGGCTCGCGCAACCCGATCAATGTCGTGCGTGCGACGATGGACGCGCTCACGAAGCTCCGCTCGCCGGAGGACATCGCGGCGAAGCGCGGCAAGGCCGTCGCCGATCTCGTGGAATGACACCGATGAGCGAGAAATACGTCAAGGTCACCCTCGTGAAGAGCCTCGCGGGTCAGCTCGCGAACATCGCCCAGTCGGCGCGCGGCCTCGGGCTGCGACGCATCGGCCATAGCGTGGTCGTTGCGGACACCCCGTCGAACCGCGGGATGATCACGACCGCGAGCCACATGCTCAAAGTGGAGCCCGCGACGGGCTCGGAGAAGCGCTGATGCGACTGAATACGATCAAACCCGCCGCGGGCGCGAAGCGGCCGCGGCTGCGTGTCGGCCGCGGGGCGTCGGCCGGGCAGGGCAAGACCTGCGGCCGCGGCGTCAAGGGCCAGCGCGCGCGCAAGGGCGGTTACCACAAGACCGGCTTCGAGGGCGGACAGATGCCGCTGCAACGCCGGCTGCCGAAGGTCGGTTTCCGATCGGCGATGAAGGCGACGCGCGCCGAGCTCACGCTCAGCGATCTGATGCGCTTCGCGGACGCCGAGGTGACGCTGGAGAAGCTGATCGGTGCGAACCTCGTGCCGGCGCAGGCGAAGCTCGTGAAAGTCATCCTGTCGGGCTCGGTGTCCAAGGCCTATACCCTGAAGGGACCCGGGATCGCGGCGACGAAGGGCGCGAAGAGCGCGATCGAAGCCGCCGGAGGGCGTCTCGAGGGCTGAGCCCTCGGAGCGCCGACATGCGGACCGGAGTGTAGGAAGTGTCGACCACAACGACCAACATCGCACAGCTCGGAGAGATGACGCGGTTCGCCGAGATGCGAAAGCGCCTCCTGTTCATGGTGGGTGCGCTCGTCGTCTATCGGGTCGGAACCTTCATCCCGGTGCCGGGCATCGACGCGGCGCGGTTCGCGCAGTTCTTCTCGACGCAGCAGGGTACCTTGCTCGGCGTGTTCAACATGTTCTCGGGTGGCGCGCTGCAGCGTTTCAGCATCTTCGCGCTGAACGTGATGCCGTACATCACCGCGTCGATCATCGTGCAGATGGCCTCGATGGTGTATCCGCCATGGGCCCAGATCCGCAAGGAGGGTGAGTCGGGCCGCCGCAAGCTGACGCACTACACCCGCGTCGGGACCGTCGGCCTCGCGGCATTCCAGGGGTTCGGCGCCGCGCTCGCGATCCAGAACTCCGGCAACCACCTGGTCACGAATCCGGGTCCGCAATTCCTGTTCGTCGCGACGGTCACGATCACGACCGGCACCATGTTCGTGATGTGGCTCGGTGAACAGATCACCGAGCGTGGCGTCGGCAACGGGATCACGATGATCATCGTCGCGGGAATCGTCGCGGGGCTGCCGAGCGCGATCGGCAACACCCTCGAAATGGTCCGCTCCGGCGAGATGAACCCGCTGGTCGTCCTGCTGATCATGGTCGTCGTGATCCTGGTCACGCTGTTCTGCGTGTTCATGGAGCAGGCGCAGCGCCGAATCCAGGTCAATTACGCCAAGCGTCAGGTCGGCCGGCGCATGATGCAGGGTCAGAGCACGCATCTGCCGTTCAAGGTCAACATGGCGGGCGTCATCCCGCCGATCTTCGCGTCGAGCTTGCTGGTGTTCCCGGCGACGATCGCGCAATTCTTCGGCAACAGCCCCAACCCGAACGACGCGCAACGGGTATTGCAGCGCGTCGCCGTGATCCTCGGGTATGGGCAACCGCTGCATCTGCTGCTGTTCGCGGTGATGATCCTCGGTTTCTCCTTCTTCTACGTCGCGCTGGTCTACGACTCCAGGGACACCGCCGACAACCTGAAGAAGGCCGGGGCGTTCATCCCGGGGATCCGGCCGGGACAGCAGACCGGCGAGTACATCGACAAGGTGCTCACGCGGCTCACGCTGTGGGGCGGACTCTACATCATGGCGGTCTGCCTGTTGCCCGAGGTCATCCGGATGGTGAATCCGGCGATCCCGTTCCAGTTCGGCGGTACCTCGCTATTGATCATCGTCGTCGGCGTCATGGATTTCGTCGCGCAGGCCTATTCGCAAATGATGTCCCATCAGTACGAGGGACTCATGAAGAAGGCCAGCTTTCGCGGCATCGGGAGCAAGAAATGAAAGTACGTCCCTCGGTCAAGAAGATCTGCAAGAACTGCAAGATCGTGCGGCGCCGCGGCGTCGTTTACGTGATCTGCAGCGACCAACGCCACAAACAGCGTCAAGGCTGAGTGGATGTCGGCCCGGGCTGAGGACGGGCCCGGATGAGCATCGTCTAGGTTGATAAATAGGTCGTTTTAGGATAAACTGGCGCACTTTTTTCCCGTGCGCGTAGTGGAGAAATCGATGGCGCGTATCGCCGGCATCAATATCCCGATGAACAAGCACATCGTCATCGGCTTGACTCATGTCTACGGCATCGGCAAGAGCCGCGCGGTGTCGATCTGCGACGCGGCCGGCGTGAAGCCGACCGTGAAGGTCAAGGACCTGACCGACGCCGAGGTCGCCGCGCTGCGTGGCCAGGTCGCGAAGTTCGCCGTCGAAGGCGATCTGCGCCGCGAGGTGTCGATGAACATCAAGCGGCTGATGGATCTCGGCTGCTACCGCGGCATCCGTCATCGCAAGGGTTTGCCGCTGCGCGGTCAGCGGACGCGAACGAACGCGCGGACCCGCAAGGGGCCGCGTAAACAGGCGGTCAAGATGAACGCTCCCCCCGGTAAGGCTTGAGGTGTTCCGAGAGAACCATGGCTGATCAAAAGCAAGGTGCGACGCAGGGCGGCGGTAAGCCGGCCCGCAAGAAAGTGCGCAAGAACGTGCTCGATGCGATCGCGCACGTCCATGCGTCCTTCAACAACACGATCATCACGATCACCGACCGCCAGGGTAATACCTTGTCGTGGGCGACCTCCGGCGGCTGCGGCTTTCGCGGATCGCGCAAGTCGACGCCGTTCGCGGCGCAGGTGGCCGCGGAGCGCGCCGGCGTGGCGGCACAGGAGCACGGGGTGAAGAACGTCGAAGTGCGCGTCATGGGGCCGGGTCCCGGTCGCGAGTCGGCCGTGCGCGCATTGAACGGGTGCGGATTGAAGATCACGAACATCGAAGACGTGACGCCGATCCCCCACAATGGATGCCGGCCGCCGAAGAAGCGCCGGGTCTAACCTCTCAGGATTTGCAATGGCTAAATACACCGGTCCGAAGTGCAAGTTGTCGCGCCGCGAGGGTACCGACCTCTTCTTGAAGAGCGGCACCAAAGCGCTTGAATCGAAGTGCAAGCTCGAGGTTCCGCCGGGCGGCGTCAAGAGCGAGCGCAAGCAGCGACTCTCCGAATACGGCTTGCAGTTGCGGGAGAAGCAGAAGCTGCGCCGGATGTACGGGGTGCTCGAGCGGCAATTCCGGAACTATTACCAGAAGGCGGCCGGCCGCCCTGGCGCGACCGGTGAGACGCTCCTGCAGTTCCTCGAATGCCGACTCGACAACGTCGTGTACCGGATGGGGTTCGCCGCGACCCGCGCCGAGGCGCGGCAACTCGTGAGCCACAAGGGCGTCGCGGTCAACGACAAGCTGGTCAACATCGCCTCCTATCAATGCAAGGCGGGCGACGTGATCAATTTGCGCGAGCGTGCGAAGAAACAGACGCGCGTTCAGGCGGCACTCGCGGTCGCGGCGCAGGTCGGGTTTCCCGATTGGGTCGAAGTGGACGACAAGAAGATGTCCGGGGTCCTGAAGTCGGTCCCGGACCGGCAGGAGATCCTGCCGGACATCAACGAGAGCCTCGTCGTCGAGTTGTACTCCAAGTAACGGGAAATCGCGCGATTCCGGCTCGGAGTCGCGTCCACCACTATCAGGTGACATCCATGCAGGGATCCATCAGCGAATTCTTGAAGCCGCGGGTCGTGAAGGTGCAGCCCATCTCGACGCGGCACGCTCGCATCGTCATTGAGCCGTTCGAACGAGGCTTCGGCCATACGCTCGGCAACGCCTTGCGGCGCGTGCTGTTGTCGTCGCTGCCCGGCGCGGCGATCACCGAGGTCGAGATCGAGGGTGTGCTGCACGAGTACACCGCGATCGAGGGCGTTCAGGAGGACGTCGTCGACATCCTGTTGAACTTGAAGGCCGTGGCGATCCGGATGCACTCGCGGGACGTCACCGAGATCCGACTCCACAAGAAGGGGCCGGGCCCCGTGACGGCGGGCGACATCGCCGGCGATCACGACGTCGAGATTCTGAACCCTGAACTGGTGATCGCGAACTTGACGAATGCCGGCGAGCTCGCGATGTCGCTGAAGGTCGAGCGCGGGCGCGGCTATCGACCCGCGGCCCAGCGGCTGGCCTTCGAGGAGCAGACGCGCGCGATCGGGCGGTTGCAGCTCGACGCGTCGTTCAGCCCGGTGCGCAAAGTCACCTACAACGTCGAGAGCGCGCGCGTCGAACAACGCACCGATCTCGACAAGCTGATCCTCGACATCGAGACGAACGGCACGATCGACCCCGAAGAGGCGATCCGCCGCGCTGGCGGGATCCTGAAGGATCAGCTGTCGGTGTTCGTCGACCTGCAGGGTCAGGATGAGGCGGCGACCAAGGCGACCGAAACCCAGTTCGATCCGATCCTGCTGCGGCCGGTCGACGAACTCGAGCTCACCGTGCGCAGTGCGAACTGCCTCAAGGCGGAGAACATCCATTACATCGGCGACCTCGTGCAGAGGACGGAAGTCGAGCTCCTGCGCACGCCCAACCTCGGCAAGAAGTCCCTGACCGAGATCAAGGAAGTGCTCGAGAGCCACGGTCTCACGCTCGGCATGCGGATCGACAACTGGCCCCCGCCGGGTTTGAAGCGCGAAGAAGACCGCGACGGAATTTGATCTCAGCGAAATCGGAACAGTCACCATGCGACACAGAAACAGCGGCCGCCAGCTCTCGCGAAACGCGTCCCATCGTCATGCCCTGCTGCGGAACATGGCCGCGTCGCTCCTGCGTCACGAAAGCATCCGTACGACGGTGCCCAAGGCGAAGGAACTGCGCCGCGTCGTCGAGCCGCTGATCACGCTGGCGAAGATCGATTCCCAGGCGAAACGGCGGCTCGCGCTCGCGCGCTTGCGCGACGAGCAGGTCGTCGACAAGCTGTTCGCCGAGCTCGGCCCGCGATTCAAGACGCGTCGCGGCGGGTACACGCGCATCCTGAAGATGGAGCCCCGGCCCGGCGACTCGGCGGACATGGCGCTGATGCAGCTCGTCGACGGGGCGGTCGGCGCGGCGGATGCCGCCGCGGCGGCCGACGCCGCCAGCGAAGCCAAGCCGAAGCGACGGCGGAGGACCAAAGCCGCCGCCTGAGACCCGTCACGCGCGACCACTCTCGAGATACGGCGCCCGATCGGGCGCCGTGCCACCGCTGGGAACCCGGAGTAAGATTCAAGTCAACCACTGGGAGCAATCTGCATGAGTCTCGCGAGCGAATTCAAAGAATTTGCGATGAAGGGCAACGTCGTCGACATGGCAGTCGGCGTCATCGTCGGCACGGCGTTCGGCAAGATCGTGTCCTCGCTGGTCGGCGACGTCATCACCCCGGTCCTCGGCAAGCTCATCGGCGGCATGAACTTCAGCGACCTGGCGATCAGCCTCGGTGTCGACCCGAAGGGTGCGGCGGTGCTCGTCAAGTACGGGGTGTTCCTGCAGTCGATATTCGATTTCCTCGTGATCGCGTTCGTGCTGTTCATCGCGCTGCGTGGGATCAACAAGCTCAAGAAGCCCGCCCCGGCGGCTGCGCCGCCGCCCCCGAGTCCCGAGCAGGTCCTGCTCACCGAGATTCGCGACGCACTGCGTTCCAGTCGGTAGCGCACCGGAGCCCGGCGGCGACGCGATCCCGCGCCGGATCGCGTCGCGCCCCGTCCCCGTCGGGATTAAGAATGCGTTAACCGGGATCCGAAAGCGCCGTCGGCTGGCAGGAATGGGCGCGTCCCTTAACCCGGAACGCGATAGGCTGCGTTAGAAGTGCCGAGTGGCGACGCAAACCGATAGGAAAGTCTGCGGAAACACTCTAAACTGTGCGGCGAAATCTTGGGGAAGGTCCAAGACTCGCTAGAATGCCTGTTTTTGTTAAACATCAAAACATTTTGGGGTATCGATAGATGAAGACCAAACTCCTTGTCAGCGCGATCGCCGCCGCCTTCATTTTGAGCGCTTGCGGCAAGAAGACCGAGGCTCCGGCTCCGTCGTCCGACAACACCGCGGCGTCCGCGCCGGCGACCACCGAGGCGGCGCCTGCTCCGGCGAGCGATGCGACGGCGGCCAGCGCTGCGGCTTCGGATGCGACTGCGGCGGCCTCTTCGGCCAGCGCTGCGAGCTCGCCGCAGTAAAACGCGACGATCATCTCGCAAAGGGCCCGGGCGGACCGCCGATAGGCGCGTTCGTCCGGGCTTTTGGTTTTCCAGTCGTGGGTTGATTTCCCCGTGACCGTCAGCATTCGGGACTGCCGGCACTCGGCAGCCGACCGCGGCTGGATCCAGGGCGTCTACGGCGAGTACCTCGACTCGCTGTCGGGTTTGAATACCGGGCTCTATCCGGCGATCGCGGCGGACGACTCGCAAAAAGACGGCATCTTCGCGAGCTGGTTCGCGAGCCAGTCCTCGCATCCCCTGGTGATCGTGCGCGATGCCGAACGGATCGGGTTTGCGCTCGTGGCGAGGCCCTTGGTCGCGGCGACCGGCGAATCCGCACCCGACTATCGGCTGGCCGAATTCTTCGTGCGTGCGCCCTACCGGGGCAACGGCTACGGACGTGAGGCGGCGACGCTGATATTCGATCGTTTCGCGGGCGACTGGGAGATCGTCGAATACCAGCGAAATCCGGGCTCCGTGCGCTTCTGGCGGCGCGTGCTCGGCAGCTATGGTCGCGGCGAATTCACGGAACGCTCCCGTCACGGCGAAATCCGCCATCGCTTTCGCAGCAGCGCCGCCCGGCCGGCGGGCTGAGCCGCCGCGCCGCCGCCGCCCGACCGGGTGGCGATCGTCTCAGCGTGTCGCGCGCAGGATGGCGTGCGCCAAGGGATCGACGCTCGACGGCGTCAGTCCCGCGAGATTCATCCGGCCATCCGCCGTCATGTACACATGGAACTCCTCGCGCAAGCGCTCGACGACCGCCGGCGGCGCGCCGAGCAGCGAGAACATGCCGCGCTGATGCGCGAGATAGTCGTAGCCGTCGTCGCCCCCCTGGCGGCGCAGCGAGTCCGCGAGCAACCGGCGCATCGCCCGCACCCGCTCGCGCATCGTCGCGAGTTCGGCGACCCAGTTTCGCCGCAGTGCGGGATCGGTGAGGATCTCGGTCGCGATCGCGGCGCCATGGTCCGGGGGCATCGAATAGATGCTGCGTGCGATTTGCAGTACGTGGCTGCGAATCGCCGCCGCGCGCTCTTCGCTCGCACCCACCACCAACAGGGCGCCGACGCGCTCGCGGTACAGACCCAGATTCTTCGAGAACGACGTCGCGATCAGGCACTCCGGTAGTCGACTCGCGATCGACCGAACGCCCTGGGCGTCGGCGTCGAGATCGAGGCCGAAGCCCTGATATGCGAGATCCAGGTAAGGCACCAAGCCCCGTCGGGACAGGAGCTCGGCGATGGTGTGCCACTGATCGTCGTCGAGGTCGGCGCCGGTCGGATTGTGACAACAGGCGTGGAGCAGGACCACGTCGCCCGCCGGGGCGCGCTGGAGCCGCTCGATCATCGCGTCGAAGCTCAAGCGATGCGCCGCGGCGTCGTAGTACGGATAGCGCTGCAGCCGCAACCCGGCGCCGCCCAGCAGCGGCAGGTGATTCGCCCAGGTCGGATCGCTGACGTGGATCGTGGCGTCCGGCGCGGCGGCGCGCAGCAATTCGGCGCCGACGCGCAGCGCGCCGCAGCCGCCGGGGGTCTGCACGGCGATCACCCGCCGGTCGCCGACGGCGAGATGGTCGCGGCCGAGCACGAGATCGACGACCGCCGCGTTGAATTCCTCCCGCCCCGCGGGTGCCACGTAGGTCTTGGTGACTTGCGCGTCGACGATGCGCCGTTCGGCGATCCGCACGCACTCGAGCACCGGCGTATGGCCCTCGGCGTCGCGGTATACGCCGACGCCGAGGTCGATCTTCAGCGGCGACGGATCCGCACGGTATTTCGCCATCACGCCGAGAATGGCGTCCTCGTTCAAACGGCTCAGGGTCTCGAACACGGCGGTAGCGTCCGCGGCTGATGGAAGGGGCGCCGATTATAGCGGTGAACGGCGCGCGTTGCGGCCGCTTCGCCGTCGCGGCGGACGGTCGTTTCGAGCCGCTTCGAGACGCCGTCCGCTGCGATACCGGTCGGAAAATTGCTAAGCTCGCAGCCCCGGAACGGCGAGGAGCGAGTGCCTTGAGGAAAGTACCGGCCGCGTGGCTCGGAGCGATCGGCCTCGGCCTCGTCGGCCTGATCGGTGCCGGCCGAGCGCAGGCCGCGCTGCCGCCGTGGCTCGCTCGGTGGCTGGATCCGGCGACCGCGCCGTTCATCCCGGTGCCGGAAATCGACGTCGACCCGAACAGCGGCACGACGCTCGGCTTGATCCCGACGTGGCTGCACACGGACAGTCAGAGCCAGATTCGCGAGATCATCGCGCCGGACGTGATCTACAACCCCTACTTCGGCTGGGGCGCCCGCGGGCGGATCTTCGCGTACCCTTCGGACGATACCCAATGGTCGGTGGTCGGGGGCGCGAAACAGCGCGTCGAAAGCGAATTCGACTTCGAGTACCAGACGGGGCGGTTGCGCCGCAGCCGCTGGTCGTTCGACGCGAGCGTGGTCTACGACCGCAGCGGCACCCCGCGTTTCTACGGGATCGGCAACAACTCGCCGGTCATCGACGAGACGAACTACACGAAGCAACAAAAATACGTCGAGACGACCCTGGGCTGGAACGTCACTCGCGCATGGCAGATCGCGTGGACGATGCGGGTCCGCGAGGTCGCGATCCAACCCGGCTCGCTGGCCAAGATCGCGTCGATCCAAACGCGCTTCGCGGGATTGCTCGGCATCGGCGCGAATCACGAGATCTTGAACCGCATCGAAGTCGCCTACGATACCCGCAATGACTTGACCATACCGACACGCGGCGGCGCCTACGTGGTGTTCGGCGGCGTCGCGGCGAGCCACGGCGCGGTCAACGACTCGCTCTACAGCGTCGTCGGCCTCGACGCCCGGCATTTCTGGTCACTGAACTCCCAGACGGTGCTCGCCGCGCACCTCGCGCTGCGATACATGCCGGGTGAGGAGAACGTGCCGTTCTGGAGCCTGTCGAGCATCGGCGGCGACAGCAGCGTGCTCGGGGAAGAACAGCCGCTGCGCGGCTATGGCGCCGGCCGCTTCTACGGGCGCAACTCGTTCTCGACCAGCATCGAGTACCGGCGGCGAGTGCTGTCGCTCAACGCGATGGCGACCCACATCGACATCGAACTCACGCCGTTCATCGACCTCGGCGAGGTGTTCGCCAACTCCCGTACGCTGCCGTTCACGCACTTGCACCACGTGATCGGTCTCGGCTTTCGGGGCATCGCGCCGCCGTTCGTCGTCGGCTACGTCGACGTCGGCGTCGGCAGCGAGGGACCCGCGGTGTTCACCGGCATCAACTATCCTTTCTAGCGACCGTCCTCGATGAGATCCACGTTATTGTCATTCGGCCGCGCCGTCGCGCGGCACCCGGTCCTCGTGATCGCGCTCTGGGTGATCGCGATCGCGCTCGGCGCATGGGGCGCGATCGAATTCCCGCGGGTCGCGATCGGCGGTGCGGCGACCGTCGTCGGCAGCGCGTCGCAGCGCGTCGACACGACCTTGCGCCGGGATTTCCGGAATCCGTTCCTCGACCCGTTGATCGTCGCGGTCGACAGCCCGCAGCAGTCGATCGGCGCGCCGCCGTTCGCGGCCTGGGACCGACGCGCCGCGGCGCGGCTGCGGGCGCTGCCGGACGTGAGCGCCGTCCTGAGCTACGCGGATACCGCCGACCCGTCCATGCGCTCCGCGGATGGGCGCTCCACGATGTTGCTGGTCGGGCTGAAACCGCTCGATGCGGAAGGGCAGCATCGTGCGGTGGCGCGCGTCCGCGCCGCGCTCGCGCCGTTGCGTCGCGAGTTGCGGCATCTCGATCCCGGTGCGCGGGTGGCGGTCACCGGCGGCCCGGCGATCGATTACGACATCAACACGAGCAGTGCCCAGGGCGGCGATCACGCGGAGAAGCGCGCACTGCCGCTCACCCTCGCGATCTTGTTGATCGCTTTCGGGACGCTCGTCGCGGCGGCCTTGCCGTTCCTGATGGGTCTTGCCTCGACGATGGTCGCGTTCGGCGCCGCGTTCCTGTTGGCGCGTGCGATGCCGGTCTCGAACCTGCTGGGCAACGTCGTCACGATGATCGGTCTCGCGGTTGGAATCGATTATTCGTTGTTGATGGTCAAGGATTTCCGGGAGCATCTCGACGGTGCGAGCGTCGTCGAGGCGGTCGCGCAGACGGTCGCGGAGGCGGGTCGGACGATCGGCTGGTCCGGATCGACCGTCGCGATCGGCTTGCTCGGACTGCTGTTCAGCCCGATCCTGGAGACTCGCAGCGTCGGGATCGGGGGCGCGTTGGTCGTGGTCGTCGCGGTGCTCGCGGCGCTCACCCTGCTGCCGGCGTGCTTGGCGCTCCTCGGCCGGCGGATCGAGCGCTGGCCGGTCGGCGTCGGTGCGTTCCGGCGCGCCGACCGCTCGAAGATCTGGCGGCGTCTCGCCGGCTGGACGACCCGGCGCCCGGTGCGGAGCCTCGCGTTCGCCGGCGTGCTGCTCGCCGCCCTCGCGTCACCGATCGTGGGGGCGCGCAGCGGCTTCTCCAACGAACCGTGGTTCTTGCCGAAGGGGCTGGAGTCACGAGTCGGTATGGAAATGCTGTCCGCCCTCGGCTATGACGACTCGGGGTTGGATCTGCGGATCATCGTGCGCGCGACCGACGGCGCCCCCTGGCTTGCTGCGTCGCATCGGCCGGCGCTCATGGCCTACGCCCAGCGGCTCGCGGCGTTTCCCGGCGTGGCCGCGGTCGCCTCGCCGCTGTCCGCGTCCGACCCCGCCGCGCGCGCCGTGTACCTCAGTCGCGACGGCCGGGCGGGCCTGTTCGACGTGTCGCCCGTGCGCGGCGTCTCCCTCGTTCGGGCGCAGGCGCTCGCGCGAGCACTGCAGCGGCTGGTGCCCGCCGGTCCGTTCCGCGCGACCGTCGGCGGCACGCCGGTCTATTACAACGATTTCGACTCGGCGATGTGGCGCGGCTTCCCGAAAGTGTTCGGATTCGTGATCGCCGCGACGCTCGCGTTGCTGTTCGCGGCGTTCCGTTCGTTCGTGCTCCCGCTGAAGGCGGTCATCGCGAACTTGCTCGCGATCGCCGCCGGTTACGGCGCGGTCGTCGCGATCTTCCAGTTCGGCTGGTTCGGCGGACTGGTCGGACTCGAGCGGCCGTTCGCGGCCATCGCGCTCGAGGTCCCCTTGATGATCTTTTGCCTCAGCTTCGGGCTGTCGATGGATTACGAGCTGTTCTTGCTGTTCCGGATCCAGCGCGAATATCTCGCGCACGGCGACAACCAGCGGGCGACCGTCGAGGGCCTGGCCGCGGTCGCGCCGGTGATCACGGGAGCCGGTTTGATCATGGCCGTCGTGTTCGGGGCTTTCGCCGGCGCGGCGCTGCCGGCCTTGAAGATGATCGGCGTCGGACTGTGCGTGTCGGTGCTGGTCGATGCGACCGTGATCCGCGGGGTGGTCGTGCCGGCGTTCATGAGCGTGGCGGGTCGCTGGAACTGGTATCCTGGCGCGCACCGGCGGGGGTCGTCGCCAATAAAAGACAGTGGGGCGGGATCGTGAACCGCGGTTAATCTGCCGCTCTTCGTCACGTTCAACGTTACCCGAGGGAGGCAACGCGATGGCGCTCTGGAAGGAAATCACCACACCGGCCCCGACCGGCCACTCCTCGAGTCCGTCCCCGCCGATCGATCGGCCACCGCTCGAGCCGATCCCGGCGGCCCCGCCGCCCGCGGCGCGCAGGGCGCGCGAACCCGTCGACGGCGGCGATTCGATGATCGCCGCGAACATCACGATCGAAGGCAAGATCGAGGGATCGGGCAACGTCCGCATCGCGGGCCGGTTCAAGGGCGATGTGCGCATCGACGGGAACTTCAACATCGAACCGGGCGCGCACCTGACGGGTCAGGTGCTCGCCGGCGTCGTGGTCGTCGGCGGCGAACTGCAAGGCAACATCGAGTCCGCGAAACGCGTCGATGTGCTCGATGGCGGAGTGATCGTCGGCGACGTCAAGGCCGGATCGATCACGGTGGCGGCCGGTTCGCGGATGCGCGGACACGTCGAATTCGGTTGGGGAGACGAGAAGCCGCCGAAGCTCGACAGCGGCCGATGAGCGCGGCGCGCCACGGATCGATCGGCGCGACGCGAGTCTGTCCTCATTGCAAGGCGACGATCCTGGCGAGCGCGAGCGTGTGCCCCGCGTGCCGGCACCATTTGCGGTTCAATCCGGCCGCCGGCGGGTCCTCCGCCGGCGCGGCCCGGCCGACCGGCCGGATCGCGATGCGCATCGAGGGGACGATCGGCCACGAATCGGTCGAGCAGGGCTGCGAGTACTGCGTCGTCGTGTCGATCACCAATCGGGTGGGCGAGCGGATCGCCCAGCAAGTCGTCGGCGTCGGCGCACTCGCGCCCGGCGAGCGGCACGGCTACAGCCTGTCGGTTGAATTGATCCCCGCTGCCGAAGCCGCGCCGAGCGGTCAGGGGGCCTCGAACGCGCCGCGGCCCGCGGCCGACCGACGTGCCTAGGACGCGCTATTGCGCTCGATGTCGATGAAACGCAGGAACTCGGCGCGGGTGCTGCCATCCTTGCGGAAGGTCCCGAGCATGCTGCTCGTGACCATGGAGACGCCCCGTTTGTGCACCCCGCGCGTCGTCATGCACTGGTGAACCGCGTCGATCACGACGCCGACGCCGCGCGGCTTCAGCACCTCGTTGATGCAGGCCGCGATCTGCGCCGTGAGCTTCTCCTGGACTTGAAAGCGGCGCGAGAAGCCGTCGACCACGCGCGCGAGCTTGCTGATCCCGACGACCCGGTCGGTCGGCAGGTAGCCGATGTGCGCTCGGCCGATGATCGGCGCCATGTGGTGCTCGCAATAGGACTCGAAGGCGATGTCGCGCAGGACGACCATCTCGTCGTAGCCTTCCACCTCTTCGAAGGTGCGTCGCAAATACTCGCCGGGGTCGACCGAGTAGCCGGAGAACCAGTCCGCGTACGCGCTCACCACCCGTTTCGGCGTATCTCGCAGGCCTTCGCGGTTCGGATCTTCGCCTGCCCAACGCAGCAGGGTACGGACGGCCTCCTCGGCGTCGCGGCGGCTGATGCGGCGTCGGGTCTTCACGGCGGGTCGTTGCTGCACGGTCTGTCCTCGGGATGCGTTGAATTCGGATCGCTACGATAACACCGCTCGCGTGCTCATCCATCGCGACCGGTCGCGCGGCGCTCGAGTGCGTCGAGGATCTCCTCGATCAACACCGGGCCGCGATACGCGAATCCGGTATAGACCTGGATCAGCGTCGCGCCGGCCGCGAGCGTCGCGAGCGCCGACCGGGCATCGAAGATCCCGCCCACGCCGATGATCGGCAGGTCGGGCGGCAGCCGCGCCCGCAGGCGGGCGATCGTCGCGAGCGACTGCTCGTGCAGGGGCGCGCCGCTCAGGCCGCCGGTGATCCCGGGAGGCAGCGCCGCGCCGAACGGCTGCAACTGGTTGGACGTGTTCGTCGCGATCACGCCGTCGACCGCGAGTGCCGCGAGCTCGTCGGCCAGCCGATCGAGGGCTTGCGCGTCGAGATCCGGCGCGATCTTCACGAACAGGGGAACGTGCCGGCCGCCGCGACGCACGAGCTCCGCCCGGGCGCTCACGAGCGGGGAGACGACCCCGGCCAGCGCGCCGCGATCTTGCAGCTCGCGCAATCTCGCGGTGTTCGGCGAGGAGACGTTCACCGCGAAGTAGTCGGCGTAACCGAAGAGTCTCCGGAAGACCGCGAGGTAGTCGTCGCCGGCGCGTTCGATCGGCGTATCGAAGTTCTTGCCGATGCTGACGCCGACGATGCCGCGGTACGCGCGGCGCTCGAGGCGGGCGGCGACGTACTCGGCGCCCTTGTTGTTGAACCCCATCCGATTCACGAGCGCGCGCTCCGCGCTCAGGCGGAACATCCGCGGCCGCGGATTCCCCGGCTGGGGCCGTGGCGTCACCGTGCCGATCTCGACGTGGCTGAAGCCGAGCGCGCCGAGCGCATCGAGGTAGTCGGCATTCTTGTCGAAGCCGGCGGCGAGGCCGAGCGGATGCTCGAAACGCAGGCCCGCGCAGTCGAGCGCGAGCGCGCGGCGCGGCGCGGCGCGCGGCCAGACCGGGCGCAGGCATTTCAGGCCGACGAGCCCGAGCGTATGCGCCTGTTCCGGATCCAGCCGTCGCAGCAGCGGCAACGCCGCGCCGATCGCCGCCTGCTCCATCGATCGAATCATTCGGCGCATCACTTCGGCTCCGGTTTGCGCAGCGTCATCCACGGCTCCTGGCGGGACCGCGCCGGCCGCGGCCGGCATCCCGCCGGTTCAGCGATTCGAGTAATCCAGACGCCATCCGCCGGTCGCATCCGACAGCTTCGTGACGCCACCATGGTCGAGATGCACCCGCACGAACGTCTCCGGCGGCAAATCGAGCGCGATCGTCAGCAACGCGCGCAGTGGCCCGATCGGTCCGATCACCGCGACCGCATCGGCGGGGCGCGACAGCAGCGCTTCCCATGCCGCGGCGACCCGGGCGTGCATCGCCGCGTACGATTCGCCATCCGGCGGCGGGTGGTTCCAGAACTCGCGGCTCCACGCATCGGTCTCCACGCGAGGGATCTCACGCCAGCGCCGCCCTTCCCAGCGGCCGAAGTCCATTTCCCGCAGCCGGTCGTCGACGCTGACGGTCGAGCCGAGCGCCGCGGCCAAATGGTCCGCGAGGCGGCGGCAGCGACGCGCCGCGGCCGTGACGATCGGAGTGCCCGCGGCCAGCGCCGTGAGCAGGCGCTCCGCGCCGGCGGGGAAATCGGCGGTCAGCGGCACATCGAGGCGGCCGTGGCAGACCTCCGGATCGACGTCGGGCCGGGTGTGACGGATCAAGTAGACGTCCATGCGGCCTTCCTCCGGCGTCAGGCGCGGCGTCTACGCGACGGTCGACCCTCGAGGCACTCGACCGCCGCTCCCCGCTCGAGCGTCGCCTGCAGATAGCGCCCGGTGATCGACGCGGGATCCGCGGCAATCGTCTCCGGAGTGCCCGTCGCGACGACCCGTCCGCCGCCGTCGCCGCCCTCGGGGCCGAGGTCGACGATCCAATCGGCGGTCTTGATCACGTCGAGGTTGTGCTCGATCACGACCACCGTATTGCCTTCGTCCCGCAACCGCTGCAGGACCTTCAGGAGCAATGCGATGTCGGCGAAATGCAGCCCGGTCGTCGGTTCGTCGAGGATGTACAACGTCCGCCCGGTCGCTCGCTTGGACAGCTCGCGGGAGAGTTTCACGCGCTGAGCCTCGCCGCCGGACAGCGTCGTCGCACTCTGGCCGAGCCGCACGTAGGACAGGCCGACGTCGAGCATCGTCTGCAGCTTCGGGTGCACGGTCGGCACCGCCGCGAAGAACGGCGCCGCCTCCTCGATCGTCATCTCGAGCACCTCGTGGATGTTCTTGCCCTTGAAACGCACCTCGAGGGTCTCACGGTTGTAACGCTGGCCACGGCAGACGTCGCAGGGCACGTACACGTCCGCGAGAAAATGCATCTCGACCTTGATCACGCCGTCGCCCTGGCAGGCCTCGCAGCGGCCCCCCTTCACGTTGAAGCTGAAGCGCCCGGATCCGTAGCCGCGCGCGCGGGCTTCGGGCATGGTCGCGAAGATTTCGCGTATCGGCGCGAACAGACCGGTGTAGGTCGCCGGGTTCGAGCGCGGCGTGCGCCCGATCGGGCTCTGGTCGATCTCGATCACGCGGTCGACGTGCTCGAGTCCATCGATCCGCTCGAAGCGCCCGCCCGAGGTCGGGCCGCGGCTCAGTCTCGCCGCCACCGCGCGATACAGCGTGTCGTTGATCAAGGTCGACTTCCCGGACCCGGACACGCCGGTCACGCAGGTGAGCAGACCGATCGGGAACTCCGCGGTCACGGCTTTCAAGTTGTTCGCGTGCGCACCGACGATGCGCAACATGCGCTTCGGGTCGGGGCGCCGCCGTTCGCCCGGCACCCCGATCCTGAGCGCCCCGCTCAGGTATCGACCCGTGATCGATTCCGGATGGGCCGCGACTTCGGCCGCGGTGCCTTGCGCGACGACGCGGCCGCCGTGCACGCCAGCCCCTGGACCGAGATCGACGACGTGGTCGGCCTGGCGGATCGCCTCCTCGTCGTGCTCCACGACGATCACGGTATTGCCGAGATCGCGGAGCTTGGCGAGCGTGTCGAGCAAGCGCTGGTTGTCGCGCTGGTGCAAGCCGATCGAGGGTTCGTCGAGGATGTACATCACGCCGACCAGCCCGGAGCCGATCTGGCTCGCGAGGCGGATGCGCTGCGCTTCCCCGCCCGACAGGGTGTCGGCACTGCGATCGAGCGTCAGGTAGCCGAGCCCGACGTTCGCGAGGAATGCGAGACGATCGCCGATTTCCTTGATGATCTTCGCGGCGATCTCACCGCGCCACCCGCCGACCGCGACCGCGTCGAAGAAGCGGCGTGCCTCCTCCACCGAGAGCGCGGCGACCTCCGGCAGGCTGCGGCTCGCGACGAACACGTGCCGAGCCGCGCGGTTCAGGCGCGCCCCGCCGCACTGCGGACACGCGCGCGAGGACCGATAGCGCGCGAGTTCCTCGCGCACCGCGGCCGACTCGGTCTCCGCGTAGCGGCGCTCGAGGTTGTGCACGATCCCCTCGAACGGATGACGGCGGCGCACCGCGCCGCCGTGCCCGTCGAGGTACTTGAACTCGATCTGTTCCTCGCCGCTGCCGTGGAACAGCAGGTCCTGCACCGCGTCGGGCAAGGACGCAAACGGAGTCTCGACGTCGAAATGGGCGTGACGCGCGAGCGACTGGATCATCTGGAAATAATGGGTGTTGCGCCGGTCCCAGCCGCGGACCGCGCCCGCGGCGAGCGACAGACGCGGATTCGCGACGATCTTCGCCGGATCGAAGAACGTCTGGGTCCCGAGGCCGTCGCAGCCCTGGCAGGCGCCGATCGGACTGTTGAACGAGAACAATCGCGGCTCGAGCTCGCTCAGCGCGTAACCGCAAACCGGGCACGCGAACTTGTCGGAGAACACGATCTCGGCGCGTTCGGGCTGGTCGGCGAACGCGATCTTCGCGATCCCCTGGCCGATGCGCAGCGCGGTCTCGAAGGACTCGGCGAGCCGTTGCCCGAGGTCCTCGCGGACCTTGAAGCGGTCGACGATCGCCTCGACGTCGTGCTTGCGCCGCGGGTCGAGTTTGGGCGCGGCGTCGAGTTCGACGATCGCGCCGTCGATCCGCGCGCGCAGGAACCCGGCCGACTGCAGCTCCTCGATGACCCCGGCGTGCTCGCCCTTGCGGGCGGCGACCGCGGGTGCGAGCAATAGCAGCGGCGTGCCCGCCGGGATCGCGAGCACCGCGTCGACCATCTGGCTCACGGTCTGGGCGGAGAGGTCGATTCCATGGTCCGGGCAGCGCGGCGTGCCGGCCCGCGCATACAGGAGTCTGAGGTAATCGTAGACCTCCGTGACGGTCCCGACCGTCGAACGGGGGTTGTGCGACGTCGATTTCTGCTCGATCGCGATCGCGGGCGACAGGCCGTCGATCGAGTCGACGTCGGGCTTCTCCATCATCGACAGGAACTGCCGCGCGTAGGTCGACAAGGATTCGACGTAGCGGCGTTGCCCCTCCGCGTAGATCGTGTCGAATGCGAGCGAGGACTTGCCCGATCCGGAGGGTCCGGTGAGCACGATCAGCCGGCCCCGAGGCAGATCGAGGTCGATATTCTTGAGGTTGTGGGTCCGGGCGCCGCGGATGCATATCTCGTGCATGGGACCCCATATCATACCCCGCGAAGGCCCTGCGAGCGGTGTACAATCGCGCCGGCGCCCCCCAACCGGAGCTAGCGATGGCACGCGGAATCAACAAGGTGATCCTGATCGGCAATCTCGGCGCGGATCCCGAGACCCGCTCGATGCCGAGCGGCATGACGGTCACGAACGTGCGGATCGCGACCAGCGAATCCTGGAAGGACAAGGCGACGGGCGCCCAGCAGGAACGGACCGAGTGGCACAACGTCGCGTTCTTCGGCCGACTCGCCGAGATCGCCGCCGAGTATCTGCGCAAGGGCTCGCAGGTGTACGTCGAGGGGCGTCTGCGCACCCGTAAATGGCAAGACAAGCAAGGGAACGATCGGTACACGACCGAGATCGTCGCCGACAACATGCAGATGCTGGGCGGTCGCGCGGGCGCGGGCGCCGGCGGGAGCGAACGGGGGCCGGCGGGTGGACCGCCGCGCGACGAGTTCGATCAGTCACCGGCGCCGGCCGCCGGAAAAGAGGACTTCGACGACGACATCCCGTTCTAGCGCGCCCGCCGCGACACCCGTCGGCGAGGCTCAATCGGCGGCCAGGGCTTCTCCGGGGAACAGCGCGTCGGTGAACCCGAACTGGGTCAAGTCGCGGATCCGGCGCGGGTAGAGGATGCCGTCGAGGTGATCGACCTCGTGCTGGACGACGCGCGCATGGAAGCCGCTGACCGTGCGGTCGATCCGGGATCCGTCGGCGCCGCAACCGACGTATCGGAGACGGCGGTAGCGAGGGACGAGACCGCGCAGACCGGGGACCGACAGGCACCCTTCCCAGCCATCCTCTTGGGCGTCGCCGATCGGGGTCAGCACCGGGTTGATCAGCACGGTCGCGGGCACCGATTCGGCCTCCGGATAGCGCGGGTTGCGGTCGACCGCGAAGACCACGACGCGCAGGCCGACGCCGATTTGCGGTGCGGCGAGACCGGCACCGTCCAGGTGGTGCATCGTGTCCCACAGGTCGGCGACCAGCGCGTCGAGCGCTGGCGTGCCGAACGCCTCGACCGGCGCGGCGACCGCCAGGAGTCGAGGGTCGCCCATCTTCAGAACGTCGCGAATCGCCATGGTTGCGGGTATCTTATCGACCTTTTCACGACCATCCTATGCCGGGACTCCTCTACATCAAGACGTTCGGTTGCCAGATGAACGAGTACGACTCCGCCAAGATGCGGGACGTGCTCCAGGCGACCGAAGGCATGCGCATCACCGACGACCCTGCCGCGGCCGACGTGCTGCTCGTCAATACCTGCTCGGTCCGCGAGAAGGCGCAGGACAAGGTGTTCTCCCTGCTCGGCGAATGGCGGCTCATGAAGCAGCAGCGACCGCAGGTGATCATCGGCGTCGGTGGCTGCGTCGCGAGCCAGGAAGGCGAGGGGATCACCGCGCGCGCCCCGTTCGTCGATCTGGTGTTCGGGCCGCAGACCCTGCACCGGCTGCCCGAGATGATCCGCCGCGTGAAACGCAGCGGCCGATCGCAGATCGACGTGAGCTTTCCGGAGATCGAGAAATTCGACCGGCTGCCGGAGCCGCGTGCCGAGCGGGCGACCGCGTTCGTCTCGATCATGGAAGGCTGCAGCAAGTATTGCAGCTTCTGCGTCGTTCCTTATACGCGGGGTGAGGAGATCAGTCGCCCGTTCGACTCGGTGATCGCCGAGGTATCCCGGCTCGCGACGCAAGGGGTCCGCGAAGTCACGCTGCTCGGACAGAACGTGAACGCCTACCGGGGCGTCGCCGCGGACGGGGCCGAAACCGACCTGGCGACGCTGATCCATTACGTCGCGGCGATCGACGGCATCGAGCGGATCCGGTTCACGACGTCCCATCCGCTGGATTTCGACGACAGCTTGATCGAAGCCTATGCGAACGTGCCGAAACTCACCCAGGCGTTGCACCTCCCGGTCCAGAGCGGGTCGGACCGGATCCTGGCGGCGATGAAGCGCGGGCATACGGTGCTCGAGTACAAGCACAAGCTGCGCAAGTTGCGCGCGGTGCGGCCCGACATCAGCGTCTCCACCGACCTGATCGTCGGCTTTCCCGGGGAGACGGACGCGGATTTCGAGGCGACGATGCAACTCGTCGCGGACGTGGGATTCGACCAGAGTTTCAGCTTCCTCTACAGCCGGCGACCCGGGACACCGGCGGCCGCGCTGCCGGACGAGGTGCCGGTGGAGGTCAAACAACGGCGGTTAGCTGCATTGCAGCAACAGTTGTCCGCGCAGGCGTACGCGATCTCGGCGCGGATGGTCGGCACCCGGCAGCGCGTGCTCGTCGAGCGCCCGTCCAAGCGCGATGCACGCCAGCTGGCGGGCCGTACCGACAACAACCGCTGGGTGAACTTCGATCCCCCGCCGGGTCGCGCGAGTGCGTTGATCGATCGTTTCGTCGACGTCGTGATCACCGAAGCGTTACCGAATTCCCTCCGCGGCCGGCTCGTCGAGGATCCGGCGCCATGAGCGCCGAGCCGCCGATTCACGAGGTGATCCTCGAACCGTCGGACAACGTGCGGCTCGTCGAGCTGTGCGGTCCGCTGGACACGCACCTGCACGAGATCGAGCACCGCCTCGGGGTCGAGATCCGCCGGCGGGCCAACCGGTTCCAGATCGTCGGCGAGGAACCGGTGGCGCGGCGCGCCGAGGCGGTCCTGCGCGCCCTCTACGATCGCTCACAGCGTGAGCCGATCGATCCGGAACGCGTGCACATGGCCTTGCAGGAACTCGCAATGGACGAGGCGCGGGAACCACCCGGCGAGACGAGTTCGCCAGGCGAACTCAAAGTACGCACCGCGCGCGGACTGGTGCGCGCCCGCGGGCGCAGCCAACTCGACTACCTGCACAACGTGCGCACGCACGACCTGACGTTCGGCATCGGTCCCGCCGGCACCGGCAAGACCTACCTCGCGGTCGCTTGCGCGGTCGAAGCGCTGCAGGACGAACGCGTTCGTCGGATCGTGCTCGTCCGTCCGGCGGTCGAGGCCGGCGAGCGGCTCGGCTTCCTCCCGGGCGATCTGAGCCAGAAGGTCGATCCGTACCTGCGCCCGATGTACGACGCGCTGTACGAGATGATGGGCTTCGAGCGGGTCGCGAAGCTGATCGAGCGCAACGTGATCGAAGTCGCCCCGCTCGCGTTCATGCGCGGGCGGAGCCTGAACGACTCGTTCGTGATCCTCGACGAGGCGCAGAACACCACCAACGAGCAGATGAAGATGTTCCTCACGCGCATCGGCTTCGGCTCGAAGGCCGTCGTGACCGGCGACATCACGCAGACCGACCTGCCGACCGCGAAGCCGTCGGGCCTGCGGACCGTGATCGACATCCTGCGGGACGTGTCCGGGATCGCGTTCACGATGTTCAGCTCGCGCGACGTGGTCCGGCATCCCTTGGTGCAGCGCATCGTCCAGGCGTATGAATCGAGTGCCGCGGCGCCCAGTCCCCCGTCACCGTGAACGCTCGTTCGAGCTCGCGCTGAGCTACGCGGCGCGCCGTCCGTGGGTTCCCGGCCGTGCGGATTTCGAGCGCTGGGCGGGGGCGGCGCTGCCGCCGGCGGGCCCGCCGATCGATCTGTCGATCCACGTCGTCGGCAGCGTCACGAGCCGCCGGTTGAACCAGCTTTACCGTGGCAAGCCGAAGCCGACCAACGTGCTGTCGTTCGCGGGCGCCGGCCGGTCGCCGGGTGGCCGATGGGATCTCGGTGAGCTCGTGATCTGCGCGCCGCTGGTCGCGCGGGAAGCGCGGGTGGCCCACCGATCGATCCGGGCCCACTGGGCTCACCTCACGGTGCACGGCGTCCTGCACCTGCGCGGATACGACCACGAGCGCGACCGCGACGCGCGTACCATGATTGCAAGGGAAGTCCAAATTCTTGATCGAATTGGATTTTCCGATCCGTATCGCTGATCGGGTATCCTGGTACCGCGATGTCCGAGCAGTCACACGGCGGCACTGGTCGCTGGCTCAAGCGAATCACCAAGTCGATGGCGGGGGAACCCCGCGATCTCGCTGAACTGATCGAGGAGCTGCGCGCAGCGAGCGATCGCGGCTTGTTCGATGGCGACGCGCTCGCGATGCTCGAAGGCGTACTGTCGGTCGCCGACACGCAAGTCCGCGACATCATGGTGCCGCGATCGCAGATCGTGTTCGTCGAACACGACGAATCGCCCGAGCGCATCGTCGCGCACGTCGTGGAGTCCGGCCATTCCCGTTTCCCGGTGATCGGCGAGGACCGTGACGAGATCGTCGGAATCCTGCTCGCGAAGGACCTGTTGCGTCTGCAGATCGCCGGCGCGGAGGAATTCGCGATCCGCGAATACATGCGGCCGGCCGTGTTCGTCCCGGAGAGCAAACGCCTCAATGTGCTGCTGAAGGAATTTCGCCGCAGCCACAATCACATCGCGATCGTCGTCGACGAATACGGCGGCGTGGCGGGTCTCGTGACGATCGAGGACGTCATCGAGCAGATCGTCGGCGAAATCGACGATGAGCACGACGTCGAGGACGACCAGCCGATACGCCGGGACGGCCCGCGCGAGTTCTCGGTGCGCGCCTTGACGCCGATCGGCGAGTTCAACCGATATTTCGGCACCGAATTCCCCGATGCGGACTTCGACACGATCGGCGGCCTGTTGATGCAGCAATTCGGCAGGCTGCCACGCCGCGGGGAGAGCGCGCGGGTCGGCGGACTCGAGTTCCGCGTGCTGCGCGCGGATCGACGCCGGATCGAGATGCTGCGCGTGGCGACCCCGACCGACCACGAGCCTCCGCCGGAGGAGGATCGCGACGCGTCCGGTTAGGCCCGATCGCGACTCGCGCCGATCTCGGGTATTCTCCCGGGCCATCATGCAAGAACGATACGAACCGGCCACGATCGAGGCCGAAGCGCAGAAGTACTGGGAAGAACGCCGCTGTTTCGCCGCCACCGAGGACCGGTCCCGCGAAAAGTACTACTGCTTGTCGATGTTCCCCTACCCGAGCGGCCGGTGCCACATGGGCCACGTCCGCAACTACACGATCGGCGACGTGCTCGCCCGCTTCATGCGAATGCAAGGCCGCAACGTGCTGCAGCCGATGGGTTGGGACGCGTTCGGGCTGCCCGCGGAGAACGCGGCGATCGCGAACGGCGTGCCGCCCGCGAAATGGACGTACGACAACATCGCGACCATGCGGCGACAGCTCAAGTCCCTGGGCCTGGCGATCGACTGGGACCGGGAGATCGCGACCTGCCGGCCGGACTACTATCGCTGGAACCAGTGGCTGTTCCTGCGGATGCTCGAGCGCGGGATCGCGTATCGCAAGACCGGCGTCGTGAACTGGGATCCGGTCGATCGCACGGTGCTCGCGAACGAACAGGTGATCGACGGGCGCGGCTGGCGCACCGGCGCGCTCGTCGAGAAGCGCGAGATCCCGATGTATTACCTCGCGATCACGAAGTACGCGGAGCCGCTGCTCGCGGCGCTCGCACACCTGCCGGGCTGGCCGGAACGCGTGCGCACGATGCAGGCGAACTGGATCGGCCGCAGCGAAGGCGTGAACGTCGGGTTTCCGTACGAGATCGGCGGGACCCGGGGCGTGTTGCGCGTGTTCACGACCCGCGCGGACACCCTGATGGGGGTGACGTTCTGCGCCGTCGCGGCCGAGCATCCGCTCGCGGCGCTCGCGGCGCGGACCCACCCGGCGCTCGCGGCGTTCGTCGAGGAATGCCAACGCGGCCCCGCGATCGAGGCGGAGCTCGCGACGCAGGAAAAGAAAGGCATGCCGACCGGGTTCTCGGTACGGCACCCCTTGAGCGGCGAGTCGATTCCGGTCTGGGTCGGCAATTACGTGTTGATGAGCTACGGCGAGGGCGCCGTGATGGGCGTGCCGGCGCACGACGAGCGGGATTTCGAGTTCGCGAAGCGCCACGGCTTGCCGATCCGGCGCGTGATCGACGTCGACGGTCGTCCCTATTCGACGCAGGCTTGGGAGCCTTGGTACGCGGCGCACGGTCGCTGCGTCGATTCCGGTCGCTATGACGGGATGGACTCCGTGGCCGCGATCGCCGCGATCGCGGATGATCTCGCGCGCGCGGGGCTCGGGGAGCGACGGACGATCTGGCGTCTGCGCGACTGGGGGATCTCGCGGCAACGATACTGGGGTTGCCCGATCCCGATCATCCAGTGCGCGGACTGCGGACCGGTGCCGGTGCCCGATTCGGACCTGCCGGTGTTGCTGCCCGAGGAACTCGTGCCGGACGGCAGCGGCAATCCGTTGGCGAAACACGAGGCCTTTATCGCGTGCCGCTGTCCGCGCTGCGGCGCCGCGGCGCGCCGCGAGACCGACACGATGGACACGTTCGTGGACTCGTCGTGGTATTTCCTGCGCTACGCGTGCCACGACGCCGCGGCGATGGTCGATTCACGAGTCGACTATTGGTTGCCGGTCGACCAGTACGTCGGCGGGATCGAACACGCGATCCTGCACCTGCTGTACTCGAGGTTCTGGACCCGGGTGATGCGCGACCTCGGGTTGGTGCGGTTCGAAGAGCCGTTCACGAACCTGTTCACGCAGGGCATGGTCCTCAACGAGGTCTTCTACCGCAAGCCCGCGTCGGGTCGGGTCGAATATTTCAATCCCGCGGACGTCGAGATCCGCATCGATCCTCAGGACAAGCGGCGCACCGCGACCTTGCGTGCCGACGGCCGCGAGGTGATCTCGGGCGGCGTCGTCACGATGTCGAAGTCGAAGAACAACGGCGTCGATCCGCAGCAGCTCGTCGAGGAGTACGGCGCCGACACCGCGCGACTGTTCACGATGTTCGCCGCGCCGCCGGAACAGACGCTCGAGTGGTCGGACGAAGGCGTGCAGGGTGCCTACCGCTTCCTCAAGCGCGTGTGGAAGGCCGTGCACGACCACGTCGGCGGCGGACCGGTCGCGGCGCTCGACCGGGCGAACCTCGACGAGACGCAGCGGACGATCCGGCGCCTGGCGCATCACACGCTCGCGAAGGTCGGTGACGACATCGGTCGACGTCGCACGTTCAACACGGCGATCGCCGCGGTCATGGAGTTGATGAACGCGCTCGGACGGTTCGAGGCCCGTGGCGCGCAGGATCGGGCCGTGCTGCAGGAGGGACTGGAAGTCGCGGTCCTGTGCCTGTCGCCGATCGTCCCGCACATCACCCATGCGCTGTGGCATGCGCTCGGCCACGACGGCGCGATCGTCGACGAGCGCTGGCCCGCGGTCGACGCCGCCGCGCTCGAGCAGGCGTTGGTCGAGATCGTCGTGCAGGTCAACGGGAAACTGCGCGGCCGGGTCGCGGTGCCGGCGGGCGCCGACGCCGACGCGGTGCGCGCGGCCGCGCTCGCGGATCCGGCGGTGCGCCGGTTCGTCGGCGACGCGACGATCCGCAAGGTCGTCGTCGTCCCGGGAAAGCTCGTGAATGTGGTCGTCTGAGCGATCAGTTGCCGTCCGCCGGACGGCCGCGCGCTGGGCCGCGATCGCCGCGGGCGTCGCGCTCGCCGCCGGATGCGGCTTCCGGCTGGCCGGGACCGCGCCGTTGCCGGCGTCGCTCGCACGCCCCTACCTGTCGTTCAGCGATCCTTACTCGGACTTCGCGCGGATCTTCGGCCAGCAGCTGCGCGCCGCCGGCGCGACCCTCGCGAGCAGCGACGCCACCGCGACCGCCACCGTCGACGTGAGCCGCGACGCCGTCGAGCAGCGCGTGCTGTCGGTGTCGGCACGGAACATCCCCACCGAATACCTGTTGATCTACACGGTCACGTACTCGGTGCGGCACGCGGGCAAGGAGTTGCTGGCGCCGCAAACGATCAGCTTGTCCCAGGATTACAGTTTCTCCGAGCAGGCGGTGCTCGCGAAGGAGCACGAGGCGGGCCGGCTGCGGCGGCAAATGGCCCGCGAACTCGCCGCGATCGCGATGCGGCGCATCGCGAGCTTGAAATAAGGATGTCCACGGCCGGCGCCGGCGTGCGGTCGTTCGCCGAGGTCGACCCGGTCAGCCTCGCCACGCTGCTCGCGCGTTACGGGCTGCAGCTCGAACGGGTCGCGTTCGGCGAGCCGATCCCGGGTTCGTACTGGGGGGACTCGGAGGCCGGGCTCCTCGGCGATCGGCTCTACGTTCGAGCCGACACGCCGGTTCACTCGGTATTGCACGAGGCTTGCCACTACGTGTGCATGACCGCAGAGCGGCGGGTCGGTCTGGACACCGACGCGGGCGGGGATTTCAACGAGGAGAATGCGGTCTGCTATCTGCAGATCGTGCTCGCGGACCACGTCCCGGGGTTCGGCCGGGACCGCATGTGCCGGGACATGGATGCGTGGGGATACACCTTCCGGCTCGGCAACTCGCACGCGTGGTTCACCGAGGATGCGACCGAGGCGCGTGGCAGCCTGGTCGATTGGGGACTCCTCGAGCCCGACGGTCGGCCGACCTTCCGCTGCCGGTGAGCCGCGGCCCGTGGGCGGCGCGGCCGCCGCCGCTCCCGCGGCGGAGCGGACGGCCGGCCTCGCCGTGCGCGTCGTCAGGCGCCGTGCGTCCGATCGTCGGCGGGCGCGACCGAATAGACGCGGCCGAACCGGTTCGCGAGGAACTTCGGCAAGGCGATCTCCTCTTGCCGCACGAGTCCCGCCTGCGGCAACTCGCCGTGGGCGAGCAGGTCGAGCACGGTGCAGATGCCCGCCGCGGTGGTGATCTGGATCGCGCTGCGCACGCGCCCGCCGACCGGCGCCGCGTAGATCTTGTTCGCGTAGGTTTCCTGGTACAGCTGGCCGCCGCGCAAACCGGTCACCGTGACGAAGACGATCACGACGTCCTGCAGGGTCGCCGGAATCGCGTTCTCCAGGATCTCCTTCAGCAGTTCGCGGCGGTCGCGCAGGCGCAGATCGTTCAACAGGACCTTCATGAGCGCGGCGTGTCCGGGATAGCGGATGGTCCGGTAGTTGAGATTGCGCACCTTGCCGCCGAGCGTCTCGCACATCGTGCCGAGACCGCCGGAGGTGTTGAACGCCTCGTAACGGTCGCCATCGAGGGAGAACTCCTCGAGCTCCTCGAGGGGCTGCGTCTCGCGGCGTTCGCCGTTCACGATCGCCTCGCACGGCTGGCAGTACTCGTTGATCACGCCGTCCGTGCTCCACGTGAGGTTGTAGTTCAGCGCGTTCGACGGGAATTTCGGCAGCGCGCCCACCCGCATCCGCACGTCGTGCAGTTCGTCGAATCGGGAGGCGAGGTCGGCGGCCACGATCGTGATGAATCCCGGCGCGAGGCCGCACTGCGGAATGAACGCGGTGTGCGCGCCGTTCGCGAGCTGCTTGACCGCGCGCGTGCTCGCGACGTCCTCGGTCAGATCGAGATAGTGGGCGCCACCCGCCTTCGCGGCCTCCGCGATCGCCCGGGTCGCATGGAAGGGCGCCGCACTCAGCACCGCGAACTGCCCCGCGGTCGCGCGCCGCAGCCCGGCCGCGTCCGCGATGTCCACGGCGAGCTTGGTGACGGGCCGGGTGGTCTCGAGGCGCTCGAGCTGTGCGCTCGAGCGATCCACGACCGTGACGGCGTAATCGCCCGACCCAGCCAGGTATTCCGCGATCATCGCCCCGATCTTGCCCGCGCCGACCACGACCACGTTTTTCATGTTGCCTCCGGAAACGGAATTCGCTGCGCCAAGAGCCGCTATTCTTCGCCAGCGCGTGGTCGATGGGTATCGTCGAATGCGCCAAAATGACGTAGGATATTAGTCGGTTCAACTAATCAGCTCGTCGAAATGCCGGATCCGATCGATGACCAGCTGCTCGCCGCGCTGCGCGAGGACGGTCGCGCGTCGATCGCCGCGCTCGCGCGTGCGGTCGGGCGATCGCGCACCAGCGTGCAGAGCCGCTTGCGCCGCCTCGAACGCCAGGGCGTGATCCGGGGCTACACCGTGAACATCGCACCCGAGCATGCGCAGGGCGCCGTGCGCGCGCACGTCTCGGTCAAGGTCGGCCCCAAGGAGGCGCGCGGCGTGATCGCCGAATTGCGTCGGATCAAGGCCGTCCGGGTGCTGCATTCGGTCAGCGGCGAACTCGACTTGATCGCCGTCGCCGCGACCGCGAGCGTCGCGGAAATGGACGAAGTGATCGACCGCATCGGGGCGATCACCGGCGTCGAACGGACGATCTCCTCGATCATCCTGTCGACGAAGTTCGACCGCTGACGGTGGCACGGCCGCGGCGGCGGCGCCGTCAACCGTTCGTCATCCGGGTTTGCTAGTCTTGGCGCCCGTTCGAGCGATTTCGGGGGTTCGTCGATGAAGTTGCCGCTGTGCCTCGCCGCCTTGCTTTGCGGGTGGATGTCCCTGTCGTCGAGCGCGGCAGTCGCTGCGCCCGCGGTGCCCGCGCACGGCGCGACGCCGCCGATCCGCCACGTCTTCGTGATCGTGCTCGAGAACGAGCCGTTTCAGACGACGTTCGGGCCCGGTTCGCCGGCTCCGTACCTGTCCCGCACGCTGCCTCGTCGCGGCGCACTGCTCACGCATTACTATGGCGTCGGGCACTTCAGTCTCGACAACTACATCGCGATGGTGAGCGGCCAGGCGCCGAACCCCGATACGCAGCAGGATTGTCCGATCTATCGGGACTTCGTCGCGACCGGTCCGGTCGGCGCCTATGGACAATTGCCGGGGCAGGGCTGCGTCTATCCGGCGAGCGTCAAGACGATCGCGGACGAGCTCGAGGCGGCGGGGTTCCGCTGGAAGGGTTACATGGAGGACATGGGACGCGATCCGGCGCGCGAACGCGCGACCTGCGGCCATGCCGTGCTCGGCACCCAGGATCCGACCGAGACCGCGGCGCGGACCGACGAGTACGCCGCGAAGCACGATCCGTTCGTGTATTTCCATTCGATCCTCGACGACGCCGCGCGTTGCGACGCGCACGTCGTCAATCTCGATCGCTTGCGCGAGGACTTGCGCAGCGTCGCGACGACGCCGAATTTCGCGTTCATCACGCCGAATCTCTGCCACGATGGCCACAATGCGCAGTGCGCGGACGGCAAACCGGGCGGGCTGCAGGCGATCGACCGCTTCCTGAAGGCGTGGGTGCCGCGGATCACCGGCTCGGCGGCCTTCCGCAAGGACGGCCTGCTGGTGATCACGTTCGACGAAGGGGCGAGCGGCAATGCGTGCTGCGGCGAGCGCCGTTTGCCCGGCGGGCCCGAGCCGGGTCAATTCGGCCCCGGCGGCGGGCGCGTCGGCGCGGTCCTGCTCTCCCCGTTCATTCACCCCGGCACGGTGTCCGCGAAGCCGTACGATCACTATGCGTTGCTGCGCAGCGTCGAGGGGTATTTCGGCCTGCCGGCGCTCGGCTATTCGGGCGCGCCCGGCGTGCGCGTGTTCGGTTCCGACGTGTTCTGAGGATCGGCGGCGGTGGGTGGGTCGGCGTCCTCGGCCGAGTCCGCGATCAGCCCGCGCCGCCACAGCTTGCCGACCGCGGTCTTCGGTAACGTGGTCCGAATCTCGAGCGCGTTCGGCAATTCGTGACGGCCGAGCTTGTCGCTCAGGAAATCGCGCAGCGCCTCGAGCGTGAGCGGCGGCGCGCCCGCACGCAGCGTCACGAAGGCTTTCGCGGATTGGCCGCGATAGTCGTCGGGGATCCCGATCACCAGCGCCTCGGCGACCGCGGGGTGCTCGTAGATCGCCTGCTCGATCATCGTCGGATAGACGTTGAATCCACCGGAGATGATCATGTCGTCCTTGCGGTCGACGAGGTAGAACGAGCCTTGCTCGTCCCGATAGCCGACGTCGCCGGTGAGCAGGAAGCCATCGACGTGGCTCGCGGCGCTCTGCGCCGGCCGGCGCCAGTAACCGCTGGCGACGTTCAGGCCGCGGACGCGGATCTCGCCGATCTCGCGAGCGCCCAGCACGCGGCGCGGATCCTCGAGCGCGACGATCTGCATCTCGACGCCGGGCAGCGGCACGCCGATCAGTCCGGGCGCGTGCGCTTGATCCGGTAGCATGCGCGTGCCGGCGGGCGCGGTCTCGGTCATGCCCCAGCCGGCACCGAGCTGGCGGCCGGTGCGCCGATGGATCGCCGTGACGATCTCGGTCGGCAGCGGCGCGCCCCCGGAACTCAGCACGCGCAGCGAGGATAGATCGCGCTGTTCGATCGTCGGGTGATTCGCGATCGCGCCCCACATCGTCGGCACCCCGGCGAAGAACGTCGCGCGCGCGATCTCGATGTCGCGTAGCGTCGCGTCGACGTCGAAACGCGGCCGCAACAGCACCGTCGCGCCCCGATCCAGACCGAGCAGCAGGATCGTCGTCAGCGCGTAGATGTGAAACAGCGGCAGCGCGCAGATCAATCGATCGCCGGGTCCCATCGGCGTGCCGGTGCCGATGAACCACGTGCGATAGGCCGCCACCGCCGCGGTCAGGTTCGCGTGCGTCAGCATCGCGCCCTTCGGCAGACCCGTCGTTCCACCGGTGTATTGCAGCAACGCGAGCGCGCCGGGATCGATCGATCGCGCGCTCACGGGCGGCGCGCCCTCGCCGAGGCGCGAGAACGGGATCGCGCCGGCCGGGAGCGGCGCCGGGCGGGCGCGCGGGTCGAAGTCCCGCGACTCGGCGACGATCAACCGATCGATCACGCCTGCCGCGAGCAATCCCGCCGCCCGGTCGAGCGGCTCCGGGTCGTCGCTCGCGACCAGGATCCGGGTCTCGCTGTCCTCGAGCTTGAACCGCAGTCGGCGCGGCGGGTCGAGCGGACTCAGGTGCGCGATGCGACCACCGGCGCGCAGCGTCCCGAAGAACGCGATCGGATGGAACGGCGTGTTCGGTAGATAGAGCCCGACCGACACGCCGGGGCGCACGCCGAGCGCGGCGAGTCCCGCGGCCGCCGCGCCCGCCCGGACGTCCAATTCACGGTAGGTGATCGATCGGCCGAGAAAGTCGATCGCCACCTGGTCGGGGCCGCGCGCGACCGCCGCGTCCAGCAGCGCCGGCACGCTCGTTGGCGCGTCCGGCAGATCCCACCGGAGCGTCGACGGGTAAGCGGCTTCCCAGGGGAACGGCCGCGCGCTCATGTGGTCGCGGATCGCGTGCCTCGCGCCAGGTGCCCGCTCTTGCAATACAAGAGCGCGCGCTCGGGAGCGCGGATCGCGACCGTCGCGCCGGGCGGGAATCGCAACCACGCCCCCGTCTCGTGCACGTCACCGTCGACTTCGATCGAGCCCTCGACGACGAACCACTCGACGCCGCCCGGCCAGCGCTCGCGCAGGAGACGGTGTCCGCGCGCGAGCCGCAGCATCTCGACGCGCTCCCACGGCGCGTCGAACAGCGTCGCCCGTTCGACGCCGGGCCCATCGCTCTTCCAGAGGGCGGCATCCCGCGTGTCGAGCCGCAGCGGCTGCGTCTCCTCCGGGGGCATCTGCCTCAGCTTCACGAAGATCACCGTGCCGGTCGCGCTCGCCGGCGCGTGGCGCGATCCGGGCGGATTGCGCACGTAGAAGCCCGCCGGAAAGTCGCCGGTCTCATCGGAGAAGACGCCGTCGAGGACCAGGAATTCCTCGCCGGCCCCGTGCACGTGCGGCGAGAACGCGGAGCCGCGCGCGTAGCGCACCAGGGACGTCGCGCGGGCGACCTCGTCGCCATCGCGCTCGAGCATCCGCCGTTCGACGCCGGGCATCGGTGAGCGCACCCAGTCGAGCGCGCCGCCGTCGACGATCGCGGGCAAGCCGAGATCCGCGTGCAGCCGCATCGTGCCTCCGATCATCGCCGCAGCCACCAGATGATCGCCGACAGCAGTATCGACAGCAAGATCGACGTCGTGATCGGGAAGTAGAACGTGAGGTGCGGACGCTGGATCACGAGGTCGCCCGGGAGCCTTCCGAGGCGCAGCCGCCGCACCCAGGGCCAAGCGAGGCCGAGCGCGAGCGAGACGAGGCCGATGACGACGAGGAGCCTTCGCAACCGATCCTCCTGGGCGGGGGTGACTTGCACCGCGGCGCGAACGCATGTCAGCATTGCCGCCGCCGAAAGGCAAGCCGTGCGCGCACCACCCGCGCGATCGAAGCGAACGCGACCCGAAGTCCACCTGGCCATGATCGAATCCGACGAATCCTCGTTCGAACGCGACGTCGTCGAGGCCTCGCGCTCGCAGCCCGTGCTGGTCGATTTCTGGGCGCCGTGGTGCGCACCCTGTCGGGCGCTCGGGCCGCTCCTCGAACGGCTGGAAGGAGAATACGGCGGGCGGTTCCGGCTCGTGAAGGTCGATTCCGACGCGAATCCCGGGCTCTCCGAGCGCTATCGGGTACGCAGCATTCCGTTCGTGATCGCGTTCGTCGACGGGGAGCCGAGCGATTCGTTCGTGGGGGCATTGCCGGAAGGACCACTGCGGGCGTTCATCGACCGGGCGATCCCGGGCCCCGCCGAGCGCGAACGGCGCCGGGCGCGCGCACTGCTCGACGCGGGCGACCGGCCCGCCGCGATCGACGCCTGGCGCGCGGCGATCGCGCTGCAACCGGCGCTTGCGGCGGCGCGGCTCGATCTGGCGGAGGTGCTGCTCGACGGCATGCCGCCGGTCGACGCCGATCGGCTCGCCGAGGCGGCGGCGATCCTCGAACCGCTCGGCCCCGCGGATCGCGGCGAGGACCGGCATCGCGCGCTCGGGGTGCGGCTCGAGGCGCTGCGCGCGGCCGCGGACGCGGCGCCGCTCGACGTCCTGCGCGCGCGCGTCGCCGCGCAGCCCGGCGATCTTGCGGCGAAATACGCGCTCGCGCAGCGTCTCGTGGCCGAGCGCGCCTATCCGGAGGCGCTCGAGCAACTGCTCGAGATCATCGCCCGCGATCGCCGGTTCGGCGAAGACGGTGCGCGCCGCCTGATGCTGTCGGTATTCGAACTCGCCGCGGCCGACGCGCCACTGGTGTCCGCCTACCGCCGCCGCTTGTCGGCCCTGCTGAATCGCTGAAAGCGCCCGCCGGCGCCGATCGCGCGAGCGGCGCCTCTAGGTACCTTCACGCATTGAGCGCTCGAGTGGGTGCGCACACGATAATCACGGCACGCCGCCCGGGACGACGCGGCGCCAAGGGACATCTCCAGGATACGGAGGTTCGTGCCATGAGGTTCTCCTCGCAGTGGATTTCGCAGCCGGCGCGGCCGGCGTCGTTGGGAGCGCGGCTCGCGCTCGCGGTGCTCGCGCTCGGGCTCGGCGTTGGTGCGCAGGCGCAGCAGTGGCAGGCGCTGCCGAGTGTCGCCCCGGCGCCGGCGGACAATCCGACGACCCCCGCGAAGGTCGCGCTCGGCAAGGCCCTGTTCTTCGACACGCGATTCTCGTCGACCGGGACCGTCTCCTGCTTTTCCTGCCACAACGTGATGGAGGGCGGGGACGACCATCGCCCGACGTCGATCGGCGTGCACGGGCAGCAAGGCGGGCGGAACGCACCGACGGTGTGGAACGCGGCGTTCAAGTCCGCCCAGTTCTGGGACGGACGCGCGCCGACGCTCGAGGAACAGGCGAAGGGTCCGCCGGTCAATCCGATCGAGATGGGGATGCCCACGCTGACCGAGACCGTGCAACGGATCCGCGAGATTCCGGGCTATCGGCCGTTGTTCGCCGCGGCATTCGGTCCCGGCGACGTGGTCACGATGGACAACGCGGCCAAGGCGATCGCCGCCTATGAGCGCACCTTGATCACGCCGGGCAGCGCCTACGATCGGTACGTGGAGGGTGATCATGGCGCGCTCACCGCACAGCAGATCCGCGGCATGCAGACCTTCGCGAAGGTCGGCTGCACGTCCTGTCATCAGGGGCCGAATTTCAGCGGTCCGAAGCTGCCGACCGGAACCCCGTTCCTGATGAAGTTCCCGGTATATCCCGGCAGCCCGTACGTGAAGGTCGATCATTTGACCGCGGACAGCGGCCGCTACGAGGTTACGCACCGCAACAGCGACCGGAACCTGTGGGAGGTGCCCACGCTGCGCAACCTCGTCTACACGGCGCCGTACATGCACAACGGCTCGGTCAAGACCCTGCACGACGCGGTGCGGGTGATGGCGAGCACGCAGCTGAACCGCACCCTCGACGAAGCGGACGTGGACGACATCGTCGCCTTTCTCGACTCGCTGACGGGACCGTTCCCGACGCAAACGATGCCCCGCTTGCCGCCGACGCCGGGCCGACTGTTGCAGTGATCCGCGGTCATCGGCCGCGGTGCAACGCAGCGCCTGTCGGCGCGCGGCGACGGTGCTGCGCGCCGACAACCCGCGAATAAAATATCGCTCCGAGGAGGTACGAGCCATGAACCAATCGATGCTCGTCGGCGCGGTGTTTGGGGCGGTCGTCGCGACCGCCGGGGCTGCCGTCGCCGGTTATCGTTACCTCGGGCCACACGCCGAGCGCGCGCAGGTCGTCGCCGTCGTCGCGTTGCAGAAGACGCTGCGGACGCCGCGGCAAGTGTGTCACGACGAGGCGGTCACCCGCGTGGCGCCGCCCCGCGACCAGCAGCGCTTGGCCGGCACCGGGATCGGTGCGCTGGTCGGCGGCTTGCTCGGGAATCGCATCGGCGACGGCAGCGGCAAGGTCCTCGCGACCGTCGCGGGCGCGGCGGCGGGCGGCTATGCCGGCAACCGGATCGAGCGCCGGATGCAGCAGGGGAACACCTACACGACGACCGAACGGCGGTGCGTGACGGTGTACGACATCACCCGCGAACCCGCCGGCTACGAGGTGACCTACCTGCTCGACGGTCAGCGGCATCGCATCCGGATGGCGCACGATCCGGGCAAAACCCTCCCGGTCCGCAACGGCCAGGTCGTCACCGCGACCTAGCCCGGCCGGCCCCGGCGAGCGGCGGCGTCCCAGTACGCTTGACACCGCTCGCTGGGCCTAATATGGTATTACAGTACCATAATACGATATTGGCTTGGGCTGGCCATGGCGCCGCTCGCCGAGCGAGGCGGCGCGGCCGGGTCCTGGGGACTCGGGAGGAACGATGTCGAGAACGTCGCAAATCTCAATCGCTTCGCGAGACGGCGGGGCGGACCATGCGACACGGATCGGCGTCGACGAGTTGCGCAGCTTGCAACTCTCCCGCCTGAAGTGGTCGTTGCGCTATACCTACGACCGCGTCGAGCATTTCCGCCGCCGTTGCGTCGAGGCGGGCGTGCATCCCGAGGATTTGCACACCCTCGAGGATCTCGCGAAGTTCCCGCTGATGACGAAAGCGGATCTGCGGGACAACTATCCGTTCGGACTCCTCGCGGTGCCGCGCAGCGAGTTGCAGCGCGTGCACGCATCGAGCGGTACGACCGGACGGCCGACCGTCGTCGCGTATACGCGCCGCGACCTCGACACCTGGAGCGACCTGGTCGCGCGGTCCCTGCGGGTCGCGGGCGCGCGGCCGGGGGAACTCGTGCACGTCGCGTTCGGGTACGGCTTGTTCACCGGCGGCCTCGGTGCCCACTACGGCGCGGAGCGTCTCGGGTGCGCCGTCGTCCCCATGTCGGGCGGCCAGACCGAGCGTCAGGTGCAGCTGATCGTCGATTTCAAACCCGACGTGCTGATGGCGACGCCGTCGTACGCGCTCACGATCGCCGAAGAATTCGCGCGGCAAGGCATCGACGCACGCGAGTGCTCGTTGCGCGTCGGCTGCTTCGGCGCCGAGCCCTGGACCGAGCCGATGCGCGCCGAGATCGAACGGGCCTTCGGAATCGACGCGGTCGATCTCTATGGTCTGTCGGAACTGATGGGACCCGGCGTCGCCTGCGAGAACGTCGAGACGAAGGACGGACCGATCCTGTGGGAGGATCACTTCTACCCCGAGATCATCGATCCGCAGACCGGCGTGCCGCTCCCCGACGGACAGGAGGGCGAGCTGGTGCTGACCACGCTCACGAAGGAGGCGATGCCCGTGATCCGCTACCGGACCCGGGACCGCAGCCGGCTGTTGGCCCCGACGACCGGCCCGATGCGCCGGATCGCGCGGATCCGCGCGCGCACCGACGACATGATGATCGTGCGCGGCGTGAACGTGTTTCCGAGCCAGATCGAGGAACTGATCTTGAAGGTCCCCGGCCTCGCGCCGCACTACCTGATCGATCTGTCGCGCGACGGGCATCTCGACGTGATGCGCATCGAGGTCGAGATGGCGACCGATGCCGACGGCGGGGACGGGGACCGCGCCCGCCGGGCCGAAGAGCTGCATCACCACGTTCGCTCGTACATCGGGCTCGGCGCCGTGATCGAGGTCTGCCCGCCGGGAACGCTGGAACGCTCCACCGGCAAGGCCCGCCGCGTTCGCGATCGGCGGCAGTTCTGATCGGGCGGCAATCACTGGATCGAACGAGGTCACGCGCATGAAGAACACGTTGAAGGTCGGAATCACGAAACAGGTCTCGCTGCCCATCGACGGCTCGCGCACGATCGACTTCCTCGGCGAGCAGTTGCGCGTGTACGCGACCCCGGCGCTCGTGCGGGATTTCGAAGTCCTGTGCCGGGACCTGCTGCTCGAGCATTGCGATTCCGGCGAGGACTCGGTCGGCACGGGCGTCTGCATCAGCCATACCGGCGCGACCTTGCTCGGCATGCGCGTCGAGTTGCGCGCCGAAGTGAAGGAGATCGATCGCCGTCTCGTGAAGTTCACGCTGTCGGCGCACGACGGCGTCGAATCCGTGTCCGCCGGCGAGCACACGCGCGCGGTCGTCGAGGTGGAGAAACTGCGCACACGGCTCGCGGCGAAGGCGGCGGCGGCGAAGGCCGCGCCGGCGAAGGCCGGCTGACGGACGGATCCCGGCAATGACCCGTTACGTGATGGTCGTCGATCTGCGCCGCTGCACCGGCTGCCAGACCTGTACGGCGGCGTGCAAGCACGCGAACGGCACGCCGCCTGGCGTGCAATGGCGCCGGGTTCTCGACATCGAGACCGGCGTCTTTCCGAACGTGCGCCGCACGTTCGTTCCGGTGAGCTGCATGCACTGCGGATCGCCGCCGTGCATGGACGTGTGTCCGACCGGGGCGACGTACCAGCGGGACGACGGACGGGTCGCGATCAATTACGACGTGTGCATCGGCTGCGCGTATTGCGCGGTCGCCTGTCCGTACCAGCAACGATTCAAGGTGCAGGACGCGCAGTTCGCGTACGGCGCGGAGCCGACCGCCGCCGAGGAACGCCAGTTCGATCCGGCGCGGCTCGGCGTCTCGACGAAGTGCACGTTCTGCAGCGACCGGATCGATCGCGCGCGCGAGACCGGGCAAGTGCCGGGCGTCGACCCGGACGTGACGCCGGCGTGCGTGAATTCCTGCATCGGCACCGCGCTGCACTTCGGCGATCGCGACGATCCGCAGAGCAACGTCTCGACGCTGCTGCGCGAGAATCGGCATTTCCGGATGCACGAGGAGCTCGGCACCGATCCGGGCATCTATTACCTCACCGAGACGGACGGGTGATCGATGACCGTGCCCAATTCCAGCCGGATCGCGCCGTGGCGACAGACCTATTGGGACTGGCGAGCGGCCGGTAACTTCATTTTCGGCGGCACCGGGACCGGGACGCTGGTCTACGCCGCCGTCATCCCCGGGGCGCCGCCGATCCTGGGACCCCTCGGCGCCGCGTTCGTGACCTGCGGTTTGCTGTGCGTATGGTTCGAGATCGGCCGGCCGTGGCGCGCGCTCAACGTGTTCCTGCGGCCGCGCACTTCGTGGATGTCGCGCGAGGCGCTGATCGCGCCGTGGCTGATCGCGACCGGGGCGCTGGAGGCCGTGCCGCGATTCGCCGCACTGCGGATCGTGGCTGGCCTGCTCGCGCTCGCGTACCTCTATTGTCAGGCGCGCATGCTGAACGCCGCCCGCGGGCTGCCCGCGTGGCGCCACCCGCGGGCGGTGCCCTTGATGGTCGTGACCGGGCTCACGGAGGGCGCCGGCGTCGGCGTGCTCGTCGGGTCCCTGGCCGCGCCGGCGATCGCCGCGGCGACCTGGGTCGCGTGGCCCTTGGCCGGACTCCTCGCACTGCGGATCGTGGCGGTGAGCGCGTATCGCCGCGGCTTGAGTCGGGACGGCGCGCCGCAAAACCTGTTGCGCGATCTGTCCCGGGACGCGCCGAAGCGCCTCGTCGTCGATGCGTGCGCGTTGCTCGCCGCGCTCGCGCAAGTCGCCTGGCCGCGGGGGAGCGTGCCGATCGACGTGGCCGCGCTGCTCGCGGTCGCGGTCGGCTGGTGGTGGAAGCACGCGATCGTCGTGCGCTTGTCCTACAACCAAGGTTTCGCGCTGCCGCTGACGCCGGTGCGCGGCGTCGGCGTCAGCGGGCCCGGCGCGCGGCCCGGTTGGTGACCGGCGCCCTGCGGCGCAGCGCGACGCGGACGAGGTCGGACCCCGAGCCCGTCGCATCGGTCAGATCCATCGACATCGGCGCCACGGTGTTCAAGCTCGGCGCGTGCATGTCCTTCGCATACGGCGTCGCCCAGTGGTCGAACTGCCCCACGATCACCAGCACGTCGGGTCGTACGCCCTGAACCACGATCGCCGGGCCCGCGGTCGAGCCCGTCGGCGAGCTCACTTCGACCGGATCGCCGTCCGCGATCCCGAGGCGTGCCGCGGTCGCCGCATTGATCACGACGCCGCGGTGGCCGCGTACGTTCTGTGCGACCTCGTCCATCAGCTGGATCATCGCGTTGCCGCCGGCGTGGTATTGCATGCTCTTGGTCGTGATCAGCCAGAACGGATAGTCCTCCGGCGCGTAACCACGATTGCGTAGGTCTTCCTCCCAGATTCGCGGGAAGTCGTGCCAGGTCGGCAGGAACCCGTATTCGGTGAGCTGCCGATCCCACCAGTGCACGCCGCTTTCGTGCAGGCGGTTGCCGAGCTCGTGCCCGGCGCGGGTCAAGCGTTCCTGGTACGGCAGCTCGAAGCGCAGGCCGAGCTTCGCGAGCGTCGGGTAGAGGTACCAGGCGCTCTGCGGGAACGGCTTCGTCATGAATCCGTTCGCCTTGAACCACTCGAGGTCGTGGCGCTCCTCGCCGCCGCTGAGCTCCGCGCTCGCCGCGAGGCAAATCGCGTTCCAGATCGCGTCGACCGAGTTCGCCTCCGCGACCGGGAGCGAATAGTCCCAGTTCGCGCCTTTCAAGCGCACGCCGCAGGTGCCGCGATTGATCGCCGCGTTGTACCCCTCGAGCAGCCCCGTCCGGCGCGCGAGTTCGGTCGCGATCCAGGTGAAGTCGCGCGTGTCACCGCGCGGCTCGACCGCCGGCTGGCGTAGCGCGAAGCCCTCGTGATGCCAGAATTGTTCGACGAACTTCGTCCGGCCGAGCCGGATCAGTTGCGTGCTTTCGAGGTCGGTCGCCTCCGGCAGCAGGATGTCGGCCATGTGATTGGTCTCGTCCGGCGTGTATGCGAAGCAGACCGTGAACGGGAACGTCGCCATCGTGTCGGCGACCGCCCGGGTGTCCCAGAACGAGATCGCCGGGTTCGTGCGGTACGCGATCCAGACCTCCGGCTTGGTCGCCTTCGGCCAGTGATCGGCGTCGTGCTTCTGGAACATCCAGCTGAGATGCGTGGGCCCGAGCGCTTGACTCCAGGCGCCGCTGTTGCCGGACAGCGGCACCAGGGTCCGGTGCGCGTTGCGCACGTGCGGGGTCTTCTCCCAATTCGCCGCGTCGGTCGCGTTCAGCGTGTGCTGCATGAAGCCGTCGGCCCCGGGTAGCACGCTCTTGTGCCGATCCTCGTGGAACTTGTTGATGCGCACCGTGGTGCCGAGCGTGCCGCCGGGCACCTCGAGCGCGCCGACGAGCACCGCGAGCACCGTTCGGGCCCAGACGCACTCGTAAGCACCCCAACCGTTGTTCACCGTCTTGCCGAGCGTCACCGACACCGGGCGGAACGGCATGGTTTCGCCGTCGATCTCGATCGTGCGACCGACGCAGGCCTCGTCGAGGTAGTCGTTCGCGATCCGGCGGATCGTCGCCGCGCTCACGTCGCAAATCGCGCTGGCCCACTCCGGCGTGTACTGGCGCAGATGCGCGAGCAAGCGTTCGAACGCGGTGTCGGCCGCGATGTCGGCGTGCTCCCAGCGCTCCTCGTCGGCGCCGACCTCGACCGCGGCGCTGACCCGCGCGGGCCCCTCGAGCGCCGGTTCGACCCCGGCCTCGTCGAACGGGACCGCGAGCTGCCGGCGCGCGTCGAAGATCAGCGGTTTCAAGGTCGCCGGATCGCGCAGATAGTAGCCGTGCGGCCCGACGAGATAGGGCGAGGAGGTCATCTTCGTGAGGAATGGCAGATCCAGCCGCGTGTGCGGGTGCTCGTGCAGCAGCACGTGGATCATCGCGAACATGAACGCCGGATCGGTCTTCGGCTTGATCGGGATCCATTCGGCCGACGCGGCGCCGGAAATCGACAGGTGGGGCTCGATCTGCACCCGGCGCGCGCCGCGCGCCCGCGCGGCCGCATGCCGCGCTGCGGCGCTGACGCCACCGCTGACCTCGTTGTTCGCGCCGAACGAGACGATGTAGTTGCTGAGCGGGGTGTCCGCCGATACCGTGAATGCCCGGTGCCAGAATTCGCCGTACAGGTGCTCCGAATGGACGCATTTCACGCCTTGTCCGGACCCGAAGCTGAAGTCGACCGGACCGAACGCGGACAGGAACGCCGGGAACGTGCCCATGTAGTTCGCCGGCGTGCCGCCGTGGCCGAAGGTCACTGCGACCCGCGGCATCCCTCCCTCGTCGGTCAGACCGCGCTGGCGGATCTCGGCGAGTTTCGCGGCGACCAGATCGAGCGCATCGTCCCAGGAAATCGGCACGAACCCGGGGTCCTCGTCGCGGCCCTTGCGCGGATTCGTGCGGCGCATCGGCGTCAGGATCCGCGCCGGGTGATAGGTCTTCTGGACGAGGCCGTAGGCCTTCACGCAGGGCTTGCCGTCGCCGGGGTGGATCCCCTTCGCGGCGAAATTCGGGCCGACCTCGGTCGCGACGCCGTCGACGACTTTCACGGTGAGCAGGTCGGGGCCGGCTACGCAGTTGTAGCAGTACGTGGGCACGATACGCGTGGCGGGCGATTGCGTCATCGGCGACTCCCCAATGCGCCTGGAATCTAAACAGGCAATTCGGTACAATAATACATGAATTAGCGTCCGAGTGTAAATCGCCGCCCTCGAAGTGACCGAAGGCGGAGTCTCGTGAAGGTGGCGTCGACCATGGCGGAACGGTCTTTTTCGAAGGAAATCGAGAAATTGCGGCTCGGCGACGGCGAGGAGTTCCGCGGGGAAGGCATCCTCGCGGTCACCAAGGCGCTGCTGCAGTCGGGGGTCGGTTACGTCGGGGGTTACCCGGGTGCGCCGATCTCCCACTTGATGGACGTGCTCAGCGACGCGCGCGGCCTGCTCGACGAACTCGGCGTGCAATTCGTCTCGAACGCGTCCGAAGCCGCGGCGGCGGCGATGCTCGCCGCGTCGGTGAACTATCCGGTCCGCGGCGCGGTGACCTGGAAGTCGACCGTCGGCACGAACGTCGCATCCGACGCGCTCGCGAACCTCGCGTCCGGCGGCGTCACCGGCGGCGCGCTGATCATCGTCGGCGAGGACTACGGCGAGGGCTCCTCGATCCTGCAGGAGCGTTCGCACGCGTTCGCGATGAAATCGCAGATGTGGTTGCTGGATCCGCGGCCGCGGTTGTCGAACATCGTCGAGGCCGTCGAGCGTGGCTTCGAGTTGTCGGAGGCCTCGCATACGCCGGTGATGCTCGAACTGCGGATCCGCGCGTGTCACCTGTACGGCCGCTTCCGCGCGCGGTCCAACCGCCCGCCGACGTTCTCGGTCCAGGACGCGCTCGATCGCGTCCGGCGCGACGTCTCTAGGATCGCGTTGCCGCCCGCGAGCTTCGAGCAGGAGCGCGAGAAGATCGAGCAGCGGTGGCCGGCGGCTATCGAGTTCATCCGCTCGCGGCGGATGAACGAGTTCGTCGACGGCTCGCGCGAGGACCTCGGCATCATCGTCCAAGGCGGCCTGTACAACGCGCTGCTGCGCGCGCTCGAACTCGCCGGCGTCGCGCGGCCGGACGGTTCGACCGATCTGCCCATCTACGTGCTCAACGTGACGTATCCGTTGATCGACGACGAGGTGGTGCGTTTTTGCGCGGGGAAACGCGCGGTGCTCGTCGTCGAGGAAGGGCAGCCGGAGTTCATCGAGCAGGCGTTGAATTCGATCCTCCGTCAAGCCGACGCACCGACCAGACTCGTCGGCAAGGCGGTGTTGCCTCGAGCGGGCGAATACACCGGCCCGGCATTGCTCCGCGGGATCGAACGATTCCTCGGTCAGCACGCGCCCGCGATCCCTCGCGCCCCCGCCGCGTCGCGCGCGACCGGCACCGTCTCGAGCACGGCCGCCGCGCTGGAGAAGGCGCTCCCGCCGCGCCCGGTGGGCTTCTGTACCGGCTGCCCGGAGCGGCCGATCTTCGCCGCGATGAAGCTGCTGCAGCGTGAGACGGGACCGCTGCACGTCAGCTGCGACATCGGCTGCCATCTGTTCTCGATCCTGCCGCCGTTCCACATCGGCAACACGACGATGGGCTACGGGCTCGGCGCCGCCGGCGCGGCCGGTCTGCGCTCGACGCGCGGCAAGCGGCCGTTCGCGGTCATGGGCGACGGGGGCTTCTGGCACAACGGCCTCACGTCGGGCGTCGGCAACGCGGTGTTCAACCGATCCGATCAAGTGCTCGTCGTCGTCGACAACGGCTATGCGGCCGCAACCGGCGGACAGGACGTACCGTCGTCGCGCACGCCGAGCCAGACCCGCAGTACCCGCCATCCGATCGCGACGGCGGTGCAGGGGGTCGGCGTCGACTGGGTCCGGGTGGTCGATCACACCTACGACGTCGCGACGATGCGCGACGCGCTGCGGGCGGCGGTCGCGAGCCCGGGCTCGGGACCGAAGGTGGTGATCGCGGCCTCGGAGTGCATGCTCAATCGCCAGCGCCGGGAGAATCCGTTGCGCAAGCGGGCGATCGCCGCCGGCGAGCGCGTCGCGTTGGACCGCTTCGGCGTCGACGCGGACGTGTGCACCGGCGATCACTCGTGCATCCGCCTGTCCGGCTGTCCGTCGCTCACGATCAAACCGCGCGCGGGACGGCCGCCGGCCGCGACCGTCGATCGCAGTTGCGTCGGTTGCGGGCTGTGCGGCGAACTCGCGGACACCGCGGCGCTGTGCCCGTCCTTCTACCGCATGCGGGTGCTGCACAACCCGACGCGCTGGGAGCGGCTGCGCGTGCGCGTCAGCGGTGCGATCATCGGCTGGTTGCAGCGGCGCGCCACGGTCCACCGGCTGCGCCATGCGTTCTGACCCCGCGCCGGCGCCGCCGGCCCGGAACCGCTTGTCGATCGCGATCGTCGCGCTCGGCGGCCAGGGCGGCGGAGTGCTCGCCGACTGGCTGGTCGACGTCGCGGAATCCTACGGCTGGCTGATCCAGTCGACGTCGGCACCCGGCGTCGCGCAACGCACCGGCAGCACGGTGTATTACCTCGAAACCGCCGCACCGCCCCCCGCGGGTGGCGCCGAGCCGGTGCTCGCGCTGATGCCCGTGCCCGGGGACGTGGACGTCGTCGTCGCGCCGGAACTGATGGAGGCGGGTCGGGCGGTCGCGCGTGGCCTGGTCACACCGGAC
>JAJYFF010000011.1 GCA_021785405.1 Pseudomonadota bacterium | reverse complement strand
GCGGTGCACGAGTACCAATGTGCTCACGCCCCGACGGGCAATCATCGCAGCAGCGGAAACGGTCTTGCCGAAGGCGGTTGGAGCGCATAGCACACCGGTATCGTGATGCAGCATTGCGGAGACGGCCGCTTCCTGGTCCATGCGCAGGGCACCGGTGAAACCGACCGCCAGCGGCCCGCCGCGGCTACGCTCGTCATGAAGGTTGCTGGCAATGTCATTCTCGCGCAGCAAGGACATTGCCGCGTCCAGGCAGCCGCGCGGCAATGCGATGTGTTTGGGGAAGTTTTCGGCGCAACCTATCACCCGCGGCTTGTCCCACACGGACATGCGCATCGCCTGGGCTTTGTAGAATTCCGGGTTCTGGAAGGCGGCCAACCGGATCAGTCGATTTGCCAGTGCTTGTGGCAATTGCGCTTTCTCGAAGTAGATCAGGTTGGCAAGGGTGACGTCCAACGACCTCGGCATAGACCCCGAGAGCCTCTTGCCCGACTCGGTCGCACGCTTCCAAGGCGTAGCCAGGTCTTCCTCATCGATAAACGTGACGTCCAGTGGATGAACACCACCGGTGGCGCGCAATACGGTTGGCTCGATGTCGTGAGCGTCCATGGGGCGTATGGCCGCCAGGAACGCCCATTGATCCGGGTAAGGCTGGAGTTCCGCGTCGACAAATACGCTGCAGCCCCTCTCTCGCGGCGCCTTCTGCAGCGGCAGCGCGATCAGGTTCCCGAACCCGCCTTTCGGCATCGTGTCCTGGTTGGGGAACAGCCGGTCGTATGAGGTCAACTTGAGCTGCCGTGTACGGGCGCACGTGTGGCTGATGATGGCTGTGCCCAGCCGCCGCGCATCACGGGCGGAAACCCGGCCAGCGAAGAATATCCACGCGTGAGCCCCGCTCCCGGAGCGCGAGATCTCCAGCGCCGCAGGCACACCAAGAGCCTCGCAAGACCCCATAAATGCTCGGGCATCCTCCCGCCACTCTGCCTCATCGAAATCGACAGCAACAAAGCAGCAGCTATCGTCTTCGAGCAATGGGTATACGCCCATCGTATGTTCGCCGGCCAGATGGCTATAGATGACCGCGTCGGATAGCGGAATCAGCAAACGATTGCCGCAGTCACTGCATTTGATGCGCGGCTTTTCGCAGATGCCAGGGCGCCACTCGTTGGCGCAGGCGGGGCTGTACCCGGACTTGCCGGTAGTCTTGCTCTCCCAACGAATCGGGTAGACATCTGTTCGCCCGCGGAATAGACGGCGGAACAACGAGACCTTGTCACTCGTAGAAAGCTTCGACGACTCAGAGGTGGGCCCCAATGCCGCAGGCGCGCGCCAGTCGATCCCGCGGGCTTCGAGCAGCGAGCAAAGCCGGGCGGTTTCGGCTCGCAGCCTTGCGAGCAATTCCTGATCGGACGGTGGCATGCGTCACGACGTCATGAAGGAACCGGTTCGATTCGATTGGTCACGAGCAATCCTACTGCTCCAGCCGGCTAGCGAGGTTGGTGTACTGCAATTCGAATTGTTTTGGCTGCTCGCGTTGCAGTCGCTGCAAGTTTTGAAGCTTCCAGCGGACGGCCGGAAGTTCGCTCACGTGGGGATTGTCCAGCAACTCCCATTCGGGTTCTGCCTTGACCAACGATAGCAAGAATCGACGTTCGTCCGTGTCGAGACTGGCATGCAGCTCAGCAATCATTCGGTCGCGTGTCTCGAGGAGAACACTGAGCGCAGTCGGTTGCGCTGTCATCCCTACGAAAGTCCGCTCGTAATCCATTTGAATATCCCGAAACTCGGGAAAGAGAACTTCATGCACCGGCCGGTTGTGGCTTGCAAGGTATACGACGAACGCCCGCCGAATGCCGGGCGTAATGCCCTCATGCTTGAAGAGCTCCATAACGTCGAAAAGATCGCGGGGATGTTGCCGATCCAAAGCGGCAACGAGCTTGCCGCCGTACACGTCTTCAAGCGCGAGAACTGGAATCTCGAGATCGGCGAGCAAGGTGTCGCGCGCCAAAGGCGTCAGATTAGCCCGACGTACAGGATGAACTGTGCCGCGCATGACCGTGTTGATTTCGACTTTGACTTCGGCGGCACCGCTACGAACGAGCAGTTTCGTTTCGCCGTCGCCCGATGCTCCTGGCACGTAGATGTCGAATCTCTGCACCGTCAGGCGATCCGCCGCTGCCCTGACGGCCGCATTGATCCGGGCAAGGGCCTCCTCTCTTCCGACCGTGTAATCGACAAAAACCAAGTCCAAATCCACGGACAGCCGCGGCATGTCCCGAAGAAACAGATTGATGGCGGTGCCGCCCTTGAGCCCGAACTGCTCATCAACGAAGACCAGAGGCGCCACCCGAACCAGAAGACGCGCGGCTTCAATGTACGAGCGGTTCATCATCGTTTTAGGACAAGTAGTCCGTCGGCCGACCGTGATACCCAGGGACGCGCGCTGCCCAACGGCAATTCGGCCCGGTCGAGTTTCGACGCCCACGGCAATTTGAGTTCATTGCCTAGCTTCATGCATAGACGGACGGTCTTGACGCTCGTGCATGAACGAAGAAGTTCGATCAGTATGGTGGCGCGGAGCGTGTGGGTACTCTGTGCGAGCTCCCGCGCTTCGTGGAGCGGTTGCCGCACACCTACATCGCTCAGGACCTCCAGTAGCGCCCTCTCTGGTTCTGATACCCGGGGCGCATTGGGTTGCTTTTCGAACGATTCGGCGTGCAGCGGTGCGTTGGGTTCTTCCTTGAAGAGGCGTTTGCGGTGGTAGTCGGCGGGAAACTCCTTCGTGAACCATTCCGGGAGTTTCGCCACATTCCAACCGTAGAGCTGGGTGACCTGTCGCTGCGCTACGTAGTGGCGTACCCCGTACCAATCCAGCGCTGTCGATCCACCGACGTGCAGCCCCAATATCCTTCGTTGCAGGAACGCAAGGCAGGGATGCAGCGCCAGGGAGTCGCCTGCTCGGCTATAGACCCCGTGAGCGAGGCGCACTAGCCATCCCGCCCTGGCGTAATGCACGGCGAGGTCGGCCGATATGCCGCGCTGGGCTAGGTCCTGGGAGGCCATGGGCGCTCCTGGCGGCCACAGCCTGTAGAGGTCGTTTAGTTTGCTTTTCGATATCGTAGCCACACTACGATATATAGCACTTTCTCAAATTGAAGCCAACTTAGAAAAGATCCCTGAATCGTAGTCCTGCTGCGATTTCGTCAACCTTTTCAAATTTCCCGTCGCCCGCTCTACCGGATTTCTACCGAAACGAGCAGGCCCGCTTCCATGTCATTGTTTTTCTGAGTTTTTAATTCTCGCCGAGGATTATCAACGAGAGTAGTCGCAGCCGATGGCGACCACGCTGGCATTGCAGCGTCCGTGCCGAAACACTCATCGGGGCCATCAAGCCAGTCAGGGTTTCGCGGCGGATTATTCCAGGTCCAAAACACCGGTAGACTTCCGGTAGACCTCAACGCCGGAAAAACACTGCGTTTTCCCGCAGAAAACGCATATAGAATTGGTAACCCCTTGGCTTCCTGATGGAAACCAAAACAAACGAGTAACTACGCCTTCTCCCCCACTGGTAACTCCGCCATTTTGAACGGCACTCCGCAGCCCCCAATGCCGCAGTAGCCATTCGGATTCTTCGCCAGATACTGCTGGTGATAGTCTTCCGCGTAGTAGAATGGCGGCGCGTCGACGATCTCGGTCGTGATCGCGCCGCGCCCCGCGGCGGCGAGCGCGCGCGCGTAGATCTCGCGCGAACGCAGCGCGAGCGCGCGCTGCGCGGCGTCCTCGACGTAGATCGCGGAGCGATACTGCGTGCCGACGTCGTTCCCCTGTCGCATCCCCTGCGTCGGGTCGTGCGATTCCCAAAAGAGCGTCAGCAGGTCCTCGTAGCCGACCAGCGCCGGATCGAACACGACGCGCACCACCTCGGCGTGACCGGTGCGTCCGGTGCACACCTCTTCGTAGGTGGGGTTCGGCGTGAAACCACCCGCGTACCCGGCGGCGGTCGAGTACACGCCCGGCTGCTCCCAGAACCGCCGCTCCGCGCCCCAGAAGCACCCGAGCCCGAACAGCGCGAGCGCCATCCCGTCGGGGAACGGCGGCACGATCGGGTGGCCATTGACGAAGTGCCGCGGCGCCACCGGCATCGCGACATCGCGTCCCGGCAAGGCTTCCTCGGGCCGCGGCAAGGTGATCGATCGGCGCCAGGTCCACATGGGAGGACAGTTTCGCGCCCCGTGACGCGCGCGGCAAGTCGCCGCGCTCAGACGGTTTGACCGCGCCGGGACCCCTTGTGTACCGTGGCGCGCCATGGGAACCCGAAAGGCCGACAAGGACCCGAAACCCGTCGACTTCGAAGCCGCGATGCGCGACCTCGAGGCGATCGTCGAGCGTCTCGAGCGTGGCGACCAGCCGCTCGAGGAATCCCTCGCCGCGTTCGAGCGCGGCGTGCAACTGACCCGCGCGTGCCAGACCGCCCTCAAAGAAGCCGAACAAAAGGTCGAAATCCTGCTGAAGAAGGCCGGCGAACCCGCGATCGAGCCTTTCGAAGCCGATTCGACCGACGAGACCTAAGTACCCCGCGATGCCGACCCCGACGATCGAAGCGTTCTTCCGTGACCATCAAGCGCGCGTCGAACGCGTCCTGGAGCGCTGCCTGCCGGCCGCGGACGCGGTGCCGACCCGCTTGCACGCGGCCATGCGTTATTCGGTGCTCGGCGGCGGCAAGCGCCTGCGGCCGATCCTGGTGTATGCGACCGGTGCCGCGCTCGGCCTCGATCCGCGGAGCCTCGACGCGCCGGCGGCCGCGGTCGAGTTGATCCACGCGTACTCGCTGGTCCACGACGATTTGCCGGCGATGGACGACGACGACCTGCGCCGCGGCCGGCCGACCACGCACCGAGCGTTCGACGAAGCCACCGCGATCCTGACCGGCGACGCGCTGCAAGTCCTCGCGTTCGAAGTGCTCGCGAAGGACCCGGCGATCGGCAGCGCGGCCGCGCGCATCGCGACGATCCGCATCCTCGCGGAGGCGAGCGGCACCGCCGGCATGGCGGGGGGGCAGGCGCTCGACCTCGCCGCGGTCGGTCGCCGGCTCGATTTGCCGGACCTCGAAGAGATGCACCGTCGCAAGACCGGCGCGCTGATTCGCGCGAGCGTACTGATGGCCGCGGCCGCGGCCGAGGGGCTTGCCGAGGCGCACCAGGCCGCGCTCGACGACTATGCGAAGGACGTCGGGCTCGCGTTCCAGATCCAGGACGACATCCTCGACGTCGAGGGCAGCACCGAGGACATCGGCAAGCAGGCGGGCGCCGACGCGGCGCGCTCGAAACCCACCTACGCGAGCATTCTCGGTCTCGATGCGTCGAAGCAACGGGCCCAAGCCCTGAAGGTCCGGGCGAGCGAGCGAATCGCGAGTTTTGGCGAAAAAGCGCAGATCCTCGCTGATCTCGCGGCCTACGTCGTCGATCGGCGCGCCTGAGGGCTTGCCGGTCGAGCGGCGGCGTCGAGTTTGACCGGCCGGCCATGTAAACTATGCGTCACATGAGCATCTCCGACGACTTTCCGTTGTTGTCCCGGATCGATTCGCCGGCCGACTTGCGGTCACTGCCCCGCAGCGAACTGGGGGCGGTCGCGGACGAGTTGCGCCGCTACCTGATCCACACGGTCAGCCAGCGGGGCGGCCACTTCGCCGCGGGGCTCGGCACCGTCGAGCTCACGGTCGCGTTGCATTACGTGTTCCAGACGCCGGACGATCGGCTGGTTTGGGACGTCGGACATCAAGCCTATCCGCACAAGGTGCTGACCGGGCGCCGTGACGTGCTGCGCACGATCAAGCAACACCACGGACTCGCACCGTTCCCGACACGCTCGGAGAGCGTCTACGACACCTTCGGCGTCGGGCATTCGAGCACCTCGATCAGCGCGGCGCTGGGCATGGCGATCGGCGCGGCCGCGCTCGGCGAGCGCCGCCGGGTGGTCGCGGTGATCGGCGACGGCGCGATGACCGCGGGAATGGCGTTCGAGGCGCTGAACCACGCCGGCAGCCTGAACGTCGACCTGCTCGTCGTGCTGAACGACAACGACATGTCGATCTCGAACAACGTCGGCGCGATGTCGAACTACTTCGCCCGCATGCTCTCCGGGAAGATCTACGCGACGCTGCGCGAGGGCGGCAAGAAGGTGCTGCGGCAGATGCCGACCGTCTGGGAACTGGCCCGCCGCTCCGAGGAGCACGTGAAGGGGATGATCCTGCCCGGGACGGTGTTCGAGGAACTCGGGCTGAACTACATCGGCCCGATCGACGGGCACGACCTGAACGCGCTGCTCGCGACGCTCGAGAACATGCGCGACATGAAGGGCCCGCAGCTGCTGCACATCGTCACGCGCAAGGGCAAGGGCTACGCGCCGGCGGAGGCCGACCCGATCAAGTGGCACGGCCCGGGGCCGTTCGACCCGGCGAGTGCGACGATCTTCAAGGACAAGGCGAGCGGGCCGACCTACTCGCAGATCTTCGGCAAGTGGCTCTGCGACGCGGCCGAACGCGACCCGCGCATCGTCGGCATCACCCCCGCGATGCGCGAAGGCTCCGGGATGGTCGAGTACGAGAAGCGCTTCCCGGAGCGCTACTTCGACGTCGGCATCGCCGAGCAGCATGCGATCACGTTCGCGGCGGGCCTCGCGTGCGAGGGGATGCGCCCGGTGGTCGCGATCTATTCGAGCTTCCTGCAGCGCGGCTACGATCAACTGGTCCATGACGTCGCGCTGCAGAACCTGCCGGTCACGTTCGCGATCGACCGCGCCGGGCTCGTCGGCGGTGACGGCGCGACCCACCAGGGCAGTTACGATCTGAGCTTCCTGCGCTGCCTGCCGAACATCGTGGTGATGGCGCCGTCGAACGAGGACGAGTGCCGGCAGATGCTCCACACCGCGACGACGATCGACGGGCCCGCGGCGGTCCGCTACCCGCGCGGCACCGGCCCGGGCGTCGCCGTGCAGGAGGAGATGCGCGCGCTGCCGATCGGACGCGCATCAATGCTGCGCGAGGGCCGTGCCGGCATCGCGTTGCTCGCGTTCGGCAGCCTGGTCACGAACGCGCTCGAGATCGGCAAGGAGATCGACGCGACCGTCGTGAACATGCGGTTCGTGAAGCCGATCGACGTGGAACTGATCAACCGGCTCGCGGCGACGCACGATCGCATCATCACGATCGAGGAGAACGTCGTCGCCGGGGGCGCCGGCAGCGCGGTCGCCGAGGTGCTGAACGCCCGCGGCCACCACGGCCCGATCCTGCAGATCGGGATCCCCGACCAACCGATCGCGCATGGATCGCGCGAGGACAATCTCATCGACGCGGGCCTCGACCTCGCGACGCTGCGCACCCGGATCCTCGCCTGGGCGCGGCCGCAGGGGCTGCGCCGCGCGGCCGATGCGGCGAGTTGAACCGATGAACGCCGCGATACCCGCGCCAGGGTCCGATCCCACCGCCATCGAGGACGTGCAAGGGCACGCCGACCTGCGCCGCATCCCGATCAACAAGGTCGGGATCAAGGACATCTACCATCCAGTGCGGATCAAGGACCGCACCGGCGGCGAGCAACGCACGGTCGCGAACTTCAACATGTACGTGAACCTCCCGCACGACTTCAAGGGCACGCACATGTCCCGGTTCGTCGACATCCTGAACCGCCACGAGCGGGAGATCTCGATCGACTCGTTCACGCAGATGCTCGGCGAGATGACCGAGTACCTCGACGCGAGCGCCGGCCACATCGAGATGACCTTTCCGTACTTCGTGATGAAGAAGGCGCCGGTCTCGGGCGTCGAGAGCCTGATGGACTACAAGGCCGCGATCTTCGGCGAACACCGCGGCGGCCGGACCGAGGTCTGGCTGAAGGTCGTGGTCGCGGCGACGAGCCTGTGCCCGTGCTCGAAGACGATCTCGAACTACGGCGCGCACAACCAGCGCTCGCACATCACGATCACCGCGAAGATCACCGAGCACCTGTGGCTCGAGGACTTGATCGACATCGCCGAGCGGGAAGCGTCCTGCGAGGTCTACGGGATGCTGAAGCGCGTCGACGAGAAATACGTGACGGAGCGCGCCTACGACAACCCGAAGTTCGTCGAGGACATCGTCCGCGACGTCGCGGTCGCGCTGAACGCCGAGCCACGGGTCGCCGCGTACGTCGTCGAGGCGGAGAACTTCGAGTCGATCCACAACCACTCGGCGTACGCGATGATCGAGCACGACAAGAGCGCGGGCGCACGCGACGCCGTGGATCGCGCCGTGAAGACGGAGCGGGCCCGCTAGGCCAGCGTCAGGGCCGGGCCTCGGCGCGCTGCAGCCGGGCGATCAGGCTGCGCAGGAACACCTGGTTGAAGCGCAACTGGCACTCCGCCGAGACTTGCTCGAGGAGCGTCGAGCTCACCTTCATCACGGTCACCGACCCGTGCGCGGTGATCGTCGCGGTGCGTTTCGCGCCACGCACGTAGCTGGTCTCGCCGAAGCAGTCGCCGCTCTCGAGCCGTCCGAGCAGCCGGCCGTGGCGGCCGACGTCGACCGTGCCCTCGACGATGATGTAGAAGCGATCGTCCATCTCGCCTTCCTTGACGATCTCCTCGCCGTCGCCGTAGTCCTGCCAGCTGCTCGCGCGCAGCACCTCCCAGATCTCGGCGTGCGAGAACTCGTGGAAGAACTTGAGCTTGCGCAGCAGGCCGAACTGCTCCTGCTGGTCGATGCGGTTGTACTGCGCGCGCAGCTTCTGGTGGACCCGGGTCAGGTCCGCCGCGAAATCGAGGCCGGTCGCGTAGCGCTTATCCGGGTCCTTCGCGAGCGCCATCGCCGCGACGTTCTCGAGTTCCTCGGGCACGTCCGAGCGCAGCGTGTGGATCGGCGGCGGCGTCGCGAACACGATCTGATGGAGCAATTTCTGCAGGTTGCCGGCCCGGAACGGCCGCGTCCCGGTCAACAGCTCGTACATCACCGCGCCGAGCGAATACAGGTCGGAGCGGTTGGTGAGCTCGATCGACTGCACCTGCTCCGGCGACATGTACGAGGGGCTGCCGGCGATGCCTTCGATCCGCGAGATGTCCGAGTCCGCGACCAGCGCGATCCCGAAGTCGATGATCCGCACGTCCGAGTCCTGCGTGAGCATCAGGTTGCTCGGCTTGACGTCGCGGTGGATCACGCCGCGGCTGTGCGCGTAGTGCAACGCGCGCGCCGCCTTGTAGACGATCTCGACGACGTCGTCGATCCGCAGCAGGTTGTCCGGACGGCAATACGCGACGAGGGTGCGCGCGCCGTGCACGTGTTCTGTAACGATGTAGCAATGCCCATCCTCCTCGCCCGCGTCGTAGATCGGCAGGATGTTCGGGTGCTGGAGCATCCCGACCATGTGCGCTTCGGAGAGGAACATCTTGCGCGCGATGCGCTTGCGGATCTCGTCGCCGGCGGCCTCGATGTTGTAGACCTTGATCGCGACGTCGCGTCCGTAGTACGGGTCGTGCGAGAGGTACACGACGCCGGTGCTGCCGCGGCCGACTTCCTTGATGATCGGGTACTTGCCGATCTTCTCCGGCAGCGACGCCGGGACGCCGGAGGACAGGGGAATCACTTTGGAACCGATATTGCTCAAGGACGAACCGCGCCATTCCGCCGGAAATCGACACCGGGAGCTACGATACCGGCCCCACGGCCTTTCAATCCGTGAACTGGGTCGAGGCTCCGCCAAAGTGGTCGAATCCCCCCCTCGCGGGCACGTACGGGCGCCCGCCGCGGGTCCACTGCACCCCCTCGCCGCCGCGGAACTCGCCGATCACCGTGAGCGGGGTCGCGCTCTCGGCCGCAACCGCCGCGAGCCGAGGCATTGCCTCCGGTGCGACCGCGAGCAGGAGTTCGTAGTCGTCCCCGCCGCCGAGCGCCTGATCGAGCGCCTGCGCGGGCGAGACGGTGGCCCGCAGCGCCGTCGACAGCGGCAGATCGTCGACCTCGACCGCCGCGGCGACGCCGCTCGCGGCCGCGAGCTTCGCGAGATCCCCGGCGAGGCCATCGGAGACGTCCATCGCCGCGCTCGCGATGCCGCGCGCGGCGCGGCCGAACGCGACGCGTGGCTCGGGAAACTCGTAGCGGCGCAACAGCGCGAGGGCGTGCGCGTCGCGCGGTCGTTGCGCCCACCGCGCGACCTCGAGGCCCGCGCCCGCGTCGCCGAGCGTGCCGGTGACCGCGATCAGATCGCCGGGGCGGGCGCCGCTGCGCCGCAAGGCCTCCCCGGCGGGAACGACGCCGAGGATCTGCACGCTGATCGTCAGCGGACCGGCGGTCGTGTCGCCGCCGACCAGTTCGACCCCGTGCTCGCGCGCCAGATCGAAGAATCCGCCGGCGAAGCCCTCGAGCCAGTCCGGATCCGCCGCCGGCAAGCTCAGCGCGAGCGTCGCCCAGGCCGGGATCGCGCCCATCGCCGCCACGTCGCTCAAGTTCACCGCGAGCGCGCGATGGCCGATCGACCGGGGGTCGCTGCCGCGCAGGAAGTGCCGCCCCTCGACGATCGTGTCGACCGCGGCGACGAGATCGCAGCCGGCCGGAACGCGCAGCACCGCCGCGTCGTCGCCGATGCCGAGGATCGTCGTGCCGGCGGCCGCTCGCGCGCCCGCCCGCGCGAAATAGCGGCGGATGATCTCGAACTCGCCGAGGCCGACGCCCGCCACGCCGCTCAGCTCCGCTCGCGCCCGTATTCCAAGGGACGCAACTCGCGCGCGGCGCGATCCAGGACCGCATTCACGAACTTGTGGGCATCGGTCGCGCCGAAGCGCTTCGTCAGCTCGACCGCCTCGGCGATCACGACGCGGTACGGCAGCTCCGGGCGGTCGAGGAGTTCGTACACGCCGAGCCACAGCACCGCGTGCTCGATCGGGTCGAGCGCCGGCGGCGCGATGTCGCCGAACTTCGCGATTACGTGGTCGAGCTCCTCGCGCCGGTCCGCGACGGCGCCCAGCGACTCGCGGAAATACTCCCGGTCGGCGCGATCGGCCTCCGGGTCGGCTTCGAAGTCGCGCGCGATCTCGAGCCACGGCCGCGGGTTGATCTGCAACTCGTACAGCGCCTGCAGCGCGAGCCGCCGCGCGTGGCTGCGCGCGCGCCGCCCGGTCGCCGCGGGTCGCGGGTCGGTCGCCGTCACGACTCGATTTTTCGCAACAAGGTCGCCATCTCGATCGCGGTCAGCGCGGCGTCGGCCCCCTTGTTGCCCGCCTTGCCGCCGGCCCGGTCGAGCGCCTGGTCGACCGTGTCGGTCGTGAGCACGCCGAAGGCGACCGGCACGCCGGTCTCGAGTGCGACCCGGGCGAGGCCCGCGGCGCATTCACCGGCGACGTAGTCGAAATGCGGCGTGTCGCCGCGAATGACCGCGCCGAGCGCGATCAACGCGTCGTAGCGCGTCGACGCGGCCAGCTTGCGCACGACGATCGGAATCTCGAACGCGCCCGGGACGCGCACGACGTCGACCCGTCCCTCGTCGATCCCGTGGCGCGCGAGCGCGTCCAGCGCACCCCGCAGCAGCGGCTCCACGACGAATTCGTTGAAGCGTGCCGCGACGCACGCGATGCGCAGTTCGCGGGCGGACAGATCACCTTCGATCGTTCGGGGGGTCGCCTGGGGCACGGTCGCGTTCCTGTGGGGTTTCGAGGGATTCGGAGTATAAGCCGCGCGGCCGCTCATTCGCCGCCGTCGACGTAGCCGGTGATCTCCAGGTCGAACGCGGCGAGGCCCTGCAGCTGCTTCGGCGCGCTCAGCACCCGCATCCGCTTCACGCCGAGGTCGGTGAGGATCTGCGCGCCGATCCCGTAGGTGCGGATCACGGTCGCGCCATGCGCGGCCGGCACGACCGCCTCGGCCGGTGGGCGTTCGATCTGACGCACGCTCTCCATGAATTCCCGCGGATTCTCCTCCGAGCGCAGGATCACGACGACCCCCGAGGGTTCGCTCGCGATGCGCCGGATCGCGGCGCGCAGCGGCCATCCGAGACGTTCGCTGCGCACGCCGATCAAGTCACGCAGCGTGTCGTTCACGTGCACGCGCACGAGCGGCGGCACCGCGGCGTTCACGTCGCCCTTCAGCAGCGCGACGTGCACGTTCTTGTGCACATGGTCCTCGTAGCAGCACAAGCGGAACTCGCCGAACTCGGTGTCGACGGTACCGTCGTAGATCCGCTCGACCGCCGGTTCGTTGTTCAACCGGTCGTTCGTCAGGCGGTAGCGGATCAGATCGGCGATCGTGCCGATCTTCAGGCCGTGCCGCTCGGCGAACTTCTCGAGGTCCGGCCGGCGCGCCATCGTGCCGTCCTCGTTCAGGATCTCGACGATCACCGCGGCGGGCATGAAGCCGGCGAGCCGCGCGAGATCGCATCCGGCCTCGGTGTGGCCGGCGCGCGTGAGCACCCCGCCCGGCTGCGCCATCAACGGGAACACGTGCCCTGGCTGGCGCAGGTCCTCGGGCTTCGCGGTCGACGCGACCGCGGCGCGGATCGTCTGCGCCCGGTCGTGCGCCGATATCCCGGTCGTCACGCCCTCGGCCGCCTCGATCGACAGCGTGAAGTTGGTCTTGTGCTGGCTGTCCGTGTCGCTGACCATCAGCGGCAGGCGCAGCTGCCGGCAACGCTCGCGCGTGAGCGTGAGGCAGATCAGCCCCCGCCCGTAGCGCGCCATGAAGTTCACGTCTTCGGCCCGCACGCAGGAGGCGGCCATCACGAGGTCGCCTTCGTTCTCCCGATCCTCGTCGTCCATGATCACGACCATGTGCCCCGCGCGCAGGTCCTCGAGAATCTCGTCGATCGTGTTCAATCCGCTCATCGTTCGTGTTACTCCCGAGGACCGCCGACCAGGCGGTCCAGATAGCGTGCAATCAAGTCGATCTCGACGTTCACCGGGTCGCCGGCGACCCGGTCGCCGAGCGTGGTCTCGGCGCGGGTGTGCGGAATCAGGTTAACGCCGAACGCCGCCCCGTCGACCTCGTTCACGGTCAGGCTCACGCCGTCGATGCAGATCGAGCCCTTCGGCGCGACGAAGCGCGCGAGCGCCGCCGGCACCTCGAAGCGCACCCGCCACGAGCGCGCATCCTCGCGGGCGTCGAGCACGCGGCCGACCGCGTCGACGTGGCCGCTCACCAGATGCCCGCCGAGCGGATCGCCGGCGCGCAGGCTGGGTTCGAGATTCACCCGCGCGCCCGGTCGCAGGCCGCCGAGCGTCGTCTTCGAGATCGTCTCGCCCGAGACGTCCGCGTAGAACGCCGCCGCGTCCCAGCGCGTGACCGTGAGACACACGCCTTGCACCGCGACGCTGTCGCCGATCTGCAGCCGCTCGATCCCGCCGCCGCGCGCTTCGATCGCGACTTCCAGGTCGCCGCCCCGCGCGTTCACCGCGGCGACGCGCCCGACCCCCGTTATGATCCCGGTGAACATGCCGATTCCTCTCGTCTTGCCGTCAAGATCACGCGCAAATCCCGTCCGAAGAACCGCGCGTCGATGAATTCGAAGTGCGCCCCGGCCGAGTCGTCGGCGGCCGGGAGCACGGCGAGCGGCGGCGCGTCCGCGCCGAGCAGCCGCGGCGCGTAGTACACGATCAGTTCGTCCACGAGTCCGCGCTCGAGCCACGAACCCGCGAGCCGCGGGCCGCACTCGACCCATAATTCATTGACCTCGAGCGCCGCGAGCCGAGCCAGCGCCGCCTCGAGGTCGACGCCGCCCGCCGCGCGTGGCAGCGCCTCGACCCGCACGCCGGGCGACCCCGCGTGCGCGGCGTGCGCGGCCGCGAGCGCCTCCGGCGCGACGAACACCAGCGCGCCGCCGCCGGCGAACACCCTCGCGGTCGGCGCGCAACTCGCCTGCGGGTCGAGCACGACCCGCAGCGGCTGCCGGACCCGATCGCCGTAGGCCAGACGCACGTCGAGCCGCGGATCGTCGCTGCGCACCGTGCCGGCCCCGGTCAGCACCGCGGCGCTGCGCGCACGCCAGGTCTGCACGTCCTCGCGCGCCGCCTCGCCGGTGATCCACGCGCGGCGCCGATCCGCGAACGCGGTCCGCGCGTCGAGACTCGCCGCGAGCTTCAGCCGCACGTGCGGCCGCCCGCGCTCGAAGCGCGCGAAGAACCCGGGGTTCAGCACCCGCGCCTCGCGCGCCCCGGTGCCGACGACGACCTCGACGCCGGCGGCCCGCAGTCGCGCGATCCCGCCGCCCGCGACCCGCGGGTTCGGGTCCTGCGATGCGCACACGACCCGGGCGACGCCCGCGGCGATCAGCGCATCGGCGCACGGCGGCGTGCGCCCGGTGTGGCAGCAAGGCTCCAGCGTGACCACCGCGGTCGCGCCGCGCGCCGCTGCGCCGGCCGCACCCAGCGCGAGCACCTCGGCATGCGGTTCGCCGGCGCGCCGGTGCCAACCCTCGCCGACGATGCGCCCGTCGCGGACGATCACGCAGCCGACGCGCGGATTCGGGTCGGTCGTGAACAAGCCGCGCGCCGCGAGCTCGATCGCCCGCCGCATCGCGTCCGCGTCCGCGACGTCCGCGCTCACTTGCGCTCGCCGTTCGCGTCGCCGCCGGGCAACAGCGGCAACTGATCCTTGCTCGGCTCGCGCCGGCGGGGGTGCCGGCGCAGCTGATCGATCTCGGTCCGGAACGCCTCGACGTCCTGAAAGCTGCGGTACACCGACGCAAACCGCACGTACGCGACCTCGTCGAGGTGGCGCAGCTCCTCCATCACCATTTCCCCGACCGCGCGCGAGGCGATCTCCCGCTCTCCCAGGCTGCGCAGTTTGTGGCAGATGCGCGCGACCGCGTCGTCGATCGTCTCGCGGCTCACGGGGCGCTTCTCCAGCGCCTTCTGCATGCCGGCGAGCAGCTTGTTCTCGTCGAACGGCTCCCGGCTGCGGTCGCTCTTCACGACGACCGGCAGCAGCAGTTCCGCCGACTCGAAGGTCGTGAACCGTTCCGCGCACGCGAGGCACTCGCGGCGGCGACGGATCTGGCGTCCCTCGCCCGCGAGCCGGGAGTCGATGACCTTAGTCTCCGTGTGGCCGCAGAATGGGCAGTGCATCGCGCACGCTCACGGGGCCGCGCCGGCGACCGGCCGGCGCCTCACGCATACACGGGGAAGCGTGCGCACAGCGCGACGACTTCCGCACGCACCCGGTCGACCACGCGCTCGTCGCCGAAGTGATCGAGCAGGTCGGCGATCCAGTTCGCGAGCCGCGCCATCTCGGGCTCCTTGAAGCCGCGGGTCGTGATCGCCGGGGTCCCGATCCGCAGGCCGCTGGTGACCATCGGCGGGCGCGGATCGTTCGGCACCGCGTTCTTGTTGACCGTGATGTGCGCGCGCCCGAGCGCGGCGTCGGCGTCCTTGCCGGTCACGCTCTTGGTCGTCAGGTCGAGCAGGAACAGGTGATTGTCGGTGCCGCCGGAGACGATGGGGAAGCCGCGGGCTTGCAGCCCGGCGGCGAGCGCCCGCGCGTTCGCGACGACCTGCCGTGCATACGCCTTGAACTCGGGTTGCAGCGCCTCCTGGAACGCGACCGCCTTCGCGGCGATCACGTGCATCAGCGGCCCGCCCTGGATTCCCGGGAACACCATCGAGTTGAGCTTCTTGTGGATCTCCTCGTTCGGCCGCGCGAGGATCAAGCCGCCGCGCGGACCGCGCAGGGTCTTGTGCGTCGTCGTCGTGACGACGTCGGCGATCGGGACGGGGTTCGGATAGACCCCGGCGGCGACGAGCCCGGCCACGTGCGCCATGTCGACGAGGAAGTGCGCGCCGACCGCATCGGCGATGCGCCGGAAGCGTGCCCAGTCGATCACCCGGGAGTACGCCGAGAAGCCCGCGACGATGAGCTTCGGCCGATGCTCGGTGGCGAGGCGCTCGACCTGGTCGTAGTCGATCTCGCCGGTATCCGGCTTCACGCCGTACTGCACCGCCTTGAACAGCTTCCCGGAGAAGTTCACCTTCGCGCCATGCGTGAGGTGCCCACCGTGATCGAGGCTCATGCCGAGGATCGTGTCGCCCGGCGTCAGCAGCGAGAAATACACGGCCTGGTTCGCCTGCGACCCCGAGTGCGGCTGCACGTTCGCGAACGCGGCGCCGAACAGCGCCTTTGCGCGCTCGATCGCCAGCCGTTCGGCGACGTCGACGAACTCGCAACCGCCGTAGTAGCGCTTGCCCGGATAGCCTTCGGCGTACTTGTTCGTGAGCACCGAGCCCTGTGCCGCGAGGACCCGCGGACTCGTGTAGTTCTCCGACGCGATCAGCTCGATATGATCTTCCTGGCGCTGCCGCTCGTCGGCCAGTGCGCGCGCGAGTTCGTCGTCGAATCCCTCGATCGTCATCTGCGAATGGAACATGCACAAGTCTCCGGCAAGTAGCCGATCATTATAGCGGATCGGTCGACTCGTCCCCAGCGAGAAACGCGCTCACGACCGCGCACCAGGCGCGCGCCAGATTGCGCCGGTCGTACCCCCCGCCGCCCATCCCGAGCACCCGTCCGTGGCCCTGGGCGTCGGCGATCGCGCACAAGCGGCGCGCCGCATGCGCATGCGCCGCCTCGGTGAACCCGAGGTGGGTGAGCGGGTCGCCGGCGAGACCGTCCGCGCCGCACTGGAACAGGATGAATTCGCTCGGAAAACGCTCGAGGAACGCCTCGACCTCGGCCCACGCGACGGCGAACGCCCGGTCATCGGCGCCGGGCGGCAGCGGCAGGTTGAGCTTGGTGCCGACGGCCGCGCCGCGGCCCGTCTCCTCGCGCGAGCCGGTCCCGGGATAGAGCGAGCGACCATCCTCGTGGATGTCGGCGACGTAGAGCGCCTCGTCCGCGACGAACGCATAGAAGACCCCGTCCCCGTGGTGCGCGTCGATGTCGACGTAGGCGATCCGGCGCAGGCCATGGCGGGCTCGCAGGATCTCCACCGCAATGCCGCAATCGTTGAACACGCAGAACCCGGCCGCCCGATCGCGCGCCGCGTGATGCAGACCCGCGATCGGCACGAATGCCCGCCGGCAGCGGCCCTCGATCAGCGCGTCCGCCGCGGTCAGCGTCGCGCCGACGACCGCCGCCGCCGCCTCGTAGACGCCGCGGAACGCGGGCGTGTCGCCGCCATCGAGGAAGCCCTCGCCGCTCGCGGAGCGCCGACGCACGAAATCCAGGTAATCGGGGGTATGGAACGCGGCGAGTTCCGCATCGGCGGCGATCCGGGGCGTGCACCGCAGGACCCGCTCGGCGAGGCCTTGCGCGCGCAACTCGCGCAGGAAGTGCTCCTGCCGATCCGGCCCGAACGGGTGACCGTTGCCGAAGCCGTAGCGGGCGATCGCGTCGCCGGCGACGACCATCACGGGAGCCGGCGTCGACATGCGGGGCAGCGTACCACGGGCACCGGCGAAAAGGCGCCAATCCGCGACCGACGCGGCGGCACTGCGCCGAGCGGCCACGCCCTCCCCCACGTCGACGTTCCTTGACGTTTCCTCGCGTTCCTTGAGTGGTGCCGGCGGAGCGCTTCGTTCAGAATCCGCCGATGCAAGACGCCTGGCAGAACCCGTGAGCGACACGCCGAGCGCGCCGCCGGCGCCCGCGCACCGCTCCCGCGCCTTCTGGGTCGCGGCCGCAGTGATCGGCGCGCTCGTGGCCGTCGTGGTGGTGCATCTGATCGGCCGCAAGGCGCCGCCGCGCGGGATGCCGCCGCAGGTCGTCGACGTCGCCGCGGCCGTGCGCGGTTCGATGCCCGAGGAACTCACCGAACTCGGCACCGTGACGCCGATCTCGACCGTGACCGTGCTCCCGCAGCTCAGCGGTTACCTGACCCGGGTCGGTTACCGGGAGGGCGAGGACGTGCGGGCCGGGCAGTTCCTCGCGCAGATCGACCCGCGCCCCTACGAGATCGGACTGCGCCAAGCCGAGGCCGCGCTCGCCAAGGACCGCGCGGTGCTCGCGCAAGGCCGCACCGACCTCGCGCGCTACGCGTTGCTGCGGACGAAGCACGCGATCGCCGAGCAAACCTACGACGATCAGCGATTTGCGGTCGAGCAGCAGACCGCCCAGGTCGCGAGCGACCAGGCGAACGTCGCGCAGTACCGGCTCGACCTCGCGTACGCCCACATCACCGCGCCGATCGCCGGCCGGGTCGGCCTGCGGTTGGTCGATCCGGGCAACTACGTCACCGCATCGAGTTCGCCCGGCATCGTCGTGATCACGACGATGAAGCCGACGACCGTCGAGTTCACGGTCGCGCAGAACGACCTCGCGGCGGTGGTCCGGCGTTTCGACGCCGGCGCGAAGCTCGAGGTGACCGCGTATACCAGCGGCGACGACCGGCCGATCGAGACCGGAACGCTGTACGCGATCGGCAATCAGATCAGCACCGGCACCGGCACGGTGACCCTGCGCGCGAAGTTCGCGAACCCGCAGGAACGGCTGTTCCCGAACGAGTTCGTGAACGTCAAGCTGCGGGTCGACACGCTGCGCAACGTCGTGCTCGTGCCGACCAGCGCGATCCTGAGCGGGGCGCCCGGCGACTACGTATACCTCGTGAATCCGCATCACACCGTCTCGGCGCATCCGGTCCGGGTCGGCCCGAGCGACGGCGAGCGCACCGCGATCCTTTCCGGCCTGGCGCCGGGCCAGATCGTCGTGACCGACGGGACCGACCGCTTGCGGGACGGCGCGACGATCCGCGTCGCGCCGCCGGCGGCACGACGCGGAGCCCACCCGTGAACGCCGCGTAAGTCCGCGCGCCCGCGACCTCCCGTGAACCCCTCCCGCCCGTTCATCCTGAGACCGGTGGCGACGTCGCTGTTGATGATCGCGCTGGTGCTCGTCGGGTTGATCGCGGTGCGCTTCCTGCCGATCTCGTCGCTCCCCGACGTCGACTACCCGACGATCCAGGTGCAGACCTTCTACCCCGGCGCGAGCCCGCAGGTGATGGCGACGACGGTGACCGCGCCGCTCGAAGTGCAGCTCGGGGAGATCCCGAGCTTGACGCAGATGATCTCGCGCAGCGCCGAAAGCTCTTCGGTGATCAACTTGCAGTTCAATCTCGCGCAGAACCTCGACGTCGCCGAGCAGAACGTGCAGGAAGCGATCAACGGCGCGGGCAGCCTGCTGCCGAGCGGCCTCCCGGCGCCGCCGGTGTACGCGAAGGTGAATCCGGCCGACCAGCCGATCATCACGTTCGCGCTCACCTCGAAGACGCTGTCCCTGACCGATCTCGAGGACATCGCGAACGACCGCCTCGCCTCGAAGCTCTCCGAGGTCCCGGGCGTCGGCCAGGTCACGCCCGCCGGCGGCCACGTCCCGGCGATCCGCGTGGAGTTCGATCCGCACAAGCTCGCCGCCCACGGGCTCAGCATCGACGACCTGCGCACGCTCCTCGCGACCGTGAACGTGAGCCAGCCGAAGGGCAATTTCGACGGACCGACGCTCGACTACACGATCAACTCGAACGACCAGATCCGCGACCCGCGCGAGTACCTCGACACCGTGATCGCGTACCAGAACGGCGCGCCGGTGTTCCTGCGCGACGTCGCGACGGTGACCCGCGCCGCCCAGGACGTCGAGCAGGGCGCCTGGTACGACCGCACCCCGGCGATAGTGCTGAACGTGCTGCGCCAGCCGGGCGCGAACGTGATCGCGACCGTGGACGCGATCAAGGCGCGCCTGCCGGCGCTGCTCGCGAGCCTCCCGCACGCGATGCGCCTGCGCGTGGTCGCCGACAGCACCGGGGTGATCCGCGCATCGGTCGCGGACGCCGAACTCGAACTCGCGCTGTCGATCGCGCTGGTGGTGCTGGTGATCTTCGTGTTCCTGCGCAACGCGCCGGCGACGCTGATCCCGAGCATCTCCGTGCCGGTGTCGCTGATCGGCACGCTCGCGATCATGTACGAGCTCGGCTACTCGATCGACAATCTGTCGCTGATGGCGCTGATCGTCGCGACCGGCTTCGTCGTCGACGACTCGATCGTGATGATCGAGAACATCGTCCGCTATCTCGAGGAGGGGATGGGGCCGCTCGACGCGGCGCTCGCGGGGGCCGGGCAGATCGGCTTCACGATCGTGTCGCTGACCGTCTCGCTGATCGCGGTGCTGATCCCGCTGCTGTTCATGGGCGGCGTGATCGGCCGGTTGTTCAGCGAGTTCGCGGTCACGCTCGCGGTGACGATCCTGTTCTCGGCGCTGGTCTCGCTGACTCTCGTGCCGATGATGTGCGCGCGGATCCTGCGGCGCAAGGCCGAGCGCCGCCCGAGCCGCTTCGAGCAGTTCAGCGAACGAGCGTTCGATCGGCTGCTCGCCGCCTACCAGCGCGGGCTCGGTTGGGTGCTCGACCACGAGGCGCTCACGCTCGGCGTCGCCGCGCTCACGGTCGCGTTGACGCTGCTGCTGTACGTGACGATTCCGAAGGGGCTGTTCCCGGTGCAGGACGTCGGCGTGATCCAGGGGATCAGCATCGCCGACAACTCGGTGTCCTACCGCGCGATGGCGCGGCGGCAGACGGCGCTCGCCGACGCGATCCTGAAGGACCCGGACGTGGCCTCGCTGACGTCCTACGTCGGCATCGACGGCACCAACCCGACGCTGAACCAGGGCCGCTTCCTGATCAACCTGCGACCGCACGACGAGCGCACGCTGAGCGCGGCGCAGATCGCCGCGCGGATCCGCGCGGAAACCGCCGGCGTTCCCGGGATCGAACTGTACCTGCAGCCCGCGCAGAGCCTCACGCTCGACACGGTCGTGGCGCCGAGCCAGTACCAATTCGTGCTGCGCGGCCCGGACCCGCGCGCGTTCGACACGATCGTGCCCGGACTGCTCGCTCGGATGCGGCGGATCCCCTCGATCACGCACGTGACCAGCGATCTCGACAACGAGGGGGCGAGCGTCGACGTCGAGGTCGACCGCCAGCTCGCCGCCCGCTACGGGATCACGCCGGCGACGATCGACAACGCGCTCTACGACGCGCTCGGCCAGCGCATCGTCTCGACGATCTTCACGCAGTCGAACCAGTACCGCGTGATCCTGAACGCCCAGCCGAAATCGCTGCCGACGCTCGCGTCCCTCGGGACACTGTACCTGCCGACCCAGACCGCCGCGAGCGGCCAGGTGCCGCTCGGCGCGATCGCGAGGATCCGGGTCACGAAGCGCCCGCTCGTGATCAGCCACCTCGCGCAATTCCCCGCGGTGACCGTGTCGTTCGATCTCGCGCCCGGCGCCTCGCTCAGCACCGCGCTCGACGCGATCCACCGCGCCGAGCGCGCCGCGCATCTGCCGCCGTCGATCACGAGTTCCTTCCAGGGCGCCGCGCAGGCGTTCGAGAACTCCTTGTCGAGCGAGGCGTTCCTGCTGCTCGCCGCGCTCGCGACCGTGTACATCGTGCTCGGCGTGCTGTACGAGAGCTACATCCACCCGGTCACGATCCTCTCGACCCTGCCCTCGGCCGGGATCGGCGCCTTGCTCGCGCTGATGATCGCCGGGAAGGACCTCGACGTGATCGGGATCATCGGGATCGTGCTGCTGATCGGCATCGTGAAGAAGAACGGGATCATGATCGTCGACTTCGCGCTCGATGCGGAGCGTGAGCACGGCAAGTCGCCGCGCGAGGCGATCCTGCAGGCCTCGGCCCTGCGCTTCCGGCCGATCCTGATGACGACCTTCGCGGCGATCCTCGGCGCCTTGCCGCTGCTGGTCGGGACCGGCACCGGATCGGAACTGCGCCGCCCGCTCGGCATCGCGATCATCGGCGGACTCGTGGTGAGCCAGGTATTGACCCTGTTCACGACGCCGGTGATCTACCTGTTCTTCGACCGCCTCGCGCTGCGCGTCCGCGGCCGCCGGCGCGGCGCGGCCGCCGAGGGCGCGGCATGAACATCCCGGCGGTGTTCATCGAACGTCCGGTCGCGACGACGCTGCTCGCGATCGCGATCGCGCTCTCGGGCGTGCTCGCGTACTTCCGCCTGCCGGTCGCACCGCTGCCGAGCGTGACCTACCCCGTCGTCGTCGTCGAGGCCCACATGGCCGGCGCGAGCCCCGACACGATGGCCGCGACCGTCGCCGAACCGCTCGAACGGCGACTCGCGACGATCGCCGGGGTCACGGAGCTCACCTCGATGAACTCGGTCGGGGCTTCGCGGGTCATCGTGCAGTTCGCGGTCAGCCGCGACATCAACGGCGCCGCGCGCGACGTGCAGGCGGCGATCCAGGCGACGCGCGCGGACCTGCCGACGACGCTGCGCAGCAATCCGACCTACCGCGAGTACAACCCGGCGGACTCGCCGATCATCATTCTCGCGTTGACCTCGAAGACACTCACGCGCGCGCAGCTCTACGACTCGGCGAGCACCGTGATCCAGCAGCAGCTGTCGCAGATCGCCGGCGTCGGCCGGATCCTGCTCGGCGGTAGCGCACTCCCGTCGGTGCGGGTCGAGCTCGACCCGGACCGGCTCTCCGCGTACGGGATCGGCCTCGAGGACGTGCGCGCGGCGATCGCCGCGGCCAACGCGGACAGCGCGAAGGGCTACATCGACCAGGGCAGCCGGCGCTACGTCGTCGTGTCGAACGACCAGGCGACGAAGGCGGCCGACTACCGCAACCTCGTGGTCGCGTACCGCAACGGCGCGCCCGTGTTCCTCCACGACGTCGCCCAGGTGGTCGACTCGAACGAGAACATCCGCAACGCCGGGCTCTACGACAACCACCCGACCGTCGGCGTGATCGTGTTCCCGCTGCCCGGCGCGAACATCATCGACACCGTCGACAAGATCAAGCGGATCCTGCCGTCGGTGGAAGCGACGCTGCCGCCGAGCATCCAGGTCCACGTCGCGATCGACCGGTCGCAGTCGGTGAACGCGGCGGTGAACGACACGGAACGCACGCTCCTGCTCGCGGTGGTGCTCGTGATCGGCGTCGTGTTCGTGTTCCTGCGCTCGCCGCGCGCGACGCTGGTACCGGCGGTCGCGCTGCCGCTGTCGATCGTCGGTTCGTTCGGCCCGATGTACCTGCTCGGCTACAGCCTCGACAACCTGTCGCTGATGGCGCTCACGATCGCGACCGGCTTCGTGGTCGACGACGCGGTCGTCGTGCTGGAGAACGTGGTCCGGCACCTCGAGGCCGGCGTCCCGCCGCGCGAGGCCGCGATGCGCGGCAGCGCCGAGGTGAGCTTCACCGTGATCTCGATGAGCCTGTCGCTGATCGCGGTGTTCATCCCGATCCTGCTGATGCCCGGGATCGTCGGCAAGCTGTTCCACGAGTTCGCGGTCACGCTGTCGATCGCGATCCTGATCTCGCTGATCGTGTCGCTGACCGTGACGCCCGCGATGTGCGCGCACACGCTCCGGGGCGGTACCGCGCTGCACTCGCGCGCGCGCTGGGCGATGTGGACCGAGCGCGCGTTCGAGCGCTTCAAGGCCGCGTATTCGCGGTCCCTGACCGCGGTGCTCGACCATGCGCTGCTGGTCGGGGTGCTGCTGATCGCGATGGTCGCGCTGAACGTGGCCCTGTTCAGGCTCGTGCCGTCGACGTTCTTCCCGGAGCAGGACGACGGGATGCTGGTCGGCCAGATCATCGCGGACCAGAGCATCTCGTTCCAGGCGATGGCGAAGAAGCTGCGGCAGCTGCAGGCGATCGTGCGGGCGGACCCGGCGGTCGCCTCGGTGATCGGCTTCACCGGCACCGAGGCGCTGAACACCGCGAACGTGTACGTGCGCCTCAAGCCCCTCGCCGAGCGGCGCATCAGCGCGCAGCAGGTCGTCGCGCGGTTGCGCCCGAAGCTCGGGCGCGTGTCGGGCGCGCGCCTGTTCCTGCAGGCCGTGCAGGACCTGCACATCGGCGGCCGGCAGTCCGCGGCCGAGTACCAGTACACGTTGACCAGCGACGACACCGCCTCGCTCTACGAATGGGTGCCGAAGCTCGTCGCGGCGCTCGCGCACAGCCGGGAGATCACCGACGTGAACACCGACATGCAGCGCAACGGCCTGCAGACCACCGTGCACATCGAACGAGGAACCGCGCGCCGTTACGGCTTCGAGCCGAACCAGATCGACGCCGTGCTCTACGACGCGTTCGGCCAGCGCACCGTGTCGACGATCTTCAATCCGTTCAACCAGTACTTCGTCGTGATGGAGGTCGCGCCCCGGTATTGGCAATATCCGTCGATGCTGCGACGGATCCGCCTGAGCACCGCGGCCGGCAACCCGAGCGGGACCGCGCAAAGCCAGGCGCCGTTCGGCACCGTGAGCGGCGCGATCCCGTTCGCCGCGGTCGCGTCCGGCCGCTCCGGCGCGGCGAGCACCAACGCCCGCAACGCGAACGCGCAGGCGAACGCGGCGAACAACAGCATCGCGAACAGCCGCGGCGGCGGCTCGACCGGCAGCGCGGACAGTACGGCGCCCGAGACGATGGTGCCGCTGTCGGCGATGGCGACGTTCTCGACCGGCCGCACCGCGACCGAGGTCAACCACCAGGGCGGCCTCGTCGCGGTCACGATGTCCTTCAATCTGCCGCCGGGCGGCTCCCTGAGCGGCGCCGCGACCGCGATCGACCGCGCGATGCGCCAGATCCAGATGCCGGCGTCGATCCGCGGCAGCTTCGCCGGCGCCGGCAAGGTGTACGCGGAATCGATGTCGGCGATGCCGCTGCTGATCCTCGCGGCGCTGGTCGCGGTCTACATCGTGCTCGGGATCCTCTACGAGAACACCGTGCATCCGCTGACGATCCTCTCGACGCTGCCGTCGGCGGGGATCGGCGCGACGCTCGCCCTGCTGTTGTTCGGCACGCCGTTCTCGGTGATCGCGCTGATCGGGATCATCCTGCTGATCGGCATCGTGAAGAAGAACGCGATCATGATGATCGACGTCGCGGTGCACACCCAGCGCGAGGACGGGATCGACGCGAAACGCGCGATCCACGACGCGGCGGTGCTGCGCCTGCGGCCGATCCTCATGACGACCGCCGCCGCCGTGGTCGGCGCGCTGCCGCTCGCGATCGGCTTCGGTCAGGGCGCGTCGTTGCGCCAACCGCTCGGCATCACGGTGATGGGCGGACTCCTGTTCAGCCAGGTGTTCACGCTGTACACGACGCCGGTGATCTATCTGTACCTCGACCGCTGGCGCGAGCGGATGCGCGCGTCGATCCGGCGCCTCGGCGGACACGCCGACTCGGAGGTGAGCGCATGAAAACGGCCGGCCTCGCGACCCTCGCGATCGGCGCCCTCGGCGTCCTGCTCGGCGGCTGCGCCGTCGGTCCCAACTATCACCGCCCGCCGGTGAAGGTGCCGCGCCATTACACGGCGCTCGCCGGCTGGACCGCGGCGCGACCGGCGGACGGCGCGCCGAAGGGGAACTGGTGGACCGCGTTCCACGATCCGCTGCTCGACCGCTTGGAGCCCGCCGTCGCGGTGTCGAACCAGACCGTGCGGCAGGCGTACGCGAACTATCGGCAAGCGATCGAACAGACCCGGATCGCGCGCAGCGCGCTGCTGCCGGCGATCGGGATCGCGGGCTCCGTGACCCGGTCGCGCTCGACCCGCAGCGGTGGCGGCGTCGGACCGGTCGTCGACTCGGGTTCGCTCGAAGGCGTCGCGAACTGGTCGCTCGACCTCTGGGGCGGGCTGCGCCGTCAGCTCGAGCAGACCCGGGCGGTCGCCGCGGCGGACCAGGCGCAGCTCGCGAACGCGACCCTCGCGGAGCAGACCCTGCTCGCGACGACCGTGATCGACCTGCGGGTCACCGACGCCGACATCGCGCTCGAACGCCTCACGGTGCGCGCGTACCGCGACTCGCTGCGGATCGTCACGCAGCAGGCCTCCGCCGGCGTGAGCACCGCGCCGCCCTCGGCGGTGATCGCCGCCCGGACCGCGCTGGACACCGAGCAGGCGGCGCTGATCGCGCTCGGCGTCGCGCGCGCGCAATACGCGCACGCGATCGCGGTGCTGGTCGGCAAGAACCCCGAAGACCTCGAGATTCGCGCCGCGGGCACGCTGCCGGCGCTGCCCGAGGTACCGCCCGGCGTACCCTCGACCCTGCTCGAGCGGCGGCCGGACATCGCCGCCGCCGAGCGCACGGTCGCGGCCGAGAACGCGGCGATCGGCGTCGCGACCGCCGCCTACTTCCCGAGCCTGTCGCTGTCCGCGGCCGAGGGGTTCGCGCAATCGCCGCTCGACGGCCTGTTGCACACCGCGAACGACGTCTGGTCGCTCGGCGCGAACAGCGCGCTCTCGGTCCTCGACTTCGGCGCCCGCCGGGCGCAGGTGCGCGCGACCCGCGCCGCGTACCAAGGGGCGGTCGCGAACTACCGCAACACCGTGCTGAACGCGTTCGCGCACGTCGAGGACGATCTCGCGGGCCTGCGGATCCTCGCGGCGCAGGCCGTCGTGCTCGATCGCGCGGTCGCCGACGCCGAGCGCGGCGCCGAGATCGCGCTCGCGGAGTTCCAGGCCGGGACCGTCGATTACACGGCGGTCGCGCAGGCCCAGGCGACGCTGCTCGCCGATCGGCGCAGCGCCCTCGCGGTGCGCCAGAGCCGGCTCGTGACCACGGTCGCGTTGATCGGGGACTTGGGGGGCGGCTGGTCCGCGGCCGCGCTTCGTGACAAGTCGCGGTGAGTCGCTGATAATTCCTGGTTTCCGATCCCCGATTGGCCGCATCGCGACGGTTCCCTATGGCTCAGTTCATCTACACCATGAATCGCGTGGGCAAGGTCGTCCCACCGAAGCGCGTGATCCTGCGCGACATCAGCTTGAGCTTCTTCCCGGGCGCCAAGATCGGCGTGCTGGGTCTGAACGGCTCCGGCAAGTCGACGCTGCTGCGGATCATGGCCGGCAAGGACGCGGACATCGAGGGCGAGGCCCGCGCGCAACCCGGGATCAAGGTCGGCTACCTCCCGCAGGAGCCCGAACTCGACGAGACCAAGACGGTGCGGCAGGTCGTCGGCGAAGGCGTCGGCGACGTGCAGGGTCTGATCGACCGGTTCAACGCGATCAGCGACCGCTTCGCCCTGCCGATGACCGACGACGAGATGAACAAGCTGATGGAGGAACAGGCGAAGATCCAGGACCGGATCGATGCGGTCGGCGGCTGGGAGCTCGAGCGCAAGCTCGAGATCGCCGCGGACTCGCTGCGCCTGCCGCCCTGGGACGCGGTCGTCGGCAAGCTCTCGGGTGGCGAGAAACGCCGCGTCGCGCTGTGCCGGCTGCTGCTGTCGAAGCCCGACATGCTGCTGCTCGACGAGCCGACGAACCATCTCGACGCCGAGTCGGTCGCCTGGCTCGAACGTTTCCTCGCCGACTATCCGAGCACGGTGATCGCGGTGACCCACGATCGCTACTTCCTCGACAACGTCGCCGAGTGGATCCTCGAGCTCGACCGCGGCCATGGGATCCCGTGGCACGGCAACTACTCCTCGTGGCTGGAGCAGAAGGAGCAGCGACTCGTGCAGGAGGAGAAGCAGCAGGAAGCGCTCACGAAATCGCTGAAGCAGGAGCTCGAGTGGGTTCGGTCGAACCCGAAGGCCCGGCAGGCGAAGTCGAAGGCCCGGCTGCAGCGCTATGAGGAACTCTCCTCGCAGGAGTTCCAGAAGCGCAACGAGACCAACGAGATCTACATTCCGCCGGGCGAGCGGCTCGGCGACCTCGTGATCGAGTGCCGGGGACTGCGCAAGGGGTTCGGCGACCGGTTGCTGATCGACGGCCTGAGCTTCAGCCTGCCACGCGGCGGCATCGTCGGCATCATCGGCCCGAACGGCGCCGGCAAGACGACGCTGTTCCGGATGTTGACCGGCGCCGAGAAACCCGACGCCGGCGAGATCCGCGTCGGCCCGACGGTGACGCTCGCCTACGTCGACCAGTCGCGCCAGACGCTCAACGACAAGAACAGCGTCTGGCAGGAGATCTCCGGCGGCCTCGACCTCATCAAGGTCGGCAACTACGAGACCTCGTCGCGCGGCTACGTCGGACGGTTCAATTTCCGCGGCGTCCAGCAGCAACAACTCATCGGCGAGCTCTCGGGCGGCGAGCGCAACCGCGTGCACCTCGCGAAGGTGCTGAAATCCGGCGGCAACGTGTTGCTGCTCGACGAGCCGACCAACGACCTCGACATCGAGACGCTGCGCGCGCTCGAGGAAGCGCTGCTCGCGTTCCCCGGCTGCGCGGTCGTGATCTCGCACGATCGCTGGTTCCTCGATCGGATCGCAACCCATATGCTCGCGTTCGAGGGCGACTCCACGGTCGTCTGGTTCGAGGGCAACTACCGCGAGTACGAAGAAGACCTGAAGAAGCGCAAGGGAGAGGAAGCGGCGCAGCCGCACCGGATCCGCTACAAGCCGCTGGAGGGGTGATCGCGATGATCTACATCGACGCGCTGGACGAACTGCGGATCGAACCCCCGGGCCTCGCGCTCGCCTGCCCGCACTGCCAGGCACACACGCACCTGACGCCGGTCGGCGTGCCCCGGATCGCGGAGTTGAGCCGTCGCCAGCCGAAGCACGTGGGCGTGGTGTTCCTGTGCGACGCCTGCGGGGAACCGGTGTTCCTCAAGTTCCCCGTACTCGGCTTTGCGCCGGACCGCGTCGATCTCGCCGCGAATTTCGTCGAAATCGAGCGTGCGCCGGAGACGTTCCCGCTCAGCTACCTGCCGGCGGAGACCCAGGGCGTATTCAAGGAAGCCCTCGCCTGTTACACGGCCGGGTGCTTCAACGCGTTCGGCGCGATGTGCCGCCGCACCGCGCAGTCGCTGTTCCGCGAACTCGGCGAACGCGGCAAGCTCGACCTGTTCGACGAATTGCAGGACGCGCGCGAGATCGCCGCGCTCGACGAAGAGACCTTCGCGGCCATCCGCGCGGTGCTGTTCGGCAGCGACGCCGACCCCTGGCCGCACCAACCGACCCTGAACGCGAGCCGCGCGGGCGTGCTGCTCGAAGTGATGCGGGACCTCCTGTACCAGACCTTCGTCCGCAAGGCGAAGCTGCGCCAGGCGGTGACGTATCGCAAGTTCGTCGTCCCGTCGACCGCCGAAACCGCGTACTGACCGTGCCGCGCGCGCGCCGCGCGCTCAGCCGACGAACACGCGCGCGTTGCGGAACAGCCGCATCCAGCCGCCGTCCTCGCCCCACTCGCGCGGCGCCCAGGAGTTCTGCACGGTCCGGTAGACCCGCTCCGGATGCGGCATCAGTGCGGTCACGCGGCCGTCGGCGCTGCAGACGCCCGCGAGTCCGCCGGGCGAGCCGTTCGGATTGAACGGATAGCGCTCGGTCGGCGCACCGCGGTGATCGACGTACCGCACGCTCGCTTCGCCGAGCTGGAGCAGCCGCTCGGGTCCGCCGTCCGCGTCGAACTCCGCGCGACCCTCGCCGTGCGAGACCGCGACCGGCAGCACCGAATCGTGCATGCCCTGCAACAGCACCGAACGGCTCGGTGCGATGCGCACCAGGACCAGCCGCGCCTCGTGCTGCTCGGAGCGGTTGCGGACGAACCGCGGCCACCGCTCCGCTCCCGGCACGAGTTCCTTCAAGGCCGCGAGCATCTGGCAGCCGTTGCAGATCCCGAGGGTGAACGTGGTGGGGCGACGGAAGAACGTCTCGAACTGCGCGCGGGCGCGGTCGTTGAACAGGATCGATTTCGCCCAGCCTTCGCCGGCGCCGAGCACGTCGCCGTAGGAAAAGCCGCCGCAGGCGACGAGCCCGGCGAAACGCTCGAGGCTCACGGCGCCACCGAGCACGTCGCTCATGTGCACGTCGTACGCGTCGAATCCCGCGCGCGTGAGCGCCGCGGCCATCTCGGTCTGGCTGTTCACGCCCTGTTCGCGCAGCACCGCGACGCTCGGGCGCCGCCCGGTGTTCACGTACGGCGCGGCGACGTCCTCGGCCGGATCGAAGCTCAGGCTCGCGCCGAGCCCCGGGTCGTCCGCGTCGAGGAGTCGGTCGTATTCCTCGCGGGCGCAATCCGGATGGTCGCGCAGCTGTTGCAGCCGGAACGACACCTCGCTCCACGCGCGGTGCAGATCGATCCGCGACGCCTCGAGCACCGCTCGCCCGCCGGCGCGCACCGCGATCCGGGTGCCGGCGACCGGCCGTGCGACCGCGCGGACGCAGCCGCCGAGTCCGTGCCGCTCGAACACGGCGAGCGCCGCCGCGACCTGCGGATCGGCGATCTGCACGATCGCGCCCGGCTCCTCGGCGAAACACGCGGCGACCGCGTCGCGCACCTCGCCGAGATCGATCTCGAGGCCGCAATGCGACGCGAACGCGATCTCCAGCAGCGCGATCAGCGTACCGCCGTCGGAGCGGTCGTGGTACGCGAGCGCGAGGCCCCGCGCCTTCAATTCGATCATCGCGGCCGCGAACGCCGCGAGCAGCGCCGGGTCGTCGAGGTCGGCGGGCTCGCCGCCGTCGCGCGCGAAGACCTGCGCCCAGCACGAGCCGCCGAGCCGGTCGCGCCCGCGGCTGAGGTCGACGAGCAGCAATTGCGAGGGCGCGCGCCGGTCGAGCAGCGGCGTCAAGGTGCGCCGCGCATCGCGCACCGGCGCGAACGCCGACACGATCAGCGAGATCGGCGCGATCACCCGATGCTCACCGCCCGCATCCCGCCACGCGGTGCGCATCGACAGCGAGTCCTTGCCGACCGGGATCGCGATCTGCAGCCGCGCGCACAGCTCGATCGCGACCGCGCGCACGGTCGCGTACAGGTCCGCATCCTCGCCGGGTTCGCCGCACGCGGCCATCCAGTTCGCCGACAAGCGCACGTCCGCGAGCGCGCCGATGTCGGCCGCGAGGAGGTTGGTGATCGCTTCGGCGACCGCGAGCCGGCCCGACGCGGGCGGATCGAGCACCGCGACCGGCGTGCGCTCGCCGACCGCGAGCGCCTCGCCGCGATAGCCTTGGTAGTCGCTCAAGGTCACGCCGACGTCCGCGACCGGCACCTGCCACGGCCCGACCATCTGATCGCGGCTCACGAGTCCGCCGACGGTGCGATCGCCGATCGTGATCAGGAACGACTTGTCGGCGATCGTCGGCAACTCGAGGAGCCGGCGCAGCGACTCCTCGACGGTGACGCCGGCGCTCGACAGCGGTTCCGGCCGGCGCGGCGCGCGGGTCACTTCGCGGCGCATCCGCGGAGGCTTGCCGAGCAGCGTGTCGATGGTCATGTCGACCGGTGTCCCGCCCAGCGTCGCATCGGCGACGATCAACCGGCCGTCGTCGGTGACCTCGCCGACGATCGCGGCCGGGCAGCGCTCGCGCGCGCAGATCGCCTCGAACTCGGCGACGCGCCCGGGCTCGAGCGCGATCACGTAGCGCTCCTGCGCCTCGTTGCACCAGATCTCCATCGGCGACAGCCCCGATTCCGCGCTCGGGATCCGCCGCAGCTCGATCCGCCCGCCGCGCTGGCTGTGCGCGATCGCCTCGGGCAAGGCGTTCGACAGTCCGCCGGCGCCGACGTCGTGGATCAACAGGATCGGATTGCGCTCGCCGAGCGCCCAGCAGCGGTCGATCACTTCCTGCGCGCGCCGCTGGATCTCGGCGTTGCCGCGCTGGACGGACGCGAAGTCGAGCTGCGAGTCGCTCTGGCCGCTGCCGACCGAGGACGCTGCGCCGCCGCCGAGGCCGATCAGCATCGCCGGCCCGCCGAGCACGACGAGCGGCGCGCCGACCGCGACCTCGTGTTTCTCGACGTGCGGGCGGCGCACGTTCCCGAGGCCGCCCGCCAGCATGATCGGCTTGTGGTAGGCGCGCGCCACGACGCGGTCGCCCTCGCGCGTCCGGCGCTCGAAGCTGCGGAAGTAGCCGGCGATGTTCGGCCGGCCGAACTCATTGTTGAACGAGGCCGCGCCGATCGGGCCCGCGAGCATGATCTCGAGCGCGGACGCGATCCGTTCGGGCTTGCCGAGATCCTCTTCCCAGTCGCGCCGCGCGCCCGGGATCCGCAGGTTCGACACCGAGAAGCCGCACAGGCCGGCCTTCGGCTTCGCGCCGATCCCGGTCGCGCCCTCGTCGCGGATCTCCCCGCCCGCGCCGGTCGCGGCGCCGGGGAACGGCGAGATCGCGGTCGGGTGGTTGTGGGTTTCGACCTTCATCAGGATGTCGATCGGCTCCGCGGAAGCCGCATACCGGTGCGTGGCCGGGTCCGGGAAGAACCGCGCGCCGACCGCGCCTTCGATCACCGCGGCGTTGTCACGATACGCCGACAGTACGCCGCCGGGGCTGCGCCGATGGGTCTCGCGAATCATCTCGAACAGCGACATCGGCATCTCGGCGCCGTCGATGCGGAACGCCGCGTTGAAGATCTTGTGCCGGCAGTGCTCCGAGTTCGCCTGCGCGAACATCATCAGCTCCGCGTCGGTGGGATCGCGCCCCGTGGCCGCGAACGCGCGCGCGAGATAGTCGATCTCCTCCTCCGAGAGCGCGAGTCCCCAGTCGCGATTCGCCGCGGCGAGCGCCGCGCGGCCGTCGCGCGCGAGCGGCACGCGTCGCAGCGGCCGCGGCGCCTCTTCGCGGAAGAAGCCGGGCGGCGGCGCGGCCGCGGGCCACAGGGACTCGGTCATGCGATCGTGCAGCAGCGGCGCGATCGCCGCGAGATCGGGCGCGCTCGCCGGCGGGGCGATCCGCAGGGTATAGCGCGTGCCGCGCTCGATCCGGCGCACCGGCGCGAGCCCGCATACCCGCGCGATGTCGGTCGCCTTGCTCGACCACGGCGAGACGGTACCGAGCCGCGGCGTCACCAGGACGGTATGGGCGTCGCCCGACGCCGCGGCCGCGGCGGTTCGCGCCCGGGAGCCGTAGCGCAGCAGACGCTCGAGGAGCGCGTGCTCGGCCGGCGCGAGCCCGCGTGCCGCGTCGACGAAGTGCACGAAATCCGCCTGCACGGCGAGCACGCGTGGGTCGTGAGCGCGCAGCTCGCCGAGCAAACGCTCCAGCCGGAATGGCGACAGCGCGGGCGCGCCCGGAAACTCGATCATGTGGATCGTTCCAGCGCGCCGCGCTCGCCGGTCGCGCGCTCGTTCAGGTCACTTGCGCGCGTTCGAATCCCCGCCCGGCGTGTAGATCGGCACCGGGAATTGCGCGACGTTGGAGCCCTCGAGGGCACTGATCTTGCTGACACCTTGCTTCTTGACCTCGTCGATCCGCAGCACCGAATGCATCGGCAAATAGGTGCGCTTTACCTCGTGGAATTCAGCCTTTATCTTTTCCTCGGTCGGGTCGACGACGACCGTGGAGCGTTCGCCGAAGATCAACTCCTCGACCTCGATGAAGCCGAACAGGCCGCCGTGGCTCACCTTGCGGGCGTAGAGCTCGTAGACTTTGCCCTGGTTGGCGAACAAAACCTTGAAAATGTGACTCGCGGCCATTTGCCAGACTCCGAACGCTGGTAGCGTTTCGTTATATTATACGAGGACTTACCGCAAATCCCGATGAGCAACCGATCGGAGCAAAAATGGCCCTGCGCGTAAGCGTCGTCAGCGAGCACGCGGACCGGCTCGGCGACCAGGCGTCCAAGGTGTTCGGCGTCCACGGCGGCTCGATCGGCCGCTCGCGCGACAACGAGTGGATGTTGCCCGACCCGGAGCGCTACCTCTCGGGGAAACACGCGCGCATCGAATGTCGCGCCGGACGCTACTATCTCGTCGATACGAGTTCGAACGGCACCTATGTGAACGGCGCGCAGGTGCCGCTCGGCCGGTTCCACGAATACCAGCTGCAGGACGGCGACTACGTCCGGATCGGCGAGTACGAGCTGCGCGTGAGCGTCGAACCGTCGAACGACTTCCCCCCGGACGAGAGCGCGATCGTCGCGTTCGACGGTGCGAGCCCGCCGGCGTCGGCGCACAAGGCGACCGCCGACGACCTCGGCGCCGACCTCGACTTGAGCGAACTGCTCGAACCGGGCGGCCGAGTCGGCGCCAACCTCGCGTCGGTCGCCCGTGACGCCTACGGGCAACCGCTGCTGGCCGACCCGCCGCCGCGGCCGGCCGCGGCCGCCGAGCCGGTCCCGTGGCACATGATGACGCGGCCGCTCACCCTCGAGCGCGCAGCGGCGCCGGGGCCGCATGCGCCGGCGCTCTACGACGCGGACTGCGAACCGGGCCTCGCCGCGTTCTGCCGCGGCGCGGGGATCGACCCGCGCCGGCTGAGCCCCGAGTCGCGCGTCCTCGCGATGCAGCTCGCCGGCCAGATCCTGCGCGAGAGCGTGCTCGGGCTGACCGAGCTCGATCAAAGCCGCGCGGAATTCCGTGCCCGCCTGCAGATCCCGCCGGACGAGGATCGCGAGGGCGCGGTCCGTCTCGGCCAGGGCGTCGAGGAAGCGCTGTTCACGCTGCTGACGACCAGCGCGAAGCGCGGCGGCTCGGTCGAATCGGTGCGCGAGCGCTTCCGGCGGCTCAAGGCCGAGAACGGCGCAGCGCTCGCGGCCCTGCACGCGGCGCTCGAGGAATTCCTCGGCCGATTCGATCCGCGCGAGCTCGAGGAGCGCTTCGAGCGCGACGGCAAGCGCGGCGTGTTCGCGACGCAGAACAAGGCGCGTTACTGGGAGTTGTACCGGGATCTGTACACCGGGCTCTCGCAACGCGCCGCGGACGGACTCCCGCACTGGTTCGCGGAGGCGTTCGCGAAGACCTACGCGGACGCGCTCGGCCGCTTGCTGCCGAAGCGCGGCGCCTTCGGCGAGGCGACCGGAACGGATTGATCCACGAGACCGCCGACGCGGGAGAGCGATCCGCGATGCGCCTGCTGATCGTCGAGGACGACGACATCGTCGCCGATGCCGTGGCGCGTGGCCTCGCGGGCGACCACTGGAGCACGATTCGCGCCGCGAGCGCGGAGGCGGCGCTCGCCGCCCTCGCGGAGCAGGAGTTCGATCTCGCCATCGTCGACGTCGGCCTGCCCGGCATCGACGGCCTGTCGCTGGTGCGGCGACTGCGCAGCACGGGCCGCACGCTCCCGACGCTCGTGCTGACGGCGCGCTGCACGCTCGCCGACCGCGTGAAGGCGCTCGATCTCGGTGCCGACGACTTCCTCAGCAAGCCGTTCGAGCCGACCGAGCTCGCCGCGCGCTGCCGCGCGCTGCTGCGCCGCGCGCACGGTGCGCTCGGCCAAGCGATCCAGATGCGGCGGATGACCATCGACCTCGCGGGCCATCGCTTGTGGATCGACGGCGCCAACGTCGACCTGACCGCGCGCGAGTGGCTCGTGCTCGAATGCCTCGCGAGACGGAGCGGCTTGATCGTCTCCAAGGACCGTCTGCTGCAGGCGCTCTCCGGACCCGATCAGGACGCCTCGGCGAATGCGGTCGAGCTGCAGGTCTCGCGCTTGCGCGCGAAGCTCGGGGACGCCGCTGCGATCCGCGCACTGCGCGGTCTCGGCTACCGGCTCGAGGAGACCGAGCCGTCGTGAACCCCTCGATCGGCCGGCGCCTGGTGTTCTGGCTCGCGGTACCGCTCACGGTGCTCGCGCTGTGCGGCGCGCTCGCGCGCTACTGGGGCACCGTCGTGCCGCGGGTCGCGAGCGTGGATGCGCGCCTGCGCCGCCAGGCCGAGACGCTGGCCCGGGGTCTGCGGATCGAACGCGGGCGCGTGATCGTCGACGCGCCAGCCGACGCGATCGCGTTCGCGGTGCGAGGGACCGACGGACGGCTGATCGCAGGCGATGCGCAACTGCCCGCGATGGCGCTGTCGCGCGCCGCGGAGGCGGTATTCTCGACCGCGCAGGTCGGACGACGCGACCTGCGGATCCTGACCTACCGCGCGCACACCGAGCACGGCACGCTGCTGGTCTCGGTCGCGGACGAGCTCGGCACCACCGGCCCGGCGGCGCGCTTCGGCTTCATGGGCGGGCTGCTCTGGGATTTCCTGCAACTCGACCTCACGCTGGTGCTGGTGTGGATCGGCATCCGGCTCGGCCTGCGGCCGATCCGCCGCTTGCGCGAGGAGCTCGAGCTGCGCTCGGCGGCCGATTTGCGACCGATCGCCGCTGACGGCATCCCGCTGGAGCTCGTGCCGCTCGCGATCACGTTGAACCGGCTGTTCGCGATGCTGCGCGAATCGATCCAGTCGCAGCGGCGATTCATCGCGAACACCGCCCACCAGCTGCGTACGCCGATCACGGGGATGGTGGCTCAGCTCGACCTCTTGGTCGCGGAGCCCGCCGCACAGCCGATCCTCGGTCGCCTGCAGACGCTGCAGCAAGGGGTCCGGCAGCTCGCGCGCACGTCGAACCAGCTCTTGACGCTGGCGCGCGCGGATCCGGCGGTCAACGTCGCGCCGCGGCGCGAACCGGTGGATCTCGCCGCGCTCGCCGGCGAGGTGGTCGCGCGTCACTTCGATCGGGCGTTGCAGGCCGGGATCGACCTCGGCGCGGAGCTCGCCCCGGCACCCATCCACGGCGACCCGTCGCTGCTCGAAGATTTGCTCGACAATCTCGTCGACAACGCGCTGAAATACACCCCGCGCGGCGGGCGGGTGACCGTGAGCGCGGGCCGCGAGGCCGAGCACCCGTTCGTCGCGGTCGAGGACGACGGCCCGGGGATCCCGCCGGGCGAACGGCAGCGCGTCCGGCAGCGCCACTACCGCGTGGCGAACGCGCCCGGCCCGGGCAGCGGGCTCGGCCTCGCGATCGTCGAGGAAGTCGCGGACCTGCACGACGCTCAGGTGTCGATCGATGGGGGCGCCGGCGGCCAGGGCACCCGGGTCGCGGTCCGCTTCCCGCCGAACTGAGAACCGCGTCACATTCGGCGCGCGCCCCTCCGCGCGCGACAGCTTGGAGACAGCTTCGGGTCCTAGGATGGGAGGCCTCGAGGGAGCACGACCACGCGATGAACCCGACCCGCGGCTTCACGTTGTTCGAATTGATGATCGTGATACTGATCGTCGGGATCCTCGCGGCGATCGGCGTCCCGTCCTACGAGTACGTGACCACCTCCAACCGGATCGCCGCCGAGGTCGACGCGCTGCTCGGGGACATGCAATACGCGCGCTCCGAGGCGATCAAGGAGGGACTCCCGGTGACGGTGTGCGTCTCGACCGACGGCGCGACCTGCGCGACCGCCGACACGAACTGGAACGACGGCTGGATCGTGTTCGCCGACTCGAACGGCAATCACGCCGTCGACGCCGGGGAGCCGGTGCTGCGCACCGAGGCGGCGTTCACGCCGGACACGTTCTCGGCCGACAACGACTTCGCGTGGATCACGTTCAATCGCGAGGGCTTCGCATCGACCGGGACGACGAACGAGGTCACGATCACGCTGCACGCACCGAACAACGCCTCCCAGTGGACGCGCTGCCTGTCCGTCTCGCCGGTCGGCATGCTGAGCCTGCAGATCGCCGGCGGGATCGCGCCGGGCAGCACCGTGAGCACCTGCTCATGAAAATCCGCGTTCCGCAAGCCCGGCACGCGGGATTCAGCTTGATCGAAGTCCTCGTGGCGCTGATCGTGATCACGATCGGCCTGCTGGGGCTCGCGAAGATGGCCTCGCTCGGCATTGCGAGCACGAACGTCGCCGGCGACCGCTCGCTCGCGGCGATCGAGGCGGCGAGCTTCGCGTCGATGATGCACGCCGACCGCGCGTACTGGGCTGGCGGCTTCGCGCCGGCGAGCTTCACCGTGACCGGCGGCGGCGGCACGGCGATCTCGATCTCGGCGAGCAGCCTGCAGGCGAATCCGGCCTGCACCGGCACCGGCACGAACGCCTGCGCGCCCGCGGACATCGCGGCGCACGACGTGAACGCCTGGGCGAACGACCTCGCGGCGGTGCTGCCGCCGTATCTCGCGACCGTCGACTGCTCGACCACCGTCGGCGTCGCGGTGAGCTGCGCGATCCAGATCCAGTGGGTCGAGAACGGCGTCGCGATCAACAACCAACAGCAGGGCAACATGAACTCGCTCGCGGCGCCCACCTACATCCTCTACGTCGTGCCATGAAGCGCCATCCGACACCTCGCGCCCCGTTCCGGATCCGTGCGCGGCACGCGGGCTTCACGCTGATCGAGCTGATGATCGCTCTGTTGATCGGGCTGTTCCTGATCGGCGGTCTGCTGGTGCTCGTGCAGGCGATGAAGCGCACGAACACCGTGCAGAGCGCCCTGTCGACGCTGCAGGAGAACGAGCGGCTCGCGATGACGCTGATCACCAACGTCGTCCAGACGACCGGTTACTTCCCCGATCCGATGAACAACTCCGAGAGCAGCGAATTCCCGGCGAGCGGCGGCTTCGCCGTCGGCCAGGCGCTCTACGGCACCGGCACCGGCACGCTCGACACGATCTCGGTGCGCTACGCGACCTCCGGGAGCGACGGCGTGCTCGACTGCAGCGGCAACACGCAAACCGCGCCGGCGACGCTGACCAACGAGTTCAACCTCGATGCGAACGGCAATCTGCAGTGCCAGCTCACCGTGGGCGGCGCCGCGACGAAGACGATCACCCTGGTCAGTGGCCTCACGAACGTCCAGATCGTCTACGGCGTGCAGACGAACTCGGCCTCGGGGAACAACTCGATCGACGCCTATCTCGACGCGAGTCAGGTCACCGCCGGGAATTACTGGCCGGACGTGATCTCGGTCCAGGTCGCGCTGACGTTCCAGAACCCGCTCTACGGCACCGGCAACGGGCAGAGCACCACCGTGCCGCAGACCGTCACGTTCCGGCGGGTGATCGACCTGATGAACAAGGCGGGAGTGAACACATGAGCGCGCACGCCGTCCGCCGCCGCCCTGCGCGCCGCCACGAGCGCGGGATGGTGCTGATCACGAGCCTGCTACTGCTGATCGTGGTCACCATCCTCGCGCTCGCGATGTTCCACAGCTTCGGCCTCGACGAAAAGATCGCCGGCAACATGCGCGACAAGCAACTCGCGCTGCACGCCGCCGAGAGCGCCGAACAGTACGCCGAGTGGTGGCTCGCGAACGGCAAGGCGACGCCGCCGGTGACCTGCACCGGCTTCGTACCCTACACGGTCGGCCAGGTCTGCACGAGCCCGCTGCCGAATTTCAGCGTCACGCCCTGGACCGCGGGCGTGACCTATACGACCGACAACCGCGGACTCACCAACGGCACGACGATGTCGCAGGCACCGCAGTTCTACATCACCTATCTCGGCTCGCCGGCGCTGTCGACCGGCCTGACCGGCTCGCTGTACCAGATCGATGCCGTCGGCTACGGCGGCAGCGCGAACACCACCGCCGTGGTCGAGAGCACCTATCTCTTGCAGATCGGCAGCGGCACGATAAATGCGGGAGGTCCTTGAGATGAACGCGATGCATCGAATCGCCCTCGTCGCGCTGGCCGTTTTCGGGTTGCCGTTCGCGGCAGCGGCGCAAACGGTCTCGGCGACGACGAACTACACCGAGAACTTCACCGGCTCGACGACCAACAATTCCTGGTTCTACTCGAACGGCGCCTGCTTGACCGCGAGCACCTCGGCCGGCTCGCCGAGCCCGGGACAGATCCCCGGCTGCGTGACGATGACCGGGCCCGGCGGGTATTACTACGGGAAGACGCTCGTCGGCGGCAGCAATACCTCAGGTTCTCTTACAGGTCGTCTACCGGACAACCCCGGCGCCCTGCGATTCACCAACAACAATAATTTCCAGCGCGGCGCGATCATCTCGAACTTCACGTTCCCGCTCGCCACCAACGGCATCAAGGTCAGTTTCACGACCGAGACCTACGAGGGCGATTCCGGTGGCGCCGGCGCAGACGGGGCCGACGGAATCAGCTTCTTCCTGCAGGATGCGAGCAAGGTCGACGACGACAACCCGTCGGCGATCGGCGCGAACGGCGGCAGCCTCGCCTACTCGTGCTCGGACGAATCATCGAACTACCCCCAGGACGGCTTGCCGGGCGGTTACCTCGGCCTCGGGATCGACGAGTACGGGAACTTCCTGAACCAGGGCGACAACACCGCGACCGGTTGGAGTTACAAGCCGGACCGGATCGGGCTGCGCGGCGCCGGCAATGTGAACTGGGCCTATCTCAACGCGACGTATCCGGGAGACTATCCCTCCTCGACGCCGTCGACCGGCACGCCCAGCCAGCAGAATTATGGCGTTCTGGACACCTGCAAGACCAACACGATCTGGAAATACTCGAACGGCTCTTGGACCAACACGGGCGCACCCCTTCCGAGCTACACCGACTACGCGGCGATCCCGAACGCGTACAAGGTGCTGACCAACGTCAAGATCGCGAACGAGAGCGCGATCTACCGCGGTTACGGCCCGGTCACGACGGCACACATGAGGCCCGCGCAAGCTGCGAAATACGGTGTCCCGATCACCTACAACCTGACGATCACGCCGGCGGGCCTGTTGAGCCTCGCCTACAGCTACAACGGTGGCGCGTTCCAGCCGGTGATCACCGGACAGAGCATCACGGCGTTCAACGGGCCGATCCCCGCGGCGGTGCGCTTCGGCTTCGCCGGATCCGACGGCGGCAGCACCAACATCCACGAGATCATGTGCTTCCAGGCGTCGCCGCAGAACCAGTCGCAGAGCTCCGCGGGCTTGAACCAGAAGCAGACCGCGAAGGTGCAGACCGGCACACAGGTGTACTTCGCGTTCTACAACGCGAACAACTGGACCGGCTCGCTGACCTCGCAATACCTGGTCACACCCCCGGGCGCGACCAGCGCGAACGCGCTCGAGATCTCGCCGACCGTGAACTGGGACGCCTCCTGCGTGTTGACCGGCGTTCTCTCCGGCCAGACCTGCGCGACGACCGGCGTCGCCGGCCCGATCGCGGCGGAGGGTCCGAGCAGTCGCACGATCCTGAGCTGGAACGGCTCGCAAGGCATCCCGTTCGAGTGGAGCAACCTCACCAGCGCCGAGCAGACCGCGCTCGACACCGGCGATCCGACCCCGATCAACTCGAACCGGCTGAACTACCTGCGCGGTGACCGCAGCAACGAGATGAACGCGTACGGCGTCGGGCTCTATCGGGCGCGCACCAGCGTGCTCGGAGACATCATCGATTCGAGCCCGACCTGGGTCGGCCCGCCGTCCTCGTCGTTCCCGACCGTGTGGAAGGACCTGTTGAACCCGAACGCGACCCTGCCGGAGAACGCATCCAGCGCGCAGACCTACCCGGCATTCGAGACGCAGTACCAGACACGCACGAACGTCGTCTACGCGGGCGCGAACGACGGATTGCTGCACGGCTTCCGCACCGGCTCGTTCGACTCCTCCGGCAACTACGTCGCGACCTACAATGACGGGCACGAACTGCTCGCGTACATGCCGAGCTATGTCGTCGACTCGATCAACGCGAACGCGGCCGAACAGGATTACTCGAACCCGCTCTACGCGCACAACTTCAGCGTCGACGCACCGCCGGGCGTCGGCGATCTCTTTTACGGCGGCCAGTGGCACACCTGGCTGGTGGGCGGCATGGGCCCCGGGGGAGCAGCGATCTACGCGCTCGACATCACCAATCCGGCAAGCTTCTCCGAGGCCAACGCCGCGAGCACGGTGATCGGCGAGTGGAGTACGACGACCGTCGCCGGCACGACGACATCGACGCTGAATTGCGCGAACGTGGCGAACTGCGGCAACAATCTGGGCCTCACCTACGGCGATCCGCAGATCCGCCGCTTCCACAACGGCGACTGGGGCGCGGTGTTCGGCAACGGCCTGAACAGCGCGACCGGCGACGCCGGGATCTACGTGATGTTGGTCGATCCGACGACCGGTGGCCAGACGTTCTACTACTTGACCACCGGCAACGCCGGCACCGGCGACGGGATCACCTACGTGACCGCGGCCGATCTCGACGGCGACCACATCGTCGACTACGTGTACGCCGGCGACGCGAACGGCAACGTCTGGCGCTTCGACCTGACCAGCAGCGATCCGTCGCAGTGGAGCGCATCGCCGACGCCGGTGTACACGACCGCCACCGGACAACCGATCACCTCGCGGGTGATCGTCGCGCTGGTGACCGCGGGCGGGGCACGGCGCGTGATGCTCGAGTTCGGTACGGGCCAGCAGACCCCGTTCTCGGTGACTTCGGCGGCGACCTACGCGGCCTCACCACAGGCGCTCTACGGGGTCTGGGACTGGAACATGGGCTCGTGGAACGCGAAATCCACGACGCAATACGCGAGCCTCCCGACCGCGACCGGGATCCTGGCGCCGACCGCGACGATCGCCGGCACCGCCTCGCTCCAGCAACAGACGATCACCGCAACGTACGACCCGTTGCTCGCCGCCACGTCGAGTTCGACGACGCCGTCGAGCGCGTACTACTACCGCACCGTGAGCGCGAACACGATCTGCTGGGCCGATACCAGCGGTTGCAACCAGTACGGGTGGTACGTGAACCTGAGTGCCGGGTATGCGAATCCGACGGACCCGAATGGACTGCAGTCGACCAACACGGGTTACCCGCAAGTCTATGAACAGGTGATCTTCAACCCGGTCCTCGAGGCCGGCGCGTTCATCGTGAACACGACGATTCCACCGACGAGTTCGCTCGCGACCTGCGCGGCGACCTCGGCCGCGGGTTGGACGATGGCGCTCGACCCGGCGACGGGCGGCGCGTTCCCGAACTCGTTCTTCGGCGACGCGAACCACAACTTCCTGAACGTGAACAACCAGGCGATCAGCGGCATCGCGTTGAGCGGCACCGGGAGCCCCTCGTTCGTGACCCAGGGCACGATGACCTACATGGTCACGCAGACGGTCAGCGGCACAGGAGCGATCACCGCGGTGAACCCGCAAGGCGGAATCAAGGGCACGCGCCTCACCTGGATCGAGAAGCGCTAGCGACGCATGCACGGAGGATCGACGACATGACCAGCCAGGCTCTCGCCGCCGCTGCCCGCGGCTCTCGCCGCGGGCAGCGCGGCTTCACGCTGATCGAACTCATCATCGCGATGGTCGTCGCGGCGATTCTCGCGGCGATTGCGATCCCGGCATACTCGTCGTTCGTGCGCGAGGGCCGGCGCACCGACGCGAAGTCGGCGCTCCTCGACCTCGCGAGCCTCGAGGAGCGGTATTTCACGACGGCCAACACCTATTCCAGTGCGGCATCGGATCTCGGCTACGGCTCGGCCGCCTGGCCGGTCACCGTGGGCAGCGGCTACTACCAGGTCGCCCAACCCGTGGTCACCGCGGCGGTCGCGCCGACCCCCAGCTCGCCCGCGGGCACGCCCGCGAGCTTCTCGATCACCGCGACGCCGATCGGCGATCAGGCGAACGACACCGACTGCGCGTCGTTCACCGTGACCTCGCAAGGCGCGCACACGTCGCTCTCCACGTCCGGCATCGACACGTCGGCGACGTGCTGGAAGTGACCCGACGGCCCTCCCGCGCGCCGCGCGAACGCGCGCCGCGCTAACGCACGCTGTAGCCGCGACCCTCCGCGCACGCGGTCATGGCGCGGCGAAAATCATCCGTGTTGCCGTTCGAACCCACCTGTTGGCGCGCCCAGTCCTCGCACGCGCGCCGATCCTCGGCTTGCTGCGCGGCGCTCTGGCCTTCCCGCGGATACATGTAGATCTGGCCCGCGTAGCCCTGGGCGGACGAGTCCGTGCCCGAGACCGGCGGCGGATCCGTGGCGACGTAACCGTCGTAGCTCGGATCGAAGGTGTAGTACACGTCGTCCGCGTAGTAGTACGGGATGCCGTCGTACCAGTAGATCGAATAGACCGACGGCAGCACCGGCAGGAACCACGAGAAGCCGACGCCGTAGGTCACGGCCGGCCAGTACGAGCCGCCCCAGTAGCCGCCACCCCAATAGGTGCCGATCCAGTCGTGCCCGTCGTCGTCGTCGCCCCAACGACCATCGCCGTTGCCATCGCGATAGCCGCCCCAGTTGCCGCGGTCGCCATCCCAGTGGCCTTCACCGCCGGTACGGTTCCAGTTCCCGTGGCGGGCGTCCATGTAACGCCGCGTCTCGGGCGACGGCGCGAACCGTGCCGCTCCGCGCCCCGCGGGCGCGGCATAACGTGGTGCCGGCGCGTACCGCGGCGCGGGCGCATAACGGGGAGCCGGCGCGTAGCGTGGCGCCGGTGCGTAGTGCGGCGCCGGAGCGAAATGCGCCCCCCCGCCGAAATGCGCCGGGGCGGCGGCGCGCCCGCCACCGCCGAAGTGCCCGCCGCCACCGCCGAAGTGCCCGCCGAAATTCGCGCCTCGCGGACCGTCGGCATGCGCCGCCGCCGCGACCATGATCCAGCCGACCGCCCCGACGAGCATCGACCGGCGTCCCCATTGGCTCCTCATGGCTGACCCTCTCCTGATGCGACTGTCCGCCGGGTCCTCGACGCGTTCCGTCCAGCGTCCACGGCAGGACTGATTCATGGCCTGCTCCATCCATTGAGACTCGCGAACGAACCTTCAAGTTCAGCTTACGGTCATCTCGGCGCGCATCGTCGCCGGGTGGCGTGAAATTAATCGTCTTGCCATGTTGCATTGAACATAAGCGTCGCGACACGCCCGCGCAGGGGCCGGTCCGGCGCCCAGGCACGCCGCGGCGAGCCGCGTCAAACGTGGTCCAGCGCCTGCGCAAGATCAGCGATCAAGTCGTCCGGGTCCTCGATGCCGACCGAGATGCGGATCAGCGCATCGTCGATCCCGAGACGGTCTCGCGTCGCCTTCGGCACGCCGGAATGGGTGGTGCTCGCCGGGTGCGACATCAGTGTCTCGGTACCGCCGAGGCTCACCGCGAGTTTGATCACCTGTAACGCGTCGAGCAGCCGGAATGCCTCGCGCTCGCCGCCGCGGATCGAGAATCCGAACGTGGAACCGGCGGCCAGGCACTGCCGGCGGAACAAGGCCTCGCCGGCGCTTCCGGGCGCGAGGAACCCGAGATAGTTCACCGCGGCAACCTGCGGATGCTCGCGCAGGTAGCGGGCGACGCGCGCCGCGTTCTGTGCGGCGCGCTCCATCCGCAGCGTCAATGTCTCCATCGACCGGGTGATCATCCACGCACTGTTCGGATCGAGCTGCGTCCCGAGTGCGCCGCGCAAGCGCTTCACCGGTTCGACCGTGGAACGCGAGCCGACGACGCCGCCGGCGACGAGATCCGAGTGTCCGCCGACGTACTTGGTCAGCGAGTACATCACGAGATCCGCGCCGTGCGCGAGCGGGTGCTGGAACAGCGGCCCGAGGAACGTATTGTCGACCGCGAGCAGCGGCCGCCCGCCGCCTTGGCGGGTGCCGATAGACTCCAGCACCTCGCGAACCACGGCGAGATCGACGAGTCCGCTGGTCGGGTTCGCGGGCGTCTCCGCGATCGCGAGGCTCACCCGGCCGCCATTGCGCCGCGCGCGCTCGAGCGCCTGGTCCGCCGCCGCCGCGATACTCGCGCGGTCGAGCCCGTCGGTGAAGCCGACCGACTCGACGCCGAACAGGGGCAAGGTCTTTTCGATCAGCGTCTCGGTGCCGCCGTACAGCGGCTGGCTCATCAGCACGACGTCGCCGGGCCGCACGTGGGTCCACAGCGTCGTCGAGATCGCCGCCATCCCGCTCGAGAACACCGCGGCGAGCTCGGCGCCCTCGCACAGCGCCAGCCGGTCCTCGAGCACCTCGAGGTTCGGATTGTTGAAGCGCGAGTACACGAGTCCCGAGGTCTGCCCCTCGGGCAAGGTCTTGCGGCCGGACGTGTAGTCGAAGAAGTCCTTGCCGTCCTGCGCGGTGCGAAACACGAAGGTCGAGGTGAGGAAGATCGGTGGTTTCAGCGCGCCCTCGGACAGCGTCGGATCGTAGCCGTAGCCCATCATCTGGGTCTCGGGCTTCAGCACGCGCTCGCCGATCCGGGTCTTGTGATACTTGTCCTTGGCCACAGTGTCCTCCGATCGGCGAACGCCGCATGGGTGAGAGCACGAATATACTATGCTCTCCGCGGCGCCCGCGCCGCGACGCAACCCCCCCCGGGGAGAGGCATTCGATCGTGTGGTTGATCGTCATCGCCTGCGCGACCTTCGCGAGCACCGTCAGTGGCGGGCTGCTCGCGCTGCGATTGCGCGACAAACTGCACCTGATCCTCGGGTTCAGCGCCGGCGCGGTGCTCGGCGTCGCGTTCTTCGACTTGCTGCCGGAGTCGATCGGATTCGGCGGGGGCACGTCGGCCGGCACCCTGCTCGCCGACACGGCGCTCGGCTTCTTCGGCTATCTGGTGATCGACCGGTTCGCGCTGATGCACAGCGCCGAGACGCCGGCGACCGCCCGCCGCCGACCGCTCGGCGCGCTGCTGCTGTGCCTGCACAGCCTGCTCGACGGCATCGCGATCGGTCTCGCGTTCCAGGCATCACGCGCGATCGGCGTCGTCGTCGCGGTCGCGGTGCTCTCGCACGATTTCTCGGACGGCATCAACACGATGAACCTCGTGCTGAAGAGCGGAGTCGGCCGGCGCGGCGCGTGGTACTGGCTCCTCGCGGACGCGATCGCACCCGGGATCGGCGTGATCGCGACGCTCTTTTTCAGGGTCCCCCATTATGCGTTCGGCGCGCTGCTCGCGTTGTTCGGGGGATTCTTCCTCTATCTCGGCGCGAGCGAACTGATCCCCGAGAGCTATCATGCGCATCCGAAGGCCTTGACGACCGCGATGACGCTGGTGGGCGCGGCGGTGATCTTCTGGGCGGTGCGGCTCGCGCAAGGCGGATGACGGCGGCGCCGGCGACCGGCGGCGCCCGACGACGGCTCTTGGGTCAACGGAGCGACTACGATGAAACGATGGCTGCTCGGAATCGCATTCTCGGCGCTGTGGATCGGCGCGGCGGGCGCGGCGACGATCGACGGGATCGGCGTCGCCGACACGGTCGACGTCGGCGGCACCACGCTCGTGCTGAACGGTGCGGGCATGCGCACCTGGTTCTTCTTCCACGTGTACGTCGGCGCGCTGTACCTGCGCACGCACACGACGGTCGCTGCGCAGGCGCTTGCGGACCCCGGCCCGAAGCGGCTGTCGATGACCTTGACGCGTGACCTGAGCGCGAACGAACTGATCGACGCACTGCGCGAGGGAATCGCGCGCAACGCCTCTCCCGCGGAGCGCGCACGGATCGCGCCGCAACTCGCCGCGCTCGTCACGACGATGCGCACGATCGGCGGCGCGAAGGACGGCGACCGGATCGCGATCGACTTCCTGCCGGACGGGACGACTCGGATCACGCTCGACGGCCGGCCGCAGGGCCAGCCGATCGCGGGACGGCGATTCCAGCGCGACTTGCTGGCCGTATGGCTCGGACCCAATCCGGTGCAAGCCGATCTGAAGCGCGCGTTGCTCGGCGGCGGCTGAGCCGCCCCACCGGACGCGCCGTCGGACGCCTGCCGCGCGCACCCCCGAGACCGGCGCGCCGATCCGCCGTTCGCGCGATCCTCCGGATCAGTCGTTCGCGATGCGCGGACGCTCCGGGGCGGCGGTCGAGGCGCTCCCACCGGTCGCGAGCATGATGCACACGATGGCAAACCACTGCGAGGGCTGCAGCCGCTCGCCGAGGAACTGCAAGCCGATCAGCGCCGCGACGACCGGTTCGCCGCTCATCAGCACGCCGAACGTGCGCGCCGGCAGGCGCGTCAGCGCGACCATCTCCAGCGAATACGGGAGCGCACTCGAGAGCAGCGCGACCGCCGCCGCGATCGGCCAGAGCGCGACCTCGGTCAGGCGTGAGCCGGCGGTGAACGCGCCGATCGGCACGATCAGTGCGGCGCCGGCGGTGACGCCGAGCGCCGCGGTGCCCTGCGGATGCAGCTCGCCGGCGCGGCGGCCGAACACGATGTACAAGGCCCAGCAGGCACCCGCCGCCAGCGCGAACGCGACGCCCGCTGGGTCGAGGGCGCGCTCGCCGGCACGCAACGGCAGGAGCAGCACGAGGCCGCCGGCGGCGAGACCCGCCCACACGAGATCGAGCGCCCGGCGCGATCCGGCCAGCGCGACCGCGAGCGGGCCGGTGAACTCGAGCGCGACGGTGATCCCGAGCGGGATCCGGCTCAACGCGGCGTAGAACAGCAGGTTCATCGCGCCCATCGAGACCCCGTACGCGAGGATCGCGACGGCGGCCTCGCGGCGCGGCCAGTGCCGCCACGGGCGCGCGAACGCGAGTAGCATCGCGGTCGCGAACGCAAGACGCAACGCCGCCGTGCCCGCGGCGCCGACGACCGGCAGCAAGCGTTTCGCGAGCGCCGCGCCACCCTGCACGCTCACCATCGCGACCAGCAGGAGCGCGATCGACACGAGCCGCGGATACGCGTCGCGCCAAGCCTTTGCGTCGTTCATCACCGCGATCAGGATATCATTCGACGGATGAACGCTCCCGACGCGACCCCCGTCCGCGCAACGCCGGCGAACCCTCTCGGCGCGCTCCTCGCGCGCGTGCCGGTCGCGGTGCTCGACGGTGCGCTCGCGACCGAACTCGAGCGCCGCGGCGCGGATCTGCGCGACCCGCTGTGGTCGGCGAAGGAGTTGATCGAGGCGCCGGACCGGGTCCGCGAAGTGCACCTCGACTACTTGCGCGCCGGCGCGGACGTCGTGGCCACGGCGACCTATCAAGCGACCTTCGAAGGCTTCGCGCGCCGCGGGATCGGCGCCGACGAGGCGGATCGGCTGATGCACGCGGCCGTCGCGATCGCGCGCGGGGCTCGCGACGAATTCTGGTCCGACCGTGCGGCCCGCGCCGACCGGGAGCGACCCTTGATCGCCGCGTCGATCGGGCCGTACGGTGCGATGCTCGCCGACGGCAGCGAGTATCGAGGCGGCTACGGGCTCGATCGGGCGGCGCTGCGCGCGTTCCACCGTCCGCGCCTCGCGGCGCTCGCCCGCAGCGGCGCGGACGTGCTTGCCTTCGAGACGATTCCGAGCCTCGAGGAGGCGCTCGCGCTCGCGGAACTGCTCGGTGACTGGCCGAACCTCACCGCATGGCTGAGTTTCGCGTGCCGCGACGGCGCGCACACCGCCGAAGGCCAGCCGGTCGCGGCCGCGGTCGCCGCCCTCGACGCGTTCCCGCAAATCGTCGCGATCGGCGTGAACTGCACCGCCCCGCGATACTTGCCCGAGCTCCTCGCACGCATGGCCTCGGCGACCGACAAGCCGCTGATCGCCTATCCGAATTCCGGGGAAAGTTACGACGCCGAAACGAAATGCTGGCACGGCAGTGCGGACGCCGCGGGCTTCGCGCGCGCGGCGGCCGAGTGGCACCGCGCCGGCGCGCGGGTGATCGGCGGCTGCTGCCGCACCGGCCCGGCGCAGATCCGCGCCATTCGCGCGTGGGCCGACACGCTGCGACCTTAGTGCTCGGAGAAGTGCGGCTCCCGCTTCTCGAAGAACGCACGAACCCCTTCGACGCAATCGTCCGCGGCCAGTCCGACTTCCTGGGCGCTGCGTTCCGCGCGCAACTGCTCTTCCAGCGTGTTGTCGAACGTGATCGCGTGCAGCGCCCGGATCTGGCTGATCACCGCGGTCGGTCCGTCCGCGAGTTGGCGCGCGAGCGCACGCGCACGATCGACGACCTCCGCATCCCGCGCCACCTCGTGGGCGATGCCCCACTGATGGGCGGTCCGCGCGTCGATCTTCTCGGCCAGCAGCAGCGCCGCGAGCGAACGGTTCGCGCCGACGCAACGCGCGAGATGGAACGTGATCCCCGCATCCGGCACCATCCCGAGACGGGCGAACGACGGGTGGAAATACGCGCTCTCGGCGGCGATGACGATGTCGCTCGCCAGCGAGAGGCTCATGCCGGCGCCGACGGCCGCGCCGTTCACCGCGGCGACGATCGGATAGCGAAAGGTGCTCAAGCGCAGGATCAGCGGATCCATGAACCGACGCATCTCGAAATGCGCGCGCTGGCGCGCGTTCGGCGTCGACAAATCGACCGAATGCAGATCGAGCCCGCTGCAGAACACGTCGCCACCGCCGGTGAGCACGATCGCCCGGGCACCGCTGTCGCCCTTCTGGAGCCGATCGAGCGCGGCGTGCATTGCGCGAATCATCGCGACGTCGATCGCGTTACCGACGGCCTCGCGACGCAGACACAAGGTCGCGACCGCATCCGTCACCGTGATCTCGAGACTCGTCATCCCCCACCCTCCTGCGCGCAAGCCCTGATGCGGATCGCGACCCCGCCGGATCGTGCCGCGCCGCCGTCCGATGTTGCCGCCGCGCGATCACGGCGGCAAGCCGCGGACGGCACCCGGCTCAGCCGGGGCCGCCCGGGCGGCGATCGCGGGGTGGCGGTTCGCGCGCCGGTGGTTTCGCCGGCCGCGCCGGCGCCGCCCCCGGGCGCGGCTGATACGCCGGCGGGCGCGCTTGATACGCCGGTGGGCGCGGCTGATACGCCGGCGGCCGCTGTTGGTACGCTGGCGGCCGCTGTTGATAGGCCGGTGGGCGCGGTTGATAGGCCGGGCGCCCGGGATAGCCGGACGGCGGCGCATACCCGCGCGGCGGCGCCCCCGGCTCACCGGGGCGAGACGGCGCCGGGTAATACCGCTGCGCGGGAGTGCCCGGCGCGGGAGCATTGCGAGGCGGCGCAAAGCGCTGCTCGCCGGGCGCGTAGCCTCGTCCGGGCGCCGCGCGCTGGGCCGGGAATTCGCGGGGCGCGCCGTTGCGCGGCGGGATCACGGCGCCGCGCGCCGGCACCGCATGCGGTGACGTGAACGCCTTCGGGCGCGGCGTCGCCGCAACCGGCGGTCGGCCGCCGTTGAAGCGCGCGAACTGGGCGCGATCGCGGCTCGCCGCGCGCACCTGCTCGAGCTGCATTCGGGTCGCGCCATGGAAGCGCGCCTCGCGGGCCGCGAGCAGCTCCGCAGGCGTCGGCGCCGCGCGCAGGCCGCCCGGACCGCCGACGTAGCTCACCCGCTGGTTCACGACGGTGTTGTTGATCACCGTGTTGTTGATCACGGTGTTGTTGTAATACGTGTTGTGGACCACGTTCACGTTCACGTTCGAGACCGCGCGGTTGTACTCGAAGCGATCGCGGTCCCAGCGCCCGCCGACGAAGCCGACGCCGAAATAGCCGCCGCCGTAGTTGATGCCGCCGTAGAAGCCCACCCGGGGCCCCCAGTAACCCTGGTTGAACACGTAGACGCCGCCGCTCCACCCCCAGTAGCCCGGGGTCCACAACAAGCCGACCGCGGGCGGCAACACCCAGGTGCCCGGCACCCAGAAATACCCCTCGGGTCCGTAGGCCCAGTAGCCCGGGGTCCAGAGGTAGCCGGGTCCGGGACACGGCGGTTGTTCGTAGACCGGCAGTGCCGGCGGCGCGACCGTCGCCTGCACGTAGACTTGGCCACCGCCGTAATCGCCGCCGACGCCGACCTGCGCACTCGGCGCATAGCCCGAGGAATCCGGCGGGTATCCGGACGACGCGTACGGATCTGAGGGCTGATACGGATTGTACGGCTGGCCGACGACGCAAGCGCCAAGCGTCGCCGCCGCGCCGAGCAGCACCGCGACGCGCAGCGTCGCGCGCACCGGTCCGATCGAGCGGGGAGTTTCGAAAGTATCCTTGGACATGGCGATGAACCTCCTCCGGTTCCCTCTCGTGACACTCATTCAACGCGCCGACAGGGCTCGGCGGCTAGTCCCATTACGCAAACGTAACCCCGTCGGCCCGCGCGGGCGCTGAACGCCGCGTCATGGGGTCGCCGCGATCGGCGCCGTGGTCAGCGCGGCGCGCAACGCCGCGAGTTTCGCCTTCACCACCATCGCGTTCTGCGGACCCATCCGGATCAGGATCTTCTGGCCCGCGGACAAGCCCTCGAGCACCGGATCCGCGAAATGGTACTGCACGTGAGGTTGCACCAGCTCGATCGGCGCGGAGGGCTGCGGGGTCGCGAGCAGCTGATCGATCACCGCGATCAGGCGATCGTTGAAGTACCCGTGCGGATAGCCGAGATCCTGATACGCGCTCTGGAACAGGGGATAGAACCGAAAATACACCTTCGCGAGCGCGCGCATGTCGATCGTGCTCAACACGTCGACCAGCGGCGTATAGCGCGCATAGTTGCGCGGATCGAGCGTCGCGTGACCGCCCCCGCCGTTCGCGATGAAGCCGCCCGGCGGGGTGGCGACCGGCAAGCGATCGGTGGGGAGCTTGCTGCGCGGCAGGTTGTCCACCGTGACGACGATCCGTCGGATGAGATCCTCCGGCGCGAGGTAGCGCTTCAGCGCGTCGGCGCCGACGAGGCCCGCGAGCGCCGCGCGCAGCGGTCCGTCGCTCGCATCGAGCGCCGGCAGCGACGACGCGGCCCCCGAGCCCCCCGACGCGGCGCCGGGCACGGGATGCTCGATCGCCGCCCGAGCGGCGGGCGCCGCGGTCGACGCCGGCATCGGCGCGGACGCGACGGTCGTGGGCCTGGCAGGGGGCTCTGCGCGTCGCTCCACGAGGTAGTAACCCAAGCCGAGCCCGATGATCAAGATCGTCGCGATGATCGGCAAGAGAGGGCGGTTCATGATCGCAGGGTCTCCGGCGACCGTGGGTCGCGTACCATGGGCTCCCGCCGATGATAGTCCGGTCGGCGCGTGCGCGGGTAGCGGCTCGCTATCCCGTCCGGGGCCGCAATTCGAGCTCGTGCCGCTTGTAATCGATGACCAGCTGGTCGAGCGTGCCGAGCGCATCCATCCCGATCAGGATCGCCGGCCGGTGGCGCAGGTGCCAATGGTCGAAGATCATCAGGTTCGAGTAGGTGATGTACGGAT
>JAJYFF010000133.1:1324-2523 GCA_021785405.1 Pseudomonadota bacterium | reverse complement strand
ACACTGCTGATCGTGTTCCTGGTGGTGCGCGCGCTGTGGAACGAGCGGGCCGCGTGGCGCGCGGCCGCGGTGCTCGCGAGCCTCGCGCTCTTCCCGGTGATCGGGCAGATGGTCTCGCTCGACATGAGCCTGTGCTTCTATCTCACCGCCGCGCTCGCCGCGTTCCTGCTCGCGCAGGCCCGCCCGCCGGCGGCGCGGCGCTGGATGGCGCTCGCGTGGGCGGCGGCCGCGCTCGGGGTGCTCACCAAGGGCCTCGAGGCGCTGGCGATTCCGGCGGCGAGCCTGGTGCTGTACTCGATCCTCGCGCGCGACGCGTCGGTCTGGAAGCGCCTGTCGTTCGGCGTCGGCGTGCCGGTGTTCCTCGCGATCGCGGTGCCGTGGCACTGGCTCGCGCAGGAACGCTTGCCGGATTTCCTGCACTACTACATCGTCCGGCAGCACATCGAGCGATACCTGACGCCGGTCGCCGACCGGGAGGCGCCGTGGTGGTACTTCCTCGGCGTGTACGCCGCGGGTTCGCTGCCCTGGACCGTGACCGCGGTGCGCGTGCTGCTCACCGGCTGGCGCGCGCGCAAGCCGGCGCGCGGGTTCGACCCGCAACGCTTCCTGTGGGTGTGGATCGCGTTCACGATCCTGTTCTTCTCGATCTCGGACTCGAAGCTCGTGCCGTACCTGCTGCCGGTGATGCCGCCGCTCGCGATCCTGATCGCGCTGCGCCCGGCCTCGGCGCTGCGGCGGGACACGTTCGCCGCGGCGCTGGTCACGCTCGCGGTCGCGGTCGCGTTCGTCGCGGTGCACTTCGCATTACCAAGGCTGCTCGCCGGCTCCGCGCGGGGCGCGTACTTCCTGCCGCTCGCGGGCCCGGTGTGGCGGATCGCGCTCGTGCTCGCGCTGACCGCCGGGTTCGTGCTGCTGCGCCGGGACCGCGATCCGACCGGCGGCGCGGTGTTCCTCGGCGCCGGCTGGTGCCTCGGCGTGCTGCTGTTGATCCGCGCGTCGACGCTGGTCGCGCCGCTGTACTCCGGCCGCGGCCTCGCCGCGGCGCTCCCGGCGGTCGATCGGGCGGTGCCGATCTACAGCGTCGCGACCTACGATCAGACGCTGCCGTTCTACTGGCGGCGCACGCTCGACCTCGCCGCCTATCGCGGCGAGCTGAACTATGGGCTGCGGTACGCGCCGGACCGCGAGATCCCGACGAT
>JAJYFF010000133.1:0-1314 GCA_021785405.1 Pseudomonadota bacterium | reverse complement strand
GCGGTGATGGAGCGAACCTTGTACGACAGCCTCGCGGCGCGCGGCGTGCCGATGCGGGTGCTCGGGCGCGACGGCCACCGGGTGCTGGTGTCGCGGCGATGAGCGCGCTCACCTGGGTGCTGATCCTGAGCGGCGTCGGCCTGAACGCCGCGGCGCAGCTCGCGCTGAAGGTGGCGACCCGGCCGCTCGCCGCGTTCACCCGGTTCGACCTCGCGACGCTCGTTGCGAGCATCGGCGTGCTGCTGCGCAGCCCGCCGTTCTGGCTCGGGATGAGCTGTTACGCGGCGAGCCTGTGCGTGTGGCTCGCGGCGCTCGCGAAGGCGCCGGTCAGTGTCGCGTACCCGATGCTATCGCTGGGCTACGTCGTCGTCGCGTTCGCCTCGGCGCTGTGGCTCGGCGAGGCCCTGACGCCGGAGCGCCTGCTCGGCATCGCGCTGATCTGCGCCGGCGTCGTGCTGGTTTCGAGGAGTGTCACATGAAGGACTTTCTGCCGTTCACCCGCCCGACGCTCGACGAGGAGACGATCGCGGCGGTCGCCGCGGTGCTGCGCTCGGGGCAGCTCGCGAGCGGGCCGCGGGTGCTGGAGCTCGAATCCGCGCTCGCGGACACCATCGGCGGCGGCCGCACGGTGCGGGTGCTCACCTCGGCGACCGAGGGACTCGAGATCGCGCTGCTCAGCTTAGGGGTCGGTCCGGGCGACGAGGTGATCGTGCCGGCGATGAGTTTCGCGGCGAGCGCGAACGTGGTCGTGCGCGCGGGCGCGAAGCCGGTGTTCGTCGACGTCGAGCTCGACTCGCGGAACGTCGACGTCGCCGAGGTCGAGCGCGCGATCACGCCGCGCACCAAGGCGATCATGCCGGTGCACTTCGCCGGGCTCGCGGCCGGCCTCGATGCGCTGCTCGCGATCGCCGCGCGGCATCGGCTGCGGGTCGTCGAGGACGCCGCGCACGCGATCGGCACGCGCGACCGCGGCCGCACGATCGGCAGCTTCGGCGACGTCGCGGTGTTCAGCTTCCATCCGAACAAGAACATGACCACGATCGAGGGCGGGGCGATCGCGACCGCGGACGCCGCGCTCGTCGAGCGCATCGAGCGGCACCGTTTCCACGGGATCCGCCGCAACGCCGACGGCGAGATCGACGTCGAGCTCGCGGGCGCGAAGAGCAACCTGTCGGACGTCGCCGCCGCGGTCGGGCTCGGGCAGCTGCGCCATCTGGAGGCGTTCAACGCGCGGCGGCGGGTGCTCGCGGCGCGCTACTTCGAGCGCCTCGCGGGCTTCGACCGGCTGCGGCTGCCGGCGCGCGGCGGCGACGG
>JAJYFF010000132.1 GCA_021785405.1 Pseudomonadota bacterium | reverse complement strand
CGGGCGCGCGGTGAACGCCGCGAGCGCGACCCGGCGCAGCTGCGCCGATCCGGCGAGCGCCGCAATCTGCGCGCGCAAGGTCGCCGCGCGCAGATCCGCCGAGCGCACCGCGGTGCGAGGCTCGAGTCCCGCCAGTGCCCGCGCGGCGGTGATCGCCCGCGCCGCGAGCGTCGCCCGCAACGCCGCGCGCGCGAGCCCCAGCCGTGCCTCGTCCGTCTGCCAGCCGAAGTACGCGTCCGCCACCGCGCTCGAGAGATCGAGCGCCGCCGCGGCGCGCTCGGCCGCCGCGGCCCGGGCCCGATCGCTCGCGGCGACGACCGCATCGCGCTGCTTGCCCCACCAGTCGAAGCGATAGCTGCCGCGCAAGCCGAGATCGGCCTGGTCGTACCATGAGAACCCGGTCAGCGCGGTCGGCAACAAGCCGGTGTCGCTCAACCGTTGGCGCGAGACGTCGCCCTCGAGGTCGAGCCGCGCGCCGGCCGCGGCCGCGACGACGCGCACGCCGCGTCGCGCCGACCGAAATCGCGCCTGCGCGACCGCGATCGACGGCGAATGCGCGAGCGCGAGCGCGATCAGCCGATCGAGCGTCGGGTCCTGGTAGCGGCGCCACCATTCGCGGTCCGGCCACGCCCCCGGCGCGGTCCCGAGGTCGTCGAGCGGCGCGGTCCCGGTCAAGCGCGGCGGCGCGACCCGCGCCGGCCAGCCGGCGCACGCGGCGAGCAGCGCCGGCAGCAGTGCGGCGGCGAGCAACGCCCGCGCGCGGCTCACGGCGCCTCCGCGGCCGGCGCCGGATCCAACGCCCCGTCGAAGCGCTCGATCAAGCGTCGCAGCCAGTCGATCATCGCGTGCTTTTCGGCGACCGAATGATCCCGGTAGAGCTCGCGCAAGCCCACGAACATCGGTGGCAGGATCTCGCGCACCAGCGCCTCGCCCTTCGGAGTGATCCGCAGCACCATGCGCCGGCGGTCCGATTCGCAGGCGCCGCGCGTGATCCATTCATGCCGCACCAGCGCATCGCTGATCCGCGACAGGTTCGCGGGGCTCTGCGAGGCGCGCGCGCACAGGTCGCTCGGATGAGCCGCCCCGTCGGGTTGCGAGAACAGCGCGGTCAGCACGCGGAACTCCCCCTCGCCGAGGCCGTGCGGGCGGATCCGGTGCTCGAGCACCCGGCCGAAGTCGTGCGCGAGCAGCAGGATCAGGCGCAAGATCAGCACGTCGTCGAGCGGCAGCTCGGGAATGCGTGCCTGCAGCCGCGCCAGGCTCGCTTCGATGAGGTCGACTTCGGAAGCCACGGTAGGAATAATATTTAGCGTACTAACTATTAATTGTTGAATATTCTACGCGTAGAATATATCGTACGCAAACAAAACGGACACCGCTCCCCAGGTCGCGATCGGGATGGACGTATCACCTATGCCGCATGAACCCTCGCGCGCACGACGCCTCGCCGCCTTCGGCGCCGCCGCCGCACTGTCCTTGAGTGCGGCCGGCTGCGCCGTCGGACCGAATTTCCACGTCCCGCCGCCCCCGCCGACGCAGGGCTACCTGCGCAAGCCGTTGCCGGTACGAACCGTCGCGACGCCGGTCGCGGGCGGCGCCGCGCAACGCTTCGTCGTCGCGCGCGACATCCCGGGCGACTGGTGGACCTTGTTCCACTCGCCGCAGATCGACGCGCTGGTCGCGCAGGCGTTGCGCGACAGCCCGACGCTCGCCGCGGCCGAGGCGGCGCTGCGCCAGGCGAACGAGCAACTCGCCGCCGGCCGCGGCGCGTTCTCTCCGGCGATCACCGGATCGATGGGCGTGGTCCGCTCGCAATCCTCCGGCGCCGCGGTCGGCTCACCGCACGGATTCCTGTACTCGCTGAACAGCGCGTCGGTGAACGTCGCCTACACGCTCGACGCGTTCGGCGGCGTGCGCCGTCAGGTCGAAGCCCTGCGCGCGCAGGCCGAGTACCAGCGATTCTCGATGGAGGGGGCGTATCTCGCGCTGACGACGAACATCGTGACCGCGGCGATCGACGAAGCGTCGCTCGGCGCCCAGATCGAGGCGACGCGGCGCATCGCGGCCTCGCAGCGCGCAGCACTCTCGATCGTCCGCCGGCGCCTCGCGCTCGGCGGGGCGTCGCGCGCGGACGTGCTGCAGCAGCAGTCGGTGCTCGCGGCGACGCTCGCGGCGCTGCCCGCGCTCGAGGCCGCGCGTTCCCAGGACCGCAACCTGCTCGCCGCGTACACCGGTGCGCCGCCGACGCAGTTCACCGCCGGCGCGATCGACCTCGCGTCCCTGCGGCTGCCGCGCGATCTGCCGGTCACGCTGCCCTCGCGCCTGGTCGAGCAGCGCCCGGACGTGCGCGCTTACGCGGCCCTGCTGCACGCGGCGACCGCCGAGGTCGGCGTCGCGACCGCGAACCTGCTGCCGCACGTCACGTTGTCCGGCGCGTACGGCGGCGAAGGGGTGCATTTCTCCGACATCTTCTCGCCCGCCTCGGCGATCTGGAACGCGGCGGCGTCGATCGGGCAGCCGATCTTC
>JAJYFF010000010.1 GCA_021785405.1 Pseudomonadota bacterium | reverse complement strand
AGACGTCGCCGGCGAGATCGACGCGGGCGCCGGCCGCGGCGGCCGCGACGCGCACGCCGCGCCGCGCCGCGCGAAAGCGCGCCTGCGCGACCGCGATCGACGGCGAGTGCGCGAGCGCGAGCGACACCAGTCGATCGAGCGTCGGGTCGTGGTACCGGCGCCACCATTCGCGGTCCGGCCAAGCCCCCTGCGCGGTCCCGAGATCGTCGAGCGGCGCGGCCTGCGGCAAGCGCGTCGGTGCGAGCCGCGACGGCCATCCGGCGCACCCGGCGAGCCAAGCCGGCAGCAACGCCGCCGCCAGCAGCGCGCGCGCGCGCCTCACGGCGCCTCCCCGGCCGGCGCCGGTTCCAGCACCTCGTCGAAGCGTTCGACCAGGCGTTTCAGCCAACCGATCATCGCGTGCTTTTCCGCGACCGAGTGATTCCCGTACAGGTCGCGCAGCCCCAGGAACATCGGCGGCAGGATCTCGCGCACCAGCGCCTCGCCCTTGGGGGTGATCCGCAGCACCATGCGCCGGCGGTCGGATTCACAGGCACCGCGGGTGATCCATTCGTGCCGCACCAAGGCATCGCTGATCCGCGACATGTTCGCCGGGCTCTGGGACGCCCGCGCGCACAGATCGCTCGGATGAGCGGCGCCCTCCGGCTGCGAGAACAACGCGGTCAGCACCCGGAATTCCGCCTCGCCGAGGCCATGCGGCCGGATCCGGTGCTCCAGGACCCGCCCAAAGTCGTGGGCGAGCAGCAGGATCAGGCGCAAGATCAGCACCTCGTCGAGCGGCAGCTCGGGCATGCGCGCTCGCAGCCGCGCGAGGCTCGCTTCGATGAGGTCGATTTCTGAGGGCACGATGGCGAGAAGCTTCGATTTCTAACTATTAATGGTTGAATATTCTACGCGTAGAATATATCGTACGCAAACAATAACCGCACGCCGTTCCCCAGGTCGCGATCGGGATGGACGCATCAGCTATGCCGAATAGACACGCCCGCGGGCGACGCCTCCCCGCCTACGCCGCCGCCGCCGCACTCGCCTTGGCCGCTGCCGGCTGCGCGGTCGGCCCGAACTTTCGCGTGCCGGCGCCGCCGCCGGCGACCGGGTACCTGCGCAAGCCCTTGCCCGCTCGCACTGTCGCCGCGCCGGTCGCGGGCGGCGCGGCGCAGCGCTTCGTGATCGCGCGCGACATCCCGGGCGACTGGTGGACCGTGTTCCATTCGCCGCAGATCGACCAGCTGGTCACCGAAGCGCTGCGCGACAGCCCGACGCTCGACGCCGCCCAGGCGGCGCTGCGCCAGGCGGACGAGCAGCTCGCCGCCGGCCGCGGTGCATTCGCCCCCGCGATCACCGGCTCGATGGGCGCGACCCGCGCGCGCTCCTCCGGCGCCGCGTTCGGCTCGTCGCGGGCGTTGCTGTACACGCTGAACAGCGCGTCGGTGAACGTCTCTTATACGCTCGACGCGTTCGGCGGCGTGCGCCGCCAGGTCGAAGCCCTGCGCGCGCAGGCCGAATACCAGCGATTCTCCATGGAAGGGGCGTACCTCGCGCTCACCGCGAACATCGTGACCGCTGCGATCGACGAAGCCTCGCTCGGCGCCCAGATCGACGCGACCCAGCGCATCGCCGCCGCGCAGCGTGCGGCGCTCGCGATCGTGCGCAAGCGCCTCGCGCTCGGCGGGGCCTCGCGCGCGGACGTGCTGCAGCAGCAATCGCTGCTCGCGACGACGCTCGCCGCGCTCCCGGGGCTCGAAGCCGCGCGCTCTCAGGACCGCAACCTCCTCGCCGCGTACACCGGCGCGCCGCCGGCGCAGTTCACCTCGGCCCCGATCGACCTCGAGTCCTTGCAGCTGCCGCGCAATCTCCCGGTCACTCTGCCCTCGCGCCTCGTCGAGCAGCGACCGGACGTGCGGGCCTACGCGGCCTTGCTGCACGCGGCGACCGCGGAGGTCGGCGTCGCGACCGCGAACCTGCTGCCGCACGTCACGCTGTCCGGCGCCTACGGCGGTGAAGGCGTGCACTTCTCCGACATCTTCTCGCCGGCGTCGGCGATCTGGAGCGCGGCTGCCACGATCGGCCAACCGATCTTCGAGGGCGGCACGCTGTGGCATACGCGCCAGGCCGCGGTGGCCGCGGCCCAGGAGGCGGCGGCCAACTACAAGGCGACCGTGCTCACCGCGTTCCGCAACGTCGCCGACGTACTGGTCGCGCTCGAGGCCGACGCCCGCAGCGTCGCCGCGGAAGCGGTCGCCGCACGCTCGGCCTCGCAGAGCCTGCGGCTCGTGCGCCTGCAGTACTCGACCGGCGCGGCGAGCCTCCCGCAGGTGCTGCTCGCCGAGCAGGCCGATCAAACCGCGCGCATCGCACTCGTGAAGGCGCGCGCGCAACGGTTCGCGGACACCGCTGCGCTCTATCAGGCCCTCGGCGGCGGCTGGTGGCACCGCGAGGATGCGAAGGCCGGTCAGAACGACTGCTGCAAGGGGTCTCTGTGAGCAATCAGGAATTGGGCGGCGCCGGCGGCGTTCCGCCGAAAGTCGCGCGCACCGCGCTGGTGAAGCCGATCGCGATCGTGGTCGCGGTCGCGCTCGTGCTGGTCGGCGGGATCTACGGGTTCCACCTGTTCGTCGGCCGCAAGATCGCCGCGTTCATGGCCGCCAACGCCAGCGCGCCGCAGACGGTCTCGACGTTCGTCGCGGTGAGCTTGCCGTGGCAATCCGAGACCCACGCGGTCGGCAACGTCCGCGCGCGACAGGGCGCCGATCTCGCGGCCCAAATCGCGGGCATCGTCGACGCGGTCCACTTCGAGTCCGGCGGCACCGCACGGGCCGGCGAGACGCTGCTCACGCTGCGCATGAACGACGATCCGGCGAAGCTCGCGCAGCTCGAGGCGCAAGCCCGGCTCGCGGCCTTGAACTACCGCCGCGACCGACGGCAGCTCGCCGCGCAGGCGATCAGCCGCGCGACCGTCGACGCGGACCTCGCGGCGCTGCAATCCGCCCGCGCGCAGGTCGCCGCGCAGCGCGCGCTGATCGCCGAGAAGATCGTGCGCGCGCCGTTCGCCGGCCGCCTCGGGATCCGCCAGGTCGACGTCGGCCAGTACCTCGCGGCCGGGACGACGATCGTCACGCTGCAGTCGGTCGATCCGATCCTGATCGACTTCTTCGTCCCGCAGCAGGCGCTCGCGGTGATCCGCCCCGGCCAGACCGTCGAGGCGACCGTCGACACCTATCCGGGCCAGCACTTCCTCGGCCGCGTCGTCGCGATCAACTCGAAGGTCGACGGCGCGAGCCGCAACGTGCAGGTGCGCGCCTCGTTCCCGAATCGCGACGGACGACTCGTACCCGGCATGTACGCGGACGTGACCGTCGACGACGGCGCACCGCACCCCTACGTCACCGTTCCGCAGACCGCGATCGCCTACAACCCGTACGGCGACACCGTATTCGTCGTCGAGCACGCCGGCGTCGACGCGCACGGCAAGCCGCGGCTCGTCGCCCGCCAGCGATTCGTGAAGATCGGACCGACGCGGGGCAACCAGGTCGCCGTGCTCTCGGGCCTGCGCGCCGGCGAGACGGTGGTGAGCGCGGGCCAGCTCAAGCTGCACAACGGCAGCGCGATCGCGGTGAACAACTCGGTCCTGCCGAGCGATTCGCCGAACCCGACGCCGCCGAACGAATGAGCCCCGGGGCCCGCCTGTGAATTTCACCGACATCTTCGTCCGCCGACCGGTGCTCGCGAGCGTCGTGAGCCTCGTGATCCTGGTCGTCGGCCTGCGCAGCTTCAGTTCCCTGCAGGTGCTCGAGTACCCGAAGACCGAGAACGGCATCGTCACGATCACGACCACCTATCCTGGCGCCGATCCGGACTCGATCGCCGGATTCATCACGACGCCGCTGGAGGCCGCGATCGCGCAGGCCGACGGCATCGACTACCTGACGTCGAGCAGCCAGAGCGGCGTGAGCACGATCACCGCGGTACTGCGCCAGAACTACGACACGTCGAAGGCCGCGGCCGAGATCAACATCAAGGTCAACTCCGTGTTGAACCAGCTGCCGACCGGCTCGCAGCTGCCGTCGATCACGGTATCCGTCGGCCAGACGATCGATGCGATGTACATCGGCTTCTCGAGCAAGCGCCTCGACCGCAACCAGATCACCGACTACGTGCAGCGCGTCGTCGTCCCGCAGATCCAGGCGGTGCCCGGCGTCCAGACCGCCGAGATCCGCGGCGCTCAGTATTTCTCGCTGCGCGCGTGGCTCGACCCGAAGAAGCTCGCCGCGTACGGTCTCACCGCGAGCGACGTGCAGAAGGCGCTCGCGGATAACGACTACATCTCCGCGGTCGGCACCACCAAGGGCGAGTGGGTCCAGGTCACGCTGACCTCCACGACGAACCTGCACAGCCTGCAGGAGTTCCGCAACCTGGTCGTGAAGCAGACCGGCGGCGCGATCGTCCGCTTGCGCGACGTCGCGACCGTCACCCTCGGCGCCGACAACTACGACGAGCGCGTCGCGTTCGACGGCGTCGGCGGCGTGTTCATCGGGGTGCAGATCGCGCCGAGCGCGAACTTGCTGTCGGTGATCGGCGGCGTGAAGCGCGTCTTCCCGCAGATCCGCGCGCAGCTCCCCGAGGGGCTCAAGGCCGCGATCGTCTACGACTCGACCTCGTTCGTGAACGCGTCGATCCACGAGGTCGCCAGCACGCTGATCGAGGCCGTCGCGATCGTGATCCTCGTGATCTTCGCGTTCCTCGGCTCGCCGCGTTCCGTGATCATCCCGATCGTCGCGATCCCGCTGTCGATCATCGGGACGTTCATGATCATGCTCGCGCTGCACTTCTCGATCAACCTGCTGACCTTGCTCGCGCTCGTGCTCGCGATCGGTCTCGTGGTCGACGACGCGATCATCGTCGTCGAGAACGTGAACCGCCACCTCGCGGAAGGCAAACCGCCGGTCTCCGCCGCGCTCATCGCGGCGCGCGAGCTCGGCGCGCCGATCATCGCGATGACCGTCGTGCTGCTCGCGGTGTTCGTGCCGATCGGCTTCCAGGGAGGCTTGACCGGGGCGCTGTTCGTCGAATTCGCGTTCACCCTCGCCGGCACGGTCACCGTGTCCGCGGTGATCGCGTTGACGCTCTCGCCGATGATGTGCTCGCGCATGTTGCGGGCGCACGAGGGCGAAGGCACGCATTGGGAGGATCGCCTGGTCCGGGCGATCGACGCCCGCTTCGACCGGTTGCGCGGCTGGTACCAGCGCAAGCTCGAGCGCAGCCTCGCATACACCCCGGTGACCGCGGTGACGATCGTCGTCGTGCTCGCGAGCATCTACTTCCTCGCGACGCACTCGAAGTCCGAGCTCGCGCCGCAGGAGGACCAGGGCTTCGTGCTGATGCAGGCGACCTCCGCGCCCGACGCCACGCTGCACACCAAGGTCGACTACTTCAACGAGATCTACCGCGTCGCGACCCGTCTCGCGCACCCGGCGCACGTGTTCCACATCGACGCGCCGGGCGTGTCGATCACCGGCTTGAACTTGCGCCCCTGGGGCGACCGCAAGCGCAACGCGACCCAGCTGCAGCAGCAGCTGCAGCAAGCGATGAACCACGCGATCGCCGGTCAGCGCATCGTCGCGTTCCAACCGCCGTCGCTGCCGGGCGCGTTCGGCCTGCCGTTGCAGTTCGTGATCAAGACGACCGACCCGCCGCTGCGCCTGAACGCGGTTTCCCAGAAATTCCTCGCCGCCGCGCGCAAGAGCGGCAAGTTCGCGTTCATCGACACCGACCTGAAATACGATCTGCCGCAGTCGGTGATCGTGATCGACCGTGACAAGGCGGCGCAGCTCGGGCTCACGATGAACCAGATCGGCGCGGCGATGAGCAGCCTGCTCGGCGGCGGTTACGTGAACTACTTCAGCATGGATACGCGCTCGTACAAGGTGATCCCGCAGGTGCAGCGCATCTCGCGGCTCAACGTCCAGCAACTGCTGGATTACCCGATCGCGACGATCGGCGGCGTCTCGGTGCCCTTGTCGACGATCGCGACGATCCGCACCGAAACCGTCCCGGAGACGCTGAACCACTTCCAGCAACAGACCGCCGCGACGATCTCCGGGGTGATGGCGCCCGGCGTCTCGCTCGGCGAGGCGCTGCAGTACCTGCGCGGTCTCGCCCAGCGCGAACTGCCGCAGGGCTACTCGATCGACTACGCGGGCCAGGCGCGCCAGTACGTGCAGGAGTCGAGCGGGATGCTGACGACCTTCGGGTTCGCGATCATCATCGTGTTCCTCGCGCTCGCGGCGCTGTTCGAGAGCTTCCGCGACCCGCTGGTGATCATGATCTCGGTGCCGATGTCGATCGCCGGCGCGCTGCTGTTCATCGCGCTCGGCGTCGGCGGGGCCTCGCTGAACATCTACACCGAGGTGGGTCTCGTCACGCTGATGGGATTGATCAGCAAGCACGGGATCTTGATCGTCGAGGTCGCGAACAAGGAGCAGGAACAGGGCCGCTCGAAGTACGAGGCGGTGGTCATCGCCGCCTGCACCCGCTTGCGGCCGATCCTGATGACGACCGCGGCGATGGTGCTCGGCGTGCTGCCGCTGGTGTTCGCCGGCGGCGCCGGCGCGGCGTCCCGGTTCGCGATCGGCCTCGTGATCTCGACCGGTCTCGCGATCGGCACGCTGTTCACCTTGTTCGTGGTGCCGGGCGTCTACCTGCTGATCGGCGCCAACCGCTTCGAACTCGCCGAGGCCGCGCCGGCGCGCGCCGGATCCTGATGCGGCGATGAGTTCGGCCGAGGATCCGGGGCCGCTCGCGGGTTCGACGCGGGTCATCGGCGCGTTCGCGCTCGCGCTCGCGACGTTCATGAACGTGCTCGACACGTCGATCGCGAACGTGTCGCTGTCGGCGATCGGCGGGGACCTCGGCGCGGGTGCCTCGGAACTCACCTGGGTGATCACCTCGTTCGCGGTCGCGAACGCGGTGTCGGTGCCGCTGACCGGTTGGCTCACGCAGCGCTTCGGCGCGGTGCGGCTGTTCGTCGCGTCGATCCTGGCGTTCACGCTGTTCTCGCTGCTCTGCGGCCTCGCGACCTCGCTGCGGATGCTGGTGCTGTTCCGGGTGCTGCAAGGCGCGGCCGCGGGACCGATGATCCCGCTGTCCCAGTCGCTGCTGCTGTCGACGTTCCCGAAGTCGCGCGCGGGCACCGCGCTCGCCGTGTGGGCGATGACGACCCTGGTCGCGCCGGTGATGGGGCCGATGCTCGGCGGCTGGATCACCGACAACATCTCCTGGCCATGGATCTTCTACATCAACCTCCCCGTCGGCGCGTTCGCGGCCGCGGTGACCTGGAGCGTGTACCGGACCCGGGAGACGCCGCGCACGAAGCGGCCGGTCGATGCGATCGGCCTCGGTCTGCTGATCCTGTGGGTGGGATCACTGCAGATCCTGCTCGACAAGGGCGAGGAACTCGATTGGTTCGCATCGCCCACGATCGTCGCGCTCGCGTGCGCCGCGGCGTTCGGGTTCTGCGTGTTCCTGGTGTGGGAACTCGTCGACAACCCGCACCCGATCGTCGACCTGCGTCTGTTCGCGCGTCGCAACTTCTGGAGCGGCACGCTCGCGTTCGCGCTCGGCTACGGCGTGTTCTTCGGCAACGTCGTGCTGCTGCCGCTGTGGCTGCAGGTAACGATGGGCTACACGGCGACCTGGGCGGGCCTGTTGACCGCGCCGGTCGGCGTGCTCGCGCTGCTGCTGTCGCCGTACGTCGGCCGGCGGATCGGCCGGACCGACTCCCGGATCCTCGCGACCGTCGCGTTCGCGGTGTTCGGCGTCTCCCTGTACCTGCGCACACGGTACGACACCGACGCGAGCTACGCCGTGCTGGTCGTGCCGATCATCGTCCAAGGGGCGGCGATGGCGTTCTTCTTCGTGCCGCTCGTGAACCTGATCCTCGCGGGGCTGCCGCCCGCGAAGATCCCCGACGCCTCGGGGCTCGCGAACTTTGCGCGCATCACCGCCGGCAGCTTCGGCACTTCGCTCGCGATCACGCTGTGGGACGATCGCGCGAAGTTCCATCATGCGCGCCTGGTCGAGTCGCTGACGCGGGCGCAGCCCGCGACCCGCGCGTACGCCGCAACCCTGCACGCCCTCGGGCTGTCGGCGCCGCAGATCGCGGCGTTCGTGAACCATCAGGTCGACGTGCAGGCCCAGACCCTCGCGGCGATCGATGTGTTCTGGCTGTCCGCGGTCGCCTTCTTCGCGATGATCGGCCTCGTGTGGCTCGCCGAACGGCCGAGGGCGCAGGTGTCGCCCGAGGCCGCGGGGGCCGCGCATTAATTGTTAAAACATTATGTTATGTGAGTTTCTTTAAGTCATTTGCACGTCCGAGGCGCCCCCCGCCCGCCGCCGCGCGCTCGCGAACCGGCCGGCTCGAACGCGCACCCTGTTGGAAATTCCCGATTGCGTTCTCTGGAAGGTCTTGTATATTTCGATCCTAGCACGTTGATTTACCTCGGCTCGCCGACCGAATTCATCCTCGAAACCACTTGAAGATCCGGTGGTTTCGCGTCAAGGGGTCATTGCATGGTCAACGCTTGGGAACGCTTCCATCACGCGACTCTCGAGCTGGTTCGTTCCGCTCCGATCAAACAACGCTTGATCAGCGCGTACCGGCGTCATTTGTCCGATGTCCAGCCGGAGCAGTTGCCCGGCGAGGCGCGCGAGTCTTTCAGTCGAATGCAACGTTCGTTGAGCGGCGTGCCGCCATTGCGCGGCGAAGACGCGGTCGCGGCGTCGGTGCGCAAGATGTCCAATCAAGATGCCGACGAATGCGCCGCGTTGATCGTCGAGATCTTCGGCTCGATGTCCCGGGCGAACGCCGCCGTGCTGCGGCCGACGGCGGTGCCGCTGAAGGCGCGCCGCACCAGCGAGGAGCGCCCGGGCGACGAGGACGCCGGTGAGGTGGCGATCCCGCAGTGGCTCGCGAAGGCCTGAAGGGCCTCAGTCGAGCTTGAACTCGATCGTGTCCCAGCGCGTCGTCTCCTGATGGCGCGCCTGGCGCCGTAGCGCGTCGATCAGCTCGCGCTCGTTCCACGGAACGACTTCGTCGGCGAGATCGCGGATCGCCTGCGGAATCGGCTCGGTCGCGCCGAAGTTCTCCAGCGCGATCACCGGGCGGTCCGCCGATTTCGCGAAGTGCAGTTGGAACGTCAGAAGATCCGGCGCGCTGCGGTATACGGAACAAAGCGCGATCACGGCTTCGCAGGGCGCGATCTGGCGGCGCAGCTCCTCGCGTTCCGTTTCCCGGTCGGTCGGCCGCCGCGAGTGCGGCTGGCTGGTATTCACGTAGTAGAACGTACCCGGCGCCTCGAGGTACTCGAAGACTCGCAGGTACTCGTCGCTCTCGGCCCACGCGTGCGTGACGAAGATGCGGATCGGGTTCTCGGGAGTGGACATGATTTCGTTGCGACTCGCCTCGGTCTTGCCTGCTGCGGGCCGGTCGATCGTCATGCGCGAAGCGGCCCGCGCCGATACAATGTTGCGCGTGCGACTGCTGGTTTACAACATCCGTTACGCGACCGGCGTCGGACCGGCCTTCCATTTGCCGGTGCCGGGCGCCGGCTACCTGCGGTCGAACCCCCAGGTCCTCACCGACATCACCCGATTCATCAAGGACCAGGACCCGGACGTCGTGGGACTGATCGAGGTCGACACCGGCTCGATCCGCACCGGCATGGTGAACCAGGCCGAATTCATCGCGCATTCGCTCGGCCACTACTCGACGTACGAATGCAAATACGGGATCTCCTCGGTGAACCAGCTGATGCCGATCGTGCGCAAGCAGTCGAACGCGTTCCTCGCGGCGCCGCGGGTGCACGGCGAGCGCTTCCACTACTTCGACACCGGGATCAAGCGCCTGATCATCGAGCTCGAGCTCGACGACGTCTCGATCTTCCTCGTGCACCTCAGCCTGAAGTTCCGCCACCGCCAGTACCAGCTGCGCCACCTGTACGACCTGATCCGCAAGTCGCGCAAACCCGTGATCGTCGCGGGCGATTTCAACACCTACTGGGGCGATCACGAGATCTACCTGTTCACCGAGGCCGCGCGGCTCAGCAATGCGAACGCGCGGGGTTTGCCGTCCTACCCGAGCCGCAGTCCGCGCAAGGAGCTCGATTTCATCCTGCACAGCGAGCGCATCGCGATCGACCGGTTCGAGATTCCCGACGTGCGGCTGTCGGACCATCTGCCGCTGGTCTGCGACTTCACGGTCCATGCCAGCGCGCGGCAGGCCGCCTGAGCGCGCGCGACAGTCCACGAGGAGCACGCCGATGACCGCCGACGTCCACTGGAAACTGGAAGAGGATCCGGATCGCGTCGTCCACCTGATCTTCGACGCGCCCGGCGCGTCCACGAACGTGCTGTCGCGGGCCGCGATCGCCGATCTCGGCGCCCGGCTCGACGATCTCGCCGCGAGGCGGCCCGCGGGGCTGATCCTGCGCTCGGCGAAGAAGGGCGGCTTCGTCGCCGGCGCGAACATCAAGGAGTTCACCGCGGTCCGAACGCCCGCGGAAGGCCTCGAGCTCGTGCGTGCCGGGCAGCTCGCGTTCCAGCGGATCGAGGACCTGCCATTCCCGACGGTCGCGGCGATCCACGGCTTCGCGCTCGGCGGAGGACTCGAGATCGCGCTCGCGTGCCGGTATCGCGTCGGCGCCGCCGACAGCAAGCTCTCGCTCGGCTTTCCGGAGGTGCAGCTCGGGATCCACCCGGGGTTCGGCGGCACGGTGCGCTCGGTGCGCCTGATCGGCGTACGCGCGGCGATGGCGCTCATGCTGCAGGGCAAGCCGGTCGACGGCGCGCGCGCCGCGGCGCTCGGGCTGCTGGATCGGCTCGTGCCCGGTGCCGAACTGATCGACGCGGCGAAGCGGTTGATCGCCGAGCGGCCGGCGCCGCGCACGGCGCCGATCGCGGACAAGCTGCTCGCGCTCGCGCCGCTGCGTCCGGTGGTCGCGGGTCGCCTGCGCGCCGAGGTGTCCCGGCGCGTGCGCCCGGACCAGTACCCGGCGCCGTTCGCGATCATCGACCTGTGGCGGCGCCACGGTGCGTCGCCGCGCAACGGCTACCTCGCCGAAGCGCAATCGCTCGGCGAACTGATGTGCTCGCCCTCCTCGCGCAACCTCGTCCGCGTGTTCCTGCTGCAGGATCGGCTGAAGAGCCTCGGCGGCAAGGCGGCCCGCGAGTTCAAGCGCGTGCACGTCGTCGGGGCCGGCGTGATGGGCGGCGACATCGCGACCTGGGCGGCGTTCCGCGGCCTCGACGTGACCCTGCAGGATCGCAGCGACGCGCTCGTCGACGGCGCGCTCGGGCGCGCGCGGAAATTCCTCGAGAAGCGTCTCAAGGATCCTGACGCGGTCGCGGCGGCCTTGCGCCGGCTGCGCGGCGACGTCGCGGGCGCGGGCGTCGCGGACGCCGACGTCGTCGTCGAGGCGATCTACGAGGACCTCGACGCGAAGCGCGCGCTGTACGCGACGATCGAGCCGCAGCTGAAGCCGGACGCGGTGTTCGCGACGAACACGTCGAGCATCGTGCTGGAAGAGCTCTGCGCCCGGCTCGCGGACCCGTCGCGGCTCGTCGGCATCCACTTCTTCAATCCCGTGACGCAGATGCAGCTCGTCGAGGTCGTGCAGGGCGCACGGACCCGCCCGGATGCCGTGCAGAACGCGCTCGCGTTCACCCGCCGCCTCGACAAGCTGCCCTTGCCCTGCAAGAGCGCGCCCGGCTTCGTCGTGAACCGGATCCTGCTGCCGTACGTGAACGAGGCGATCTTCGCGTACGAGGAAGGCGTGCCCGGCACGACGATCGACGAAGTCGGCAAGCGCTTCGGGATGCCGATGGGCCCGATCGAACTCGCGGACGTGATCGGTCTCGACGTCGCGCTCAACGTCGGCCGCGTGCTCGCCGCCGCGTTCGGCCGGCGGGTGCCCGAGGTGCTGGTGCGCATGGTCGAGGAGAAGAAGTTCGGTCGCAAGAGCGGCCAGGGCTTCTACACCTGGCGCGACGGCAAGCCGCTGAAGCTCGCGAGCGCCCCGCCCGAGATCCCCGAGGATCTCGAGGACCGCTTGATGCTGTCGATGCTGAACGAGGCGGTCGCGGCGCTGCGCGAGGGGGTCGTCGCCGACGCGGACCTGCTGGACGCGGGCGCGATCTTCGGCACCGGATTCGCGCCGTTCCGCGGGGGTCCGATTCAGACCGCGCGCGAGCGCGGCCTCGCGGCGGTGAGGCAGCGCCTCGAACAACTCGCCGCGAAGTACGGCGAACGCTTCCGCCCGGATCCCGGCTGGAACACGCTGAGCTTGTGACGGAGTGCCTAGGTCGCCCCGCCGCCTGTGGTAGCATTTGCGCAGAAAATCATCGAGTTGAGCCGACGATCCCGTCACTGAGCCTGGATGGATGACCGACCCACCGATATCGCCCTCCTGAGGGGCTTTTCGCCGCTCGACGGGCTCAAGGCGGAGAATCTGCACGCGCTCGCGCGCAAGACCCAGATCCGTACGCTGGACGCCGGCCGCACCCTGTTCCGGGAGGGCGACGCCGAAAAACGCACCTTCTATCTCGTGTCCGGCAAGGTCGAGTATCTCGCGAACAACCGTCCGGTCGGCGTCGTCGCCGCGCGTACGCCCGAGGCGCGCACCGCGCTCGCGCCGATCCTGCCGCGAAAATTCACCGCGAAGGCGCTGACCGACCTCGAGTACATCGCGATCGACAGCGATCTGCTCGACGTGCTGCTCACCTGGGACCAGACCGGGCAGTACGAAGTGTCCGAGCTCAGCGGCGATCATCCGAGCGGCGAAGGCGACTGGATGACGACGCTGTTGCAGACCAAGGCGTTCCACCGCATTCCGCCGGCGAACATCCAGGCGATCTTCATGCGGATGCAGAGGATCCAGTACCGCGCCGGCGACCTCGTGATCAAGCAAGGAACCGAGGGCGACTACTTCTACGTCGTGATCGGCGGGAAGTGCGTGGTCACGCGTGAGACGCCGCTGAACCGCGAAGGCATCAAGCTCGCCGAGCTCGGCCCCGGCGACAGCTTCGGCGAGGAAGCGTTGATCGCCGAGGCCAAACGCAACGCGACGGTCACGATGGTCACCGACGGCACGCTGATGCGGCTCGGCAAGCAGGACTTCCAGACGCTGCTGAACGAACCGCTGCTGCAGTGGGTCGACTACGACCAGGCTCGGGAGATCGTCGCGCGCGGCGGCCGGTGGCTCGACGTGCGGCTGCCGAGCGAGTTCCAGAATTTCCGGATCGAGGATGCGACCAACATCCCGCTGTACTTCATCCGCCTGAAGCTCAACACGCTCGACAAGAACGTCCAGTACGTCGTGTGCTGCGACACCGGGCGGCGCAGCTCCGCGGCCGCCTACATCCTGTGCGAGCGCGGCTTCGACGCGTACGTGCTCAAGGGCGGGCTGTCGGACACCGAGGCGGCGCGGGGCCAGCGCAGCTGAATCGGGGCGCCGGGCGGCCGCCCGGCGCTACATCGTATGCGTCGCCTTCTCCCCGCCGAGCGCGCCGGCGAGGTAGGTCTCGATCTTCTTCTGGGTGACGCCGCGGTCCTGTTCGCTGAACTGCACGCCGATGCCGGCGGTGCGCTTGCCCTGCGCGCCCTTCGGCGTCATCCAGATCACGCGCCCGGCGACCGGGATCTTCTCCTCCTCGCCCATCAGGTTCAGCAACATGAACACTTCGTCGCCGAGCCGATAATTGCTGTTCGTCGGAATGAACAGGCCGCCGTTCTTCACGAACGGCATGTACGCCAGGTACAAAGCGCTCTTGTCCTTGATCGTCAGCGTGAGCAGTCCTGGCTTGTTGTTCGGCATTCGCAGCGGCGTCAAGATGGAATTCACCATGGGCTCAGGGCGGCGGGGATCGGAAACGGAGCAACAGCGCCTCCAGCGCGAGTTGCGGGTTCACGCCGGTCGTCGCGAGGCGCCGGAAGTCGCGGACCGCATCGAGCAAGGCGTACATGGACGTTATCTTGAGCCCGCGCGCACCGCCAGGCAAGCGGACGGATTCCGCAGTTTTCGCATCGGCCGCACCGCCGACCCCGGCGAGAATGCGCGTTGTGACCCAGTTCTCAAGCCATGCGACGCGCGGCGCCGGATCGGCCCGCACCCAGCGCTCTGCGAGCAGCGTGAGATCGATCGTCCCCGCCGCGAGTGCCGCGACGTCCCGACGCATATCGGCGTCGAGCTCCGCGACACCGGCCCGCCGCAGCTCGATCGCCCGCAGCGGCGCGCCGCCGGCGAGCGCGAGCGGCGCCTCCCAGCCGTCCGGCTCGCCGGACTGCGAGCGCAGCCACGCGAGCGCGGCCTCGCGCTCGGGAGGCCGCAGCGCGAGCTTCAGGCAGCGGCTCGCGACCGTCGGCGGCAAGCGGTGGCTGCGCGCCGCGGTCAGCATCAGCAGCGTCCGCGCGGTCGGCTCCTCGAGCGTCTTCAGGAACGCGTTCGCGCCGTTCACGTTCAAGACCTCCGCGCCCTCGATCAGCCCGACCTTGTATCCGCCGCGGTAGCTCTTCTGCGTGAGGCTCTCGATCAGCTCGCGCACCTGGCCGACCTTGATCTGCTGCGCGTCCTCTTCGAGGCGCACGACGTGCCAGTCGGGGTGCGCGTCGGCGCGCAGCAGCGCGCACGCGGCGCATTCGCCGCAGGGGCGCGCCGCGGGGCGCGCCTCGCAGAGCGCGAACGCGCCGGCCCACGCGGCGAGTTCGGCGGCGCCGAGCCCCGGTGCGCCGAGGATCAGCAGGGAGTGCGGCAAGCGATCCGCCGCGCCCGCCGCGCGCAGGCGCTCGATCGGCTCGGCGAGCCAGGGCAGGACCGCGGCCTTCACGAAGTCCATCCGCGCTCCTCGATCGCCCGCGCCACCGCGCGCGCCACCGCCTCCGGCGCGCCGGCTGCGTCGATCACGACGATCCGTTCGGGTTCCCGCGCCGCGCGCTCGAGATACGCGCGGCGCACGCGCTCGAAGAACTCCAGCCGCTGCGACTCGAAGCGATCGGTCCCCGTGCCACGGCGGCGCGCCCGCTCGAGCGCGCGCGCGACCGGCAGGTCGAGCAACAGCGTCAGGTCGGGGCGCCGCGCCCCCTGCACCCACGCCTCGAGCGACGCGATCGCCGCCGGATCGAGACCGCGCCCGCCGCCCTGATAGGCGTAGGTCGCGTCGGTGAAGCGGTCGCACAGCACCCAGCGGCCCGCGCGCAACGCCGGTTCGATCAATCCCCCGAGGTGCACCGCGCGCGCCGCGAACATCAGCAGCAGCTCCGCGATCGGTGGCAGATCCTCGACGCCGCGTTCGAGCACGAGCGATCGGATCCGCTCCGCGAGCGGCGTGCCACCGGGCTCGCGCGTCACGCAGACCTCGAGGCCTCGCGCCTCGAGACCGCGCGCGAGCGCGGCGACCTGGGTCGACTTGCCGACGCCCTCGATGCCTTCGACCGTGATGAAGCGCCCCGGACTCATCGTCGCTCCTTCGGCGTGGCCGCCTCGCGGCGCTTCAAGCGTCGCAGGTATCGCTTGACCGCGGCGTTCTGCTCGGCGAGCGTCGCGGAGAACACGTGGCGCCCGTCGCCCTTGCCGGACGCGACGAAGTACAGCGCGTCGGTCTTCGCCGGATGCGCGCACGCGTCGATGACCGCCGCGCCGGGCAGTGCGATCGGCGTCGGCGGCAAGCCGGCGCGGGTGTACGTGTTGTACGGGCCGTCGGCGCGCAGGTCGACTTCGTGCAACCGGCCACGGTAACGATCGCCGAGGCCGAAGATCACGGTCGGATCCGCCTGCAACCGCATCCCGATCTCGAGGCGGTGGAGGTACACGCCGGCGATCAGCGCGCGTTCGTCGGGCCGCGCCGATTCCTTCTCGACGATCGATGCGAGGACGAGGAGCTGCTGCGGGTCGGCGAGCGGCAGGCCGGGCGCCCGGGACCGCCACGCCGCCGCGAGCGTCTTCACGAGCGCGCGGTGCGCGATCGCGAGCAGCGCGACGTCGCTCGTCCCGCGCGGGAATTCGTAGGTCTCCGGCAGGAACTCGCCCTCGGGGCTGCGCCCGCGCTCGCCGAAGCGCGCCATCAAGTGCTGCGGATCCCGCGGCAAGGTCGTCGTCAGATAGGGGCTCGCGCGCATCGCGGCGAGCAAGTCGGCGACGCGCCAGCCGTCGACGATCGTGAAGGAGCGCAGCAAGATCTCGCCCTTCACGAGCTTCTCGAGGAGCCCCCGCGCGCTCAGCCCGGGGCGCAGTTCGTACTCGCCGGCGCGGACCGCGCCCGCCTCGCCGCGCCAGCGCGCGTACAGTGCCCACAGTCTCGGCGCCGGGAGCACGCCGCGCCGGTGCAGCCCCGCGGCGATCCGCGCGAGGCTCGAGCCCGGCGCGATCCGGTAGACGATCGGTACCGCGATCGGCAAGGGCCGGTCGAGTTCGGCGCGCACCCGATGCACCGCGATCGACCCGGCCGCGACCGCACCGAGGACCGCGGCGAGCAGCGCGACGAGCCAGCGACGCCGTGTCATCGGCGCGCGTCCAGGCGCTCGCGCAAGCGCCGCGACGCCTCCGTCGCGCGCGGCCGCCAGCGTTCACGGCCATGGCGGATCACGCCGATCGGGACCGGTCCGGCGAGCGCATTGGTGATGAACGCCTCGTCGGCCGACGCCAGATCCGCGAGCCCGATCCGCCGTTCGGTCGGACGCAGGCCGAGCGAGCGCGCCTCGCCGAGCACGAAGCGCCGCATCACCCCGGCGACGCCGCAGCGGTCGAGGAGCGGCGTCGCGAGCACGCTGCCGTGCCGCAGGAACAGGTTCGACATCGTGCCGCAGACCACGTGGCCCTCCGCGTCGAGCATCAGTCCTTCGGCGATCCGCGGGTCGCGCCACTCGGTGCGCGCGAGCACCGATTCCAGCCGGTTCAGGGTCTTCAGACCCGCGAGCGCCGGATTGAGGCCGAGACGGGTCCGGCAGATCCGCACCGTGATCGGCGCCGCGCCCGCGGGGCCCGCCGACGGCGGCGCCGGCCAGCGCGACAGGATCCGCGTCGCGCGCTCGCGCCCGGTCGGCCGGTAGCCGCGCTCGCCGCGACCGCGGGTGACGATGAGCTTCAGCACCGCCTCGTCTTGCCCGGCCGCGGCCGCCGCGAGCTCCCGTCGCAGGCGGCCGATCGACGGCAGCGTGATCCCAAGTCGTCGCGAGCCGGCGGACAGCCGCTCGAGATGTTCGTCGAGCAGACGCACCCGGCCGGCGCGCACCCGCAGCGTCTCGAACAGTCCGTCGCCGTACTGCAGGCCCCGGTCGCGCCAGTCGATCCGGGTCCCGCGCACACCGTCGATCCAGCTCGTCATGCCCGACCCGGCAGTGCGCGCAACAGGCCCTTCGCCTTCGCGCGCGTCTCGGCGAGCTCGAATTCCGGATCGGAGTCGGCGACGATGCCCGCGCCGGCGCGCAACGCGAAGCCCTCGGGACCGGTCGTGAGCGTGCGGATCAGGATGTTGAAGTCGGCGCTGCCGTCGCGGTTCAGATAACCGATCGAGCCGGTGTACGCACCGCGTCCCTCCGCCTCGAGCTCGGCGACGATCTGCATGCAGCGCACCTTCGGACAGCCCGTGATCGTGCCGCCCGGGAACACCGCTCGCAAGGCATCCACCGGCGAGACCCCCTCGCGCAGCCGCCCGGTCACGTTGGAGACGATGTGATGCACGTGCGCATAGGTCTCGATCGTCATGAACTCGTCGACCTGTACGCTCCCGCCCCGGCAGATCCGGCCGAGGTCGTTGCGCTCGAGATCGATCAACATCACGTGCTCGGCGCGTTCCTTGTCGTTCGCGAGCAGCGCCCGCACGAGCGACGCGTCGTCCGCGGGCGTCGCGCCGCGCGGCCGCGTGCCCGCGATCGGCCGCGTCGATGCGACGCCGTCGCGGATCGCGAGCAGCCGCTCCGGCGAGGAACTCACGACCGCGAAGTCCCGGTAGCGCAGCAGCGCGGCGAACGGGCTCGGGTTCGTCTCCCGCAGGCGGGCGAACAGCGCGACCGGGTCGACGCCGTTCGGCGCACGGCCCCACCACCGGCGCGACAGGTTCGCCTGATACACGTCGCCCGCGCCGATGTGCTCGAGCGCGCCGCGCACCGCGCGCAGGAAGCGTTCGGCCGCCTCCTCCTCGACGGACCAAGCCTCGCTCGGGGGCAGCGCCGCGAGCGGCGGGAGCGCCGCCGCGTCCGTCTCGAACCGGTCGAGCAGCGCCTCGTGGCCGGGTTCCGCGACCAACCACGCGCGTCCCGCGACGCGATCGCGAACCCACGCGGCAGGCGTGCGGACCGCGATCCCGACGAATGGGTCGGGCGACGGCGGCAGTGCGAGCCGCGGTTCGACTTCCTGCGCGAGTTCGTACCCCAGAAAGACGAGCCAACCGCCGCTGAACGGTCCCGCCGTCGCCGATCGCGCCGTCGCGAGGTCCCGCCACCAACGATCCAGCGCCGTGAGGAATCCGCCGCCGGACCCCGGCGCCGTCGCACTCAAGGTCTCGCCGGAGGCGATCGGCAAGATGTCGTAACGGCACAGCGCCGTCGCCCCGGTCGCCGCGACCGCACCGCTCTCGAGCATCCCCGGATAGCGCTCCGGCGCCCGGGCGACGAGGCCCAGGGGGTCAAATTCGGCGGAAAATGAGCGAACCGTTGGTGCCACCGAAACCGAACGAATTCGACAATGCGGTTCGCAACGGCATTCGCCGCGCGACGTTCGGCACATAGTCGAGGTCGCAGCCCTCACCTGGCTCGTAGAGGTTGATCGTCGGCGGTGCGATCTGGTCGCGCAGCGCCAATATCGTGAAGATTGCCTCGACGACGCCGGCCGCGCCCAGCAGGTGCCCGGTCATCGATTTGGTGGAACTCACCGCCAGGCGATCCGCGGCGGCGCCGAATGCACGGCGGATCGCGACCGTCTCGACGCGGTCGCCGAGCTCGGTGGACGTCGCGTGGGCGTTCACGTACTGCACCTCGCCGGGATCGAGCCGCGCGTCCGCGAGCGCCTTGGACATCGCCTTGCGCGCCCCCTCGCCATCCTCCGGCGGCGCGGTCACGTGGAACGCGTCGCCGCTCATCCCGAAGCCGATGACCTCGGCGTAGATCGTCGCGCCGCGCGCCCGGGCGCGCTCGTACTCCTCGAGCACGACCGCGCCGGCGCCGTCGCCCATCACGAAACCGTCCCGATCCTTGTCCCAGGGCCGACTCGCGCCGGTCGGATCGTCGTTGCGCTGCGAGACCGCCTTCGCCTGCGCGAATCCGCTGACGCCGGTCACGCAGGTCGCCATCTCCGAGCCGCCGGCGAGCATCGCGTCGGCCTCGCCGTACTGGATCAATCGCGTCGCCAGACCGATCGCGTGCGTCGAGGTCGTACACGCGGTCGCGACCGCGAGGTTCGGGCCGGTGAGGTTGAACATCATCGACAGGTGGCCGCTGACCAGATTGATGATGCTGCCCGGAATGAAGAACGGCGACACCTTCTTCGGCGAGCCGGTCTCGAGGAACTTGTCGTAGGTCTGCTCGATCGACTCGAGCCCGCCCATCCCCGAGCCCATCAACACGCCGACGCGATCGCTGTCGGCCTCGGTCACGCTGAGGCCCGAGTCGCGCATCGCCTGCACGCCGGCGACGACGCCGTACTGCATGAACGCGTCCATCCGGCGCGCTTCCTTCGCGCCGATGTAGGGTCCGACGTCGAGCCCACGGATCTCGCCGCCGAAGTGCACCGGGAACGAACTGGTGTCGAACCGCGTGATCGGCGCGATGCCGCTGCGGCCCTCGACGATCGCGTTCCAGGCCGTCGCGACGTCGTGGCCGACCGGACAGACGATCCCCAACCCCGTAACGACGACGCGCCGCTTACTCAAAGCCGTTCCCCCGCGACAATGGACGACGGGACCCTAGCGGGTCACGCCTTGCTCTTGTGGGAATTGATGTAGTCGATGGCCTGCTGGACCGTCGTGATCTTCTCGGCGTCCTCGTCCGGGATCTCGGTCTCGAACTCTTCCTCCAGCGCCATGACCAGCTCGACGGTGTCCAGCGAGTCGGCGCCGAGATCGTCGACGAACGACGCGTCGTTGGTGACTTCTTCTTCCTTGACGCCCAACTGTTCCGCGACGATCTTCTTCACTTGCTGTTCGACAGTGCTCATCGTTTTGGTGTCCTCTCGATAATTGACGTGCCGCCGCGAAGCGGCCCAGATCCGGCCACCGCCCTCTCGTAGGCGGCGCGGTATTTTAAGGGAACGGGACCGCCGCGGCTACTTCGGTCGCCGCGGCGCCCGAACGAGCCGGGCGGGGGTCACGGCATGTACATCCCGCCGTTCACGTGCAGCGTCTCGCCGGTCACGTACGCCGCCGCCGGGGAAGCGAGAAACGCGACCGCGGCCGCGACGTCGTCCGGCGAGCCGAGGCGGCCGAGCGGGATCTGGCCCTCGAGCGCGGTGCGCTGCGGTTCGCCGAGCGCGCGCGTCATGTCGGTGTCGATGAAGCCCGGTGCGACGACGTTGACGGTGATGCCGCGCGAGCCGACCTCGCGAGCGAGCGATTTGCTGAAGCCGATCATTCCTGCCTTCGCGGCCGCGTAGTTCGTCTGCCCGGGATTGCCGGTGAGGCCGACCACCGACGCGATGTTCACGATCCGCCCCTTGCGCGCCTTCATCATCCCCCGCAGCACGCCCTTCGACAGCCGGTAGACCGACGCGAGATCGGTGTCGAGCACCGCGTCCCAATCCTCGGGCTTCATCCGCAGCAGCAAGGTGTCGCGCGTGATCCCCGCGTTGTTGCACAGGATCCCGACCGCTCCCTCGCGCGCCTCGACGTCCGCGAGCAACGCGTCGATCGCGGCCTGATCGACGACGTCGAGCACCGCGCCGCGCCCGCCGGCCGGGGCGAGCGCCGCATCGATCGCGGCGGCGCCGGCGGCGCTGGTCGCCGTGCCGATCACCCGCGCCCCGTCGGCGGCGAGCCGGCGCGCGATCGCCGCACCGATGCCCCGCGATGCGCCCGTGACCAGCGCGATCTCTCCGTGCAACGTCTGCATCTGCTGAACTCCTGGTTGTGCCGCTCAGCCGCCGGCGGCCTGCAGGGCTTCCTCGAAAGACTTCGGATCCTCGAGCGCGAACATCTTCAGGTCGCGACTCTTGTCGATCCGGCGGTTGAGTCCCGTCAGCACCTTGCCGGGACCGCACTCGACGAGCGTGGTCGCGCCCGCGGTGATCATCGTGCGCACCGTCGCGGCCCAGTAGACCGGCGTCTGCAACTGCTTCACGAGCCCGGCACGGATCGCGTCGGGATCCGCGTGGACCCGGACGTCGACGCCGTAGACGTCGATGCCGATCGGTTTCGCGACCACCGTCGCCGCGAGCCGCTCGCCGAGCCGCCGCGCCGCCGGCGCCATCAGCGAGCTGTGCGCCGGCACGCTGATCGGCAACGCGATCGCGCGCTTCGCGCCCCGCGCGCGCGCCGCCTCGATCGCCCGCGCGACCGCCCCCGCCTGGCCGGCGATCACGACCTGCCCGGGCGCATTGAAGTTCACCGCCTCGACGACCTCGCCTTGCGCCGCCTCGTCGCACGCGGCCTCGACGTCGCTGTCCTCGAGTCCGAGCACCGCGGCCATCGCCCCCTCGCCCGGCGGGACGGCGGCCTGCATCGCCTGCGCGCGAAACCGCACGAGCGCGACCGCGTCGGCGAACGCGAGGGACCCGGCCGCGACCAACGCGGAGAACTCCCCGAGACTGTGGCCGGCCATCAGCGCTGGGATCGGGCCGCCCTGCTCGCGCCACACGCGGTAGGTCGCCACCGCCGCGGTCAGCATCGCCGGCTGGGTCGTTTCGGTCGCATCGAGGGCCGCGGCGGGGCCGTCCCGGCAGACCGCCCACAGATCGTAGCCCAGGACCGCCGACGCCTCGTCGAAAGTACGCCCAATCCGCGGATAGCGCTCGGCGAGCTCGCGCATCATCCCGACCGACTGGGAACCTTGTCCCGGAAAGACGAATGCAAGCGACATCAGCGATCCCTCGAACCGAACGGTTCCTGTGCTGCTCGGAGCGGACGGATTATAACGATACGGCCGCGGAGTGCAGCCCCGATCGTGCGGGCGGCCTTTTTGGTATCATTCCTCCCCTTTCCGAGCTCCCGGGACTCGCCATGCGCAATCGCTCTCGCGGCTTCACCTTGATCGAGATCATGGTCGTCGTGGTCATCCTCGCGGTGCTCGGCGCGCTCGTGGTCCCGCGGGTGCTCGAGAACGTCGACAAGGCGCGCGTCGCACGGGCGCAGAGCGACATCCGCGCGATCGAGACCGCGCTCGACCTCTACCGGCTGGACAACTACAAGTATCCGACGACCGATCAGGGCCTGGAGGCGCTGGTCAAGAAGCCGCCCGACCCCTCGCTCACGAACTATCGCGAAGGCGGCTACCTCAAGGCGGTGCCGAAGGACCCCTGGGGGAACCCCTATCACTACGAGAGCCCCGGGCCGAACGGCGAGCCTTACCTGATCATCTCGTACGGACGCGACGGCAAACCCGGCGGTACCGGCTACGACGCGGACATCAGCAGCAACACGCTCGACCAGAACTAGCCGCCGCGGTCCGGGCCCGGAACGGCGCCCCATGCGCAGCCGCGGCTTCACGCTCGTCGAGATCCTGGTCGTGATCGTGATCATCGCCGTGATGGTCTCGCTCGCGGTGCTGTCGATCGACGTCGCCGGCCAAGACACGCCACTCGCGCAGGAAAGCCGCCGGATCGTCGGGCTGATGAATCTGCTGCACGACCGGGCGCTGCTCGAAGGTCATGACTACGGCTTGTGGATCGAACCGCACGCCTACCAGTTCCTGGTCTACGACGACCGCCTGAATCGTTGGGAACCCGACCCGGCGGACCCGCAGACGCGACGCCGGGAGTTGCCGAAGGGCTTGAGTTTCCGGCTCGATCTCGACGGGCAGCGGGTCGTGCTGAAGACGCCGGACCCGCAGGCCGTCGGCGACACGCCGCCGTCGCCGCAGATCGCGATCGCGGCGAGCGGGGAAGGCACGCCGTTCGAGCTCACGCTGGTGCGCGACGCGACCGGCCGTACTCGCGTGATTCGCGGCGACGCGCTCGGCCACACCCGGATCGTCCGCCCCGGCGCGGCCGCGAGCGCTGCCTCGTGAGCGAGCGCGGCGCTCGCGGCTTCACGCTGGTCGAGGTGCTCGTCGCCCTGCTGATCGTCGCGCTCGGGCTCGCGGCGCTGATGACCACGATCGGCAGCGCCGCGAACACCAGTGCGATCCTGCGCGACAAGACGCTCGCCGAGTGGATCGCGATGAATCGACTCGTCGAGGTGCGGCTCAGCCTCCCGCAGAGCGGCGGCCACGGCAACCACGGCACCCTGCGGTTCGCGAATCGCGAGTGGCACTACGACACGCGCTACGCGAACACCACCGTGCCGTCGATGCGCCGGGTCACCGTGCGGGTGTGGGCCGGCAAGCGCGACACGAAGCGCGCGCCGCTCGCCGAGGCGATCGGCTTCGTCGGCAGCGACGTCGCGCCGCCGGGCAGCTCGAACGCCGTCGACTGGACCACCGGCAGCGTGCCCGCGGCGCCCGGCGCGGCCTCGAGCGCGAACCCCGCACCCGGCGTCCCGGGGGTCACGCCGTGACGCGGCGACCCGCCATTGCCCGGCGGGACCGGCGCGCGGGATTCGCGCGGCGCGCCGGCTTCACGCTGATCGAGATGCTGGTCGCGGTCGTGATCCTCGCGATCCTCTCCGGGCTCGCCTACGGGACCTACCGCGAAGCGCGCATATCCGCCCTGCACACCGCGCAGTCGATGCGGCGCACGCGGCAGATCGAATTCGGGCTGCGGATGATGGTGCAGGACTTCGCCCAGATCGTCCCCCGACCGATCCGCGATCCGCTCGGCGAAAGCCGGCTGCCGAGCCTCGCCGGCGGCACCGGCGGGGACGACCTGGTCGTGTTCACGCGCGCCGGCTGGTCGAACACCGCGGGTTTGCAACGCAGCACGCTGCAGCGGGTCGGGTATCGTCTGAACGGCACGACGCTCGAGCGCTTCTACTACACCGTGCTCGACCCGACTTCGGACGACGCGCCGGTCGTGGAGAAGCTGCTGACCGGGGTCACGAGCGTGCGGATTCGCTACCTCGCGATGAACCAGGCCTGGGTCACGCAGTGGCCGCCGGCGGGCCTGCCGCCGGCCCAGCAACTCACGGTCCGCCCGATCGCGGTGGAGATCGACATCGTGTTCAAGGACTGGGGCGAGATTCGCCGCTTGGTCGAGGTGGCCGGATGAGGCGCCGCGTCCGCGCGGCTCGCCGCGGCGCCCCCGCGCGTCGGCAACGCGGGATCGCGATGATCATCGCGCTGGTGATCGTCGCGCTCGCGACCGTGCTGGCGTGGAAAATCGGCTACGACAGCTACCTGGAGCGGCAACGCACCGTCGCGATGCTGTCGCTGGAACAAGCGATGCAGTTCGGGCTCGGTGCCGAAGCACTCGCGGGCGATGCGCTCGCGCGGCAGCTGCAGCAGACGCCGCAGGTCACGCTCGCGCAACCCTGGGCCCAGCCGACGCCACCGTTGCCGATCACCCCGCCAGGGGATGCCGACGGCCCGCCGATCGGCTCGGTGCAAGGGCAGCTCGTGAACCTCGACGGCCGGTTCAACCTGAACAATCTCGCGCATTTGCTGCCGAACGGCACCGAGGACCCGCAGCCGCTCGCCCAGTTCCAGCGGTTGCTGGTCGCCGTGCACCTGGAGCCGAAGTGGGCCGGGATCGCGCGCGACTGGATCGACGCCGATCGCGTTCCGAGCCAGCCCGACGGCGCCGAGGACGACGTGTATACGCGGTTGACGCCGCCGTACTGGACGGGCGACTGGCCGATGACGAGTCCGACCGAACTGATGGCGCTGCCCGGCTTCGGCCGACGCCGTTACCTCGCGATCGAGCCGTACGTGACCGCGCTGCCGACCGCGACCGCGAAGATCGACATCTGCACCGCGCCCGCGCTGGTGCTCGAGAGTCTCGCACCGAACTTGAGCGGCGAGTATTCGACCGATCCGGCGGCGCTCGCGACCGGCCGCAAGAACGGCTGCTTTCCCGACCTCAGCACGTTCCAGGCGACCGTCGGACCCGCGACCTGGAACACGATCGGCGACCTCGTGACCGACTCCGGCGCTTATTTCCGCCTGACCGCGCGCGTGACGCTTGGCACCACCGAGATCACCTTGTACAGTCTTTTGCAGCGCAGGAGCGACGGCAAGGTCGTGCCTCTGATTCGTAGCATCGGAACCCTGTAAACACCCGCCATGGCGCAGACCCTGATCGTCCGTCTCCCCTCGCCAGCGACCGCCGAAACCGAGTGGCTGACGATCGATGCGGCCGGACAGTCGAGCGGGCCGGTGCAACGCGGAACGCTCGCGCAAGCCGCGGGTGCCGCGGCCGGCGTCGGCGTCGTGGTGCTCGCGCCGGCGACCGAGGTGTTGCTCGCCGCGCCCGTGCTGCCGCCCGGCAACAGCGCGAAGCTCGCGCGCGCGACGCCGTTCGCGCTGGAAGACCAGTTGTCCGAGGACATCGACCGGCTGCACTTCGCGATCGGCCCGCGCGCCGCCGACGGCGCGACTGCGGTCGCGGTGGTCGCACGCGATGCGCTCGCCGCATGGATCCGGGCGCTCGAGACCGCGGGGCTCGCGCCGCGGACCCTGGTCGCGGATGCGGCCTGGATGCCGGAAAACCCCGGGCAAACGGTGCTCTGGCTCGAAGGCGACCGGCTCGCGGTGCGTCGGCCACAGACGCCGCCGTTCGTGGTCGAGGCGACGTCGCTCACGGCCGCGTTCGAGGTCGCCGGCCTGATCGGCGAGTCATCCGCCGCCGACGCCGAGCCGCGCGCGCTGGAGAGCGCGATCCTCTACCTCACGCCGCAGGACTGGGAGCGGGTTCGCGACGACGTCGAGGCGCTGCTGCCGCGCTTCGAGACGCTGCGCGTGCAACTCCTGCCGGACGGTGCGCTGCCGTGGCTCGCGCGCGGGCGCGACGCGCGCGACGCGGTGAACCTGCTGCAAGGCGATTTCGCGCGCCAGCCGGCGTACGTCGACCGTTGGCGCGAATGGCGCGTCGCCGCGTACCTCGGGATCGCGCTGCTCGGCGTGCACGTCGCGACCGATACGGCCAGGATCCACCTCGCGGATGCGGCGAGCGCCCGCGCCGAACGCGACATCGCGGCGCTGTACGCGGCGACGATGCCGGGCGTGCCGATGCGCGAGCCCCGGGCGCAGATGCAAGCGCGGCTGCGGGCGATCCGCGCGTCCTCGGCGGGGCCGAGCGCGTTCCTGCGGACGATGCAATCGCTGACCACGGCGATCGGCCAGGCGCCGCCGACGCAGCTGCAGTCGTTCGCGTTCCGCCAAGGGACCTGGGATCTCACGGTGTCGACGAAGAACGTCGATGCGCTCGGGCGCTTGACCCAGGCGCTCGCGCAGCAGGGCTTGCACGCGGACATCCAATCGTCGACCCCGAGCGCGGGCGGCGTCGACGCGCACCTGCGGATCCGCGGTGCCGGCGAGGCGCCGCGATGAACGTCGAGGCCGTGCGCGCATGGCTCGCGGGGCTCGCGCCGCGCGATCGCCGGGTGCTCATCGGCGGCGCGATCGCGGTTGCGGCGCTGCTGCTGATCGGCGGCGTGCTGCTGCCGCTGCACGGCGCGGTCGTGACGGCCGTCGCCCGCAGCGATCGGCGCCGTGCGGACCTCGCGTGGATGCGCGCCCACGCGAACGCGATTCGCGCCGGCGCCGCGACCCTGCGCGCGTCGATCGACGAGCCGCCGTTGGTGTTGATCGACCGCAGTGCCCGCGACGCCGGGCTCGCCGCCGCGCTGCGCGGCACCGAACCCGCCGGCCGCGGGATCCGCGTCCGGCTCGAAGACGCGCCATTCGACGCGATGATGGTCTGGTTCGGAACGCTCGACCAGCGCTACGGCATCACGGTCGAGGCGATCACCGTCGATCACGGCGCACATCCCGGCACCGTCGATGCCTCCGTCACGCTCGCGACACCGGCGCCCTGAGCCGGCGCCGGCGCCGCCCGGAGGCCGCGGCGCGCGCCGGGCCTACTGGCTGCTGGTCCCGCTCGCGCTGCTCGTCGTGGCCGCGGTCGTGATCGTCGCGTTGCCGGCGACCGTCGTGCGGCGCTTCGCACCGCCGGCGGTACGACTCGAGGAGCTGTCGGGTACCCTCTGGCACGGTACCGCGGAGCGCGTCGTGCTCGACGGCCGCGCGGTCGGCGCGGTCGAGTGGCGGCTGCGGCCGCTCGGCTTGCTGCGCGGCCAGGCGGATCTCGAGCTTCGCTGGGTCGATCGCAGCCTGAACTCGGTCGCGACGATCGAACTCGAGCGCGATCGTCTGGTCGCGCACGGGGTCCGCGGCGGCGGCCGGATCGAGGATCTCGCGGCCTGGGGCGTCGCGCCGGGATGGCGCGGCGAGGCCCACTGGCAACTCGAGGACCTCGCGGTGGTCGACGGCCGCCTCGCGACCCTGAGCGGCGACATCACGGTCACGCAGCTCGCCTCCGCCGCGGTCGCCGGCGGTGCCGACCTCGGCGCGTACCGCGCGCGCATCGTCGATGCGAGCGACGACGGCAGCGGCTCGCTGCACGCGACGGTGGTGGACGCGGGCGGCCCGTTACGACTGAAAGCCCAGCTGACCGCGAACCTGCTCGCGCGACACGGCCTCGTGTCGGGAACGCTCGCGGCACGGCCGGACGCGGCGCCGGCGGTCGCGGCGGTCGTGCAGCAGCTCGCCTCGATGCGCGGGCGCGACGCCGCGGGCAACGTCCCCGTCTCGCTGGATTTCACGTTCTGAGCGCACGCGAGTCACCCGGCCGCCCATTCGCGCCACGCGCGCATCAACGGGAAATACAGCCCCAGACGCACCGGCTCCGGACCGAGCCGACGTGCGAGCGCCGCATAGCGCGCCAGCTGGCCACGATAGCGCTCGACCTCCCGGTCGAGGAACGCCTCCTCGCCGCCGCCCTGATGCTCGCCGGTCTTGTAGTCGATCACCCAGCGCACCCCCGCGTCGTCGACGAAGCTGCGATCGAGCACGACGTGCACGAGTTCGCCGTCGATCACGCCGGATAGCGCACCCTCGCGCAGCTCCTCGCGACGTCCCCCGCTCAAGATCCAGCGCGCGCGCGGATCCTCGCAGACCGCATCGAGCGCCGCGACCACGCGGCGGGTCGCCTCCGCGATCCAGTCGCGCGGCACCCCGCGCGCGGCGAGCCAGCGACGGAACTGCGGTGCGCGCGCGCCGAACCCTGCCGCCGGCATCGTCGCCGGCTCGAGGCGCTGCAATTCGGCGTGCACCAGGATCCCGACTTGTCGCGCGGTCTCGCCGACCCAGTCGAACGGTGGCGCCTCCGGGCGCGGTGCCGCGCCGGTCGTCGCGGGCGGCGCGGCGGACTCGGCAACGAGCGGCGGCGGTCGCCACGCCGACGGCAGGCGCGCGAGGGTCGACGTCGCGGGGCGCGCGGCAGCCGTGATCCGCGGTGCCGCCGACGCAGGCTCGGCGGTGTCGCCGTCGAGCGCGGCCGCCGTCGCTGCGGCCACGAACTCGGCGCTCGCGGCCGGCCACAGCGTCGCGAGCAGGCTGCCGGCGCGCGGCGCCGCCGCCGGGTCGCCGACGCCGGTGAGCCGCAGCGCGCGCTTCGCCCGCGTACAGGCGACGTACAGCAGTCGCTCGGCCTCGAGTTGCGCGCCGTCGCGGGCCCCCCGGCGCAGGAATTCGAACAGGGGATCGGCGTCGGCGCCGATCGGCGGGCGCGCGGCGATCAGCAGGCCGTCGCGACCCTCGCGCGAGAACGGCAGCGTCAGCAACAGCTCGTCGCGTCGATGCGAGATCGCCCGATCGAGTCCCGGCACGACCACCGCGTCGAACTCGAGCCCCTTCGCCTTGTGGATCGTCATCAGCTCGACCGCGGTCTCCGTGCCGCCCGCGCTCGCGCGAGTCGCGAAGCGCGCGTCGAACTCGGCCGGATCGGGCAGCCCTTCGCGCTCGAGTTCGCGCAGGCGCGCGAACGCCGCGGCCGCATCGTCGAAGTCGAGCGGCGACGCGAGACTCGCGGGGCCGCCGAGCGCAAGCCAGGTGCGCTCGACCCAGCGGGCGAATCCGCCGTGGTCACCCGCCGCGAACGCAGCCGCCAGCACCGCATGAATCCGCTCGCAGCGGCCGCGCCCGTCGGGCGTGAGCGCCGCGAGCGTCGCCGCATCGCCGAGCGCCTCCCAGAGCGTCGGCGCGCCGCGTCCGAGCGCGAGCAGATCGGCGAGCGTGAGTCCCGCCCACGGCGCACGCAGCACCCCCAGCCACGCGATCCGGTCGCCGAGGTGCCGCAGCGCGCGGGCGAGCAGGATCAGGTCGCGCGCGGCCAGACGCTCGGCGAGCGGCGCCAGGTCGACGGCGCGGAACTCGACACCGCGCGCACGCAGCGCGCCGGCGATCTCACGGACGTGTGCGCGGGCGCGGGCGAGCACCGCGATGCGCTGCGCGGGGTGACGCTCGCGGCGCGCGGCGATCCAGTCGGCGACCGCGGCCGCCTCGCCCTCGCGCGTCGCGAACAACGCGGCCGCGACCGCGGGTGCATCGCCGTCGGCCGCCGCGCGCGCCGCGCGCGACGGACGGAACGCGATCGCGCCCCGGTCCCGATCGTCCTGCGCGGGCAGGATCCGCGCGAAGGTCGCATTGACCCAGGCGACGAGCCCCGGCGCCGCGCGGAAGTTGTCGGTCAAGCGCTCGACCGCGAACGCCAGGCCGCCGAGGCCGCGGTCGGCGATCTCGAGGAACGCGCGCACCTCGGCGCGGCGAAAGCCGTAGATCGACTGCATCGGGTCGCCGACGCAGAACACGGTGCGGCCGTCGTCCGCCTGCCAGCCTTCCGTCAGCCGGGTGAGCAGGTCGAGCTGCGCACCCGAGGTGTCCTGAAACTCGTCGATCAGCACGTGCCGCAGGCGGTAGTCGAGCCGCAACGCGAGATCGGTCGGCGTCTGCGGTCCGCCGAGCGCGCGCAGCGCCGCGATCGCCACCGCCGGGAAATCGATCGCACCGCGCGCGCGAAACACGTCGTCCAGCATCGCCGCCGCGAGCACCAGCACGCGCGCGACGTCGCGGATCCGCGCCCAGTCGGCCTCCTCGAACCGCAGGTCCGGCAGCGCCGCGACGTCCGCGAGCGCGCGCGCCGAGCGCGGATCGCGATCCGCCTCGGCGAGCCAGTCGCGCATCGTGCGCTTCTCCGGCGCATCCGCCGCGAACCCTTCGGCCACGGTGAGCCGGCTGCGCAGCGTGCCCTTGCGGGTGAGCGCGACCGCGGCGAGCGCGCGCCAATGCGCCAGATCCTGCGGATCGGCGCGCAACGGCGCCTCGCGATCGGACCAGACCTGCAGCGCCGCGACCGCGGCGCCCGAGCGCCGCGCGGCCGCGCGCAGCGGCGCGACGACCGCCGCGAGCCGTTCCCCGCCGAGCGCCGCGGCGGCGTTCGCGAGCGTACGCTTCACCTGGACCGCGAGATCTTCCTCGAGCCGGCGCCGCACCGCGGGCAGTTCCGCCTCCTCGTCCCGCACGCTCGCGCGCAAGCCGCCGGCGACCTGCGGCAGCCACTCCTGGCGCGCCGGCAGCATCCGCACGAGCAGGTCGACGAGCCAATCGTGGCGCAGGTCGAACAACGCGAGCACGCGCTCGACCGCGGCGCCAAACGCGTCGTCCTCCGAGTACGCGAGCGTCCGGCGCGCCGCCTCGCGATACGCCTCGGTTGCATCGTCGGCAACCCGCGGCATCGCGCCGAGTCCCGACCCGACCGGCAACCGTCCCGCGAGCCAGCCATTGAACGCGTCGATCGTCTCGATCCGCAGACGCGATGCCTGCCGCGCGACGTCGATCCCGAGTTCGCGGAACCGGCGCACCGCCGCGCGGGCGAGCCGCGCGGTCTCAGGGTCCGCCGCCGGCGTCTCGCGCTCCGCGGTCTCGAGCGCGGCGGTGATGCGCTCGCGCATCTCGTGGGCCGCGCGGCGCGTGAACGTGAGCGCGAGCACGGCGTCGGGCGCCTCGACGGTCGCGAGCACCCGCAGGAAGCGGCGCACGAGCAAGGTCGTCTTGCCGGAGCCGGCGGGCGCCTGCACCAGCACCGAGCCCAGGTGCATCACCGCGCGATCCCGGGCCGCGGCGTCGGACGCGACCGGGTCAGCCGGGGGCATCGTCGTCTCCGGTGTCCCGATCGGCGATCCGGCACAGGCTCGGCAACGCACAGTGCGCGCAGGCGTTCGGCGCCGGGTCGATCGCCGCATCGCCGCGCGCGAACGCCCCCGCGAGCCGCTCGAGCCGCTCGTTCCACCGCCCGCGCAGCTCCGCGAAGTTCGCGGCACCTTCCAGCGAGGTGCGCTTCTGCGCCGGCGACAGCACGCCGTCGCGCTCGGCCTCGGCCACGAACCGGCACTCGCTCGCGTTCACCTGCGCGTACGCGACCGCGACCAGCGCGTCTCCCGCGAGCCCCGCATACAGGGGCAGCTGGGGATTGTCCGGTCGATCGCCTCGCCAGTCCGCGCTCGCGACGTTCGTCTTGTAGTCGATCAGCACGCGCGCCCCGTCGGCGAGTCGATCGACGCGATCGAGCCGGCACGCGAACTCGAGCCCTCCATGGCGCACGGTCCGCGGCGACGACTCCAGCCGCTCGACGACGAACGGCGTGCGAGCAGCCTCGAGATCGAGCCAGCGCGCGAGCAAGGCTTCGGTCCTCGCCCGCTCGCGCGCGCGCCAGCGGGCGCCCGGATCGCGGCGCGCGGCCGCGCGCTCGAGCGCCTCCTCGACCGCGCGCGCGATCAGCCGGGAACGATCCGCCCCCGGCAGCGCCGCGAGCGCGGCGGAGCCGCCGAGCGTGCGCCAGATCCGCTCGAGCGCGGCGTGCACCATCGTGCCGCGCTCCGCGGGGTCGAATCCCGGCGCCGGCAGCCGCAGCGCCTCGCCGCGCAGCCGCCCTTCGGCGAAGCCGCGGAACGGGCAGCGCGATTGCGCCCGCAGCGTCGCCACGCCGGTGGTGCGTTCCGCCGGATCGAGCGCGGGTCCGCGCGCGTCCGCGACGCGTTCGAGCGCCGGCGCGCTCGCGGCCTGGGCCTGCCACAGCGGGTGCGCCACCGCGTCCGCCGCGAATCGGTCGCCGCGCGGCAAGAGCGGGCTCGGTTCGACCGGCAGTCCGCCCTCCCCGGGTGCGATGCTGTACACCGCCACCGCGGCGCGCCGTCCCCAGCGTGCGAGCAGATCGGCCGCCGCGGCCTCGCGGGCCGCGAGCGATGCCGCCTCGACGCCGAACCGCCGCTGCAGCGCGACCGGCAGCAACGGGATCGGATCGACCGGCGCCGGCCAGGCGTCGCGCGTGAGTCCCGCGATCCACAGCGCGTCGTAGGGCAACCACGGGTCGCCGATCGTGCCCGACACCCAGATCGGCGGAATGCCCGTCTGCGGCTGGAAGCGCTCGTCGCGCGCCGCCCGAGCGCACGCACGGGCCGCGGCGCCGGCGGTCACGGGGCCGAAGACCTCGTCCGCCGCCGCCAGCCGCGCGAGCAATTCCCGCAACCGCTCGACCGATTGGTACTCGGCGCTCGACCAGTGCGCGCGGCCGCTCCACAGGGCGCGCTCGAACGCACGCGTCCAGCCCGCGACCCAACGGCTGATCGGCGCCGCCCCGGCGGACGGCCCGACGGCCTCGCTCGCCGCGGCGAGCCGGCGCAGCGGCCCGTCCGCCGCGAGACCGGCCCGCGCGGCGACCCGCTCCGCAAGGTCGAGCCAGGCGCGCAGCGGGGCCTCGAACGGGGCGACGCGCCGTAATTCCGCGTCGAGCCGCGCGGCAGCGCTCGCCGCGGCGGTCGTCGCCACGGCCTCGGGGGCCCGCAGCAGCGCGCTGAAGCGATCGAACCGCAGCGTCGGCGACACGACCGCGTCGACCCAGTCGAGCGCGGCCGCGACCCGCGGATAGCCCGCGAGCGGCGTGCCGCCGGCGACCGCGTACGGCGCCGCGGCGCCGCGGTCCGCGAGGTCGAACCGCCAGGGCGCCAGCGCCGCGTCGAACGCGTCCTCGACCTGCGCGCGCCGTGCGTCGAGATCGCCGATCAGCACCCACGCGCGAAAGGCCGGTCGACGCGCGCGCTGCGCAGCGAACCACGCGGCCGCGGTCGCGAGTTCTGCGTCCGGCGACGGCGCGTCGCATCGAAGCACCGTGCCGCGCTCGACCGCCGGCGGCGCGATCGGCGCGCCCGCGTGCTGCGCAAGCCAGCGGCGCGCGGCCGGGCGCCAGGCCGGGCTCTCGATCCACGCGAGCGGCTCCGCGGGCGCGGGCGCCCGCTCGAGCAGTTCGTCGCTCGCGAGCGCGCCGAGCGCGCGGCACTCGGCGTCGAAGCGCGCGATCCATCGCGACAGCCGGCGCGACTCCTCGTCGCCGACCTCGTCGAGCGCGCGCAGCGGAATCCCGTGATCGAGCATCGTGCGGCGCGCGCGCCGTGCGGCGCGCGCCGCCCCTTCCGGGTCGAGCAGATCGCTCTCCTCGCGCGACTCGGCGAGCACCCGACGCCACAGCACACGCGCCTCGATCTCGTCGAGACAGCGGGCGCGCTCCTCGCCGGCCGCGAAACGTCGCTCGTGCCCCTCGCGCAGCCAAGCGGCGAAATCGCGCACCCGCGGCGTCGGCCACACCTCGCGGCCCGCGGCGCGATGGTCGCGCTCGACGGCGTCGAACAGCGCGTCGGCGATCTCGCGGCTCGGCGCGAGCATGGTCGCACCCGCTTCGAGCGCCGCCCGCAGCGTCGCCGGCGCGTTCAAGGCGCTTGCGCCTCGAGGCGGTGACAGGCGACCGCGTGATCCGGTTCCACGGGTTCGAGCGCGGGCGCCAGCGCCGCGCAGATCGGCGCTGCGAACGGACAGCGCTCGCGATAGGCGCAGCCGCCGACGCTCGGCGCCGCCGGCGCGTCGAGCGCGGCCGCCACTGGCGCGGGCGTCGCGAACGGATCGATTCCGGGCCGCGGCAGCCGGGGCACCGCCGCGAGCAGCGCGCGCGTGTAGGGATGCCGGGGCGCGGCGAACAGCGCCTCCCGGGTCGCGGTCTCGACCAGGCGCCCGCGGTACATCACGAGCACCCGGTGGCTCAGATGACGCACGACGGAGAGATTGTGGCTGATGAACAGCAGCGCGATCCGCGACTCGCGCTGCAGGTCTGCGAGCAGGTTCACGATCTGTCCCTGAATCGACACGTCGAGCGCGCTGACGGGCTCGTCGCACACCAGCAGCTGCGGCTCGCTCATCATCGCGCGCGCGATCCCGATCCGCTGGCATTGCCCGCCGCTGAACTCGTGCGGGTAGCGGTGCATCGCGCCGGCGCCGAGGCCGACCCGCTCGAGCATGCCGAGCACCCGCGCATGGCGCTCCCGGCGGCCGAGCGCGGGTTCGAAGATCCGCAGCGGCTCCTCGATCGTCTCGACGACCGTCATCCGCGGATCGAGGCTCGCGAACGGATCCTGGAACACGATCTGCATCCCGCGGCGCTGCTCCCGCAGCAGGCGCCGATCCCACCGCAGCAGATCCTCGCCGCGCCACAGAACCCGGCCACCCGCGACCGGCACGAGCCGCAGGATCGCGCGCGCGAGCGTCGATTTGCCGGAGCCGGACTCGCCGACCAGACCGAGCGTCTCGCCCGGATCGAGCGAGAAGCCGACGTCGTCGACGGCGATCACGCGGTCGCGCGCCAGGAGCCCGCGCGCAGCGCGATACTCCACCCGCAGCGCCTGCGCCTCGAGCAACGGGGACGGCGCAGCCGCGGCCTTCATGCGGGCAGCGGCTCGTGACACGCGAAGCGGCGGCCGTCGTCGAGCGCGACCATCGGCGGGGGTTCGTGGCGGCAACGCTCGACCGAGCGGTCGCAGCGCGAGACGAACGGGCAGCCGGCGAAGCGCTCCGTCGCGCCCGGCGGCCGGCCCGGCAAGGTCGCCATCCGCGCCGGGATCGGTCCATCGGGGTTCGGCGCGCAGGCGATCAAGGCCGCGGTGTACGGGTGGCGCGGACTGCGGAACAACGCGTCGGCCGGGGCCTCCTCGACGACGCGCCCCGCGTACATCACGACGATCCGCGCCGCGAGCCCGGCGACGACCGCAAGATCGTGGCTCACCAGCAAAATCGCCATCCGTTGCTCGCGACGCAGGCGCGCGAGCAACTCGAGCACCTGCGCCTGTACGGTCACGTCGAGCGCGGTCGTCGGCTCGTCGGCGATCAGGAGTTGCGGCGCGCACAACAGGCTCGTCGCGATCAGCACGCGCTGGCGCATGCCGCCGGACAGCTCGTGCGGATACCGGCGCAGGCAACGCGCCGGGTCGCTGATGCCGACCCGCGCGAGCATCGCCCGCGCGGCCTCGCGCGCCTCCCGCACCGCGATCCGGCGGTGATGCACGAGCACTTCGGTCATCTGCGTACCGATCCGCAAATGCGGCGTCAACGCGGTCTGCGGATCCTGGAATACCATCGCGATGCGCTCGCCGCGCACCGTGCGCACCGCGTCGCCCGGCGCGCCGGCGAAGCGCACGATACCGTCGATCCGCGCGTTCGACGGCAACAAGCCCATCACCGCGAGGCACAGCTGGGTCTTGCCGGAGCCGGACTCGCCGACGATCCCGACGCACTCGCCGGCGTCGACGCCGAGCGACACGTCCCGGACCGCCTCGATCGAGCCGTCGCGGCCGGGATACCCGACGCGCAGCCGCTCGACGGTGAGGACCGGCGCGACGCTCACAGGTCACCGACGTCGAGCGCGTCGCGCAGCGCGTCGCCGAGCACGTGGAACGAGATCAACAAGATCGCGAGCACCGCGCTCGGGATCAGCAGCATCCACGGCGCCGACTCCATTTCGCTCGCCCCCGAGGCGATCAGGGTGCCGAGACTCGCCTGCGGTTCCTGGATCCCGAGGCCGAGAAAGCTCAGGAAGCTCTCGAACAGGATGATCTGGGGGACCGTGAGCGTCGCGTACACGACCACGGGTCCGATCACGTTCGGCACCACGTGCCGAAACAGGATCCGGACGGGGCTCGCGCCCGCCGCGGCCGCCGCCTCCACGAACTCGCGCTCGCGAATCGCCATCGCCTGCCCACGCACGATCCTCGCCATCGTCAGCCAGCCGATCGCGCCAATCGCCGCGAACAGCAGGTACTCGCTGCGACCGAACACGACGGTCAGCAGGATCACGAAGAAGATCAACGGCAGACCGCTCAGGATCTCGATCACGCGCATCATCAGGTGATCGACGCTCCCGCCCGCATACCCCGCGACCGCGCCGTAGACGATGCCCACGAACAGGCTCACGAGCGTCGCGAGCAAGCCCACCGCGAGCGAGATCCGGGTGCCGAGCAGGGTTCGCACGAACAGGTCGCGGCCGAGCGGATCCGTTCCCCACCAGTGCGCGTGCTCGAGCCCGGGCGGCATCGCGATGCAGGACCAGTCGATCGAGTCGTAGCGATTCGGGTTCAGGTGCGGTCCGAGGAGCGCGAGCGCGACGAGGAGCGTGATCGCCGTGACCGCCGCGAGCGCGGCTCGCGAGCGGCGCAGCCGCCGCAACGCGTCGCGCCAGATGCCCGCGGCGTGCGGCGCGGACTCGGCCGCGGGTGCGTTCATGCCTCGAGCCGCACTCGCGGGTCGAGCGCCGCGATCAGCACGTCGACGACGAGTCCCATCGAGATCAACAGCGTCGAGTACACGATCACCATCCCGAGCACGAGGGTGTAGTCGCGGTTCAACGCACCTTGGACCAGGTACCGGCCGATTCCGGGCAGGCCCGCGATCGTCTCGACGACCAGCGAGCCGGTCATCGTCATCGCGACCGCCGGGGCGAGATAACTCGCGACCGGGATCAACGCAGGACGCAGCGCATGCTTCAGCACGATGGTCCGCAACGGCAAGCCTTTCGCGAACGCGGTGCGCACGTAGGCGCTGCGCATCACCTCGATCATGCTCGCGCGCGTCAGCCTCGCGATGTACGCGAGCGGCGGCAGGCACAGGGTCACGACCGGCAGCACGTAGTCGCGGATCGACGTGGGATCCCAGCCCGCGACGGGGAGCCAGTGCAGTTCGATCCCGAACAGCAGCCCGAGCGCCGGCAACAGCACGAACGAGGGAACGGCGATCGCGACAACCGACAAGCCGATCGTCGCATGATCGATCCAGCGCCCGCGGTGCAACGCGGCGACGACGCCGACGCCGACGCCGACGACGAGCGCAATCGCGATCGCGATCGCACCGAGGGTCGCGCTGACGGGGAAGCCTTCGCGGATCAACTCCGTGACACTGAAGTCCTTGTAGCGGAACGACGGCCCGAAGTCGCCGTGCGCGAGATGGCGCAGGTAGGTCGTGTACTGCTGCCACAGCGGCCGGTCGAGCCCGTACGCGGCGTTCAGGTTCGCGACCACGTCCGCCGGCAGTGCGCGCGCTTGGTCGAACGGCCCACCCGGCGCAAATCGAATCAGGAAGAACGAGATCGTCACGATCGCGAGCAAGGTGGGAAGCGCGCCGAGCAGGCGAACGAGCAAGTAGCGGATCATCGGCATGCGTCGATCGAGTGTAACCACTGACCGCACGGTGGACAAGGCGTCGCCGCGCCCCTACACTGTCGCGCCGCATGCGCACCCGAACCGCTTCGACGACCTAAGCGCTCATCGATGGACTCGACCCGACCGATTCGCTCGCTGACGCGCGGACTCGACGCCCTGCAACTGCTGAACGCACGCGGCAGCGCGACCGTCGCCGACGTCGTCGCCGCGATCCGCCTGCCGCGCACGACCGTGTACCGACTGCTCGAGACGCTGCGCCTCGAAGGCTACGTGCAGCGCAACCCCGAGGACGACCGCTACCGCGTGACCGCGTTCGCGCGCGGCCTCGGCGAGGCGGGGGAGGCGGTCGCGGCGATGGCCGCGGTCGCACGGCCCGCGCTCGAGGCGAGCAGCCGCCGCCTCGCTCAGCCCATCACCTTCGCGACGCCGGCCGGGTCGACGCTGCGCGCGTTCGAGGTCGGCGCGTTCGCCGCGGCGCCGAGCGACGGCGAGCGCCGCGAACGCCTGCTCGCCAGCGCCAGCGGGATCGCAATCCTCGCCGGTCTGCCGGCGCCGGCGCGCGCCGCGTGGATCGACGCCGCGCAGCGCATGGCGCGTCGGACCGGCCAGGCGACCCCCGCGCCCGCCACGGTCGCCGAGCGGATCGCGGCCGCGGCCGCGGCCGGGTACGCCGAAATCCCCGGTGAACCCGGCGGCGAGGGCGGCTGCGTCGCGGTGGCGATCCCGGCCGCGGCGCACGGCGACCCGCGCGGCGCCGTGTCGCTTCGATTCAATTCCGCGACGCTTCCGGGACCGTCCGAACGACGCGTCTTTCTGGCAGAATTGCAGGATTGCGCCGCGCGGATCGCTGCGGAGTTTACGAGGATCGTCCCCGCCGCTCGCGCGCTCGCGCGTGCCGGGGACGACCGCCAGTAAGGAGTGAAGATGAAGAAGATCATGGTCTGCATCAAGCGCGTCGTCGACTACAACGTTCGCGTGCGGGTGAAGCCCGACGAGACCGGCGTGATGCTCGAAGGCGTGAAGATGAGCGTGAATCCGTTCGACGAGATCGCGCTCGAGGAAGCGTTGCGCATCAAGGAGCGAGGCACGAACGCCGAGGTCGTCGCGGTCAGCATCGGCGTCGCCGATACCCAGCAGCAGTTGCGCACCGCGCTCGCGATGGGCGCGGATCGCGCGATCCTGGTGCAGACCGAGCAGCCGGTCGAGCCGCTGACCGCGGCGCAGACGCTGCTCGCCGTCGCGAAGAAGGAGAGCCCGGACCTGATCCTGCTCGGCAAGCAAGCGATCGACGACGACGCCAACCAGACCGCGCAGATGCTCGCCGCGCTCTGGGATCGGCCGCAGGCGACCTACGTCTCGAAGCTCGCAATCGACGGCGCGAAGGCGACCGCGACGCGTGAGGTCGACGCCGGTCTGGAGACGATCGAGATCGACCTGCCGGCCGTGATCAGCGTGGATCTGCGGCTCAACGAGCCGCGCTACGTGAAGCTGCCGGACATCATGAAGGCGAAGAAGAAGCCGCTCGACGTGATCGGTCTCGACAGCCTCGGTGTCGCCGCCTCGACCTGGCTCAAGCCGGTGAAGACCGCGGCGCCGCCGCAGCGGCAGAAAGGCATCCTGGTCAAGGACGTGGCCGAACTCGTCGACGTATTGAAGAAGAAGGGGTTGCTCTAATGGCGAAGATCCTGATCATCGGCGAACACGACGGCAAGACGCTGAACCCGTCGACCCACAAGTGCGTGACCTGCGCGACGGGGATCCCCGGCGCCGAGATCACGGTGTTGCTGCTCGGCGCGGACACCGCCGCCGTCGCCGCACAAGCGGCCGCGATCCAAGGGGTCAACGAGGTCGTCCGCGTCGACCGCCCCGAGAATGCCCACCCGCTCGCGGCGACCTTCGCACCGCAAGTCGCGGCGGTCGCGAGCGGCTACACGCACCTGTTCGGCCCGTCGACGAGCTTCGGCAAGGATCTGACGCCGCGCGTCGCCGCGCTGCTCGGCGTACCGCAGGTCAGCGACCTGATGGCGGTCGAAGGCGCGCACCGTTTCCGCCGTCCGATCTATGCGGGCAACGCGATCCTCACCGTCGAAGCCGATCCCGCGCGGCTCCTGGTCGCGACCGTGCGGGTCGCGTCGTTCGCGGCCGCCCCCACCGGTGGATCCGCGGCGATCGTCTCCCGAACGCTCAACGTGGCGCTGCCGACCCACACACGGTACGTGGGCGCCCACACCGGGTCCACCGACCGGCCGGATCTCCAGACCGCCAAGCGCGTGGTCTCGGGCGGCCGGGCGCTCGCTAGCGCCGACAACTTCAAGATCCTGTTCGCGCTCGCGGACAAGATCGGCGCGGCGGTCGGCGCCTCGCGGGCCGCGGTCGACGCGGGGTACGCGCCGAACGAGCTGCAGGTCGGCCAGACCGGCAAGATCATCGCACCCGAGGTCTACCTCGCGTTCGGCATCTCCGGCGCGATCCAGCATCTGACCGGCATCAAGGATGCCCGCACGATCGTCGCGGTCAACAAGGATCCGGAAGCGCCGATCTTCGAGGTCGCCGACGTCGGCCTCGTCGCGGACCTGTTCCAGGTCGTCCCGGAAATGACCCGCCTGCTCGGCGGCTGAAGGCGCCCCGGCGGCACCGCGGGCCTCGACCAAAGAAAAGGCCTCCCTCGTCCGAGGGAGGCCTTTTTCACACCGATCGTCCGGCCAGCCGAGTCGGGGTGCTAGCCGAGCTCCGACAGCACGTGTTCGGCCGAAGACACCTTGAAGTCGCCCGGCTTCTCGACGAAGAGCTTCGTCACGACGCCGTCCTTGACGACGAGCGCGAAACGCTGGCCGCGGATTCCCATCCCGTACCCGGTCGCGTCGAGCTCGAGCCCGAGCGCCTTCGCGTACTCGGCGTTGCCGTCCGCGAGCATCATCACGTCGCCGTCGACCTTCGCGTGCTTGCCCCAGGCGTTCATCACGAACACGTCGTTGACCGCCATGCAGGCGATCGTGTCGACGCCCTTCGCCTTCAGCTCATCCGCCCGTTCGACGAAGCCCGGCAGGTGCCGGGCGTCGCAGGTGGGGGTGAACGCGCCGGGCACCGAGAACAGCACGACCGTCTTGCCGCGGAACAACTGGTCCGTGGTGACCTTCTCCGGTCCGTCCTTGCCCATCCGACCGAACGTCCCCGCGGGCATCCGATCACCGATCTTGATCGTCATCGCCAATCCTCCTCGTGGCTCGTCAGCTCAGCTTGTCCGCGTAGAGCTGCCACAGATCGCGGATGTTCTTCGGCATCGACGTCACGGTCTTCAGGTTCGCGAACGCCTTCTTCGCCGCGACCGCGTTGTGCATCTGCTGGTACGCGAGGCCGAGATAGACGTAGGCCTCGTCCAGGCTCTTCACGTTGCCCTTCTTCAACCCGCTCTGGATCACCTGGACCGCGCTCGCGTAGTTGCCGAGACCGTAGTAGACCTCGCCGAGCTTCACGTCGAGCTGGCCGCTCGGGCTCTTGTTCGCGTCGCGAACGTAGCCCGGAATGCCCTTCTGGTCGCTCGCCGAACGGCGCTGCATCTCCGCGAGCAGCCGATTCACGCGATCCTTCTGTGCCGGCTGGACGACGCCCGCGGCGAGCCCCTTCTGCACGACGGCGGTCGCCTCTTCCGGCAACGCCGCGTCGCCGAGCAACTGCGCCATCTCGATGTAGTCGTCCGCCGTCTTCATCGTGTTGGTGTTGTACATCAACCGATAGATCATCAGGATGTTCTTGTCCGCACCAGCGCTCTGGCGTTCGATGCGCAGCAGGTCGCTCCAGTATTCCGGCTTGTTCGTCAGGCGCACGAGCTCGCTGAACCCCTGAACCTCACCGGCCGTGTCCTTCGCGTCGAACGCGCAACGCAGCTTGACCTGGTAGAAGCCTTCCTGCGGCGCCTGTCCGGCCTTGCGGCTCGCGGCGATCGCCTTGTCCATGTAGAGGTCGGCGTTCTTGCAGTCGTTCGTGAGGTAATAGCCCTGACCGACCACCGCATAGATGTCCGGCGTGCCCTGACCGAGCGCGATCAGCTTCTTGCCGTACTCGATCGACTTCGCGTACTCATGCGCGTTGTAGCTCAGCTGGAACACCGCGCGCGTGAAGCGCAGGGTGTCCTGGGGCGTGCAGGCGCCGGTCTGCAGGGCCGCTTCCCACGCGTTCTCGGCGCCCTTCATGTTGCCGAGCTTCACGTACGCGTACGCCTTCAGATCGTCGATCGTCTTGTGATCGAACGCCGTGAGGCCGCTCTTCGCCTCCGCCTTTTGCAGATTCTGCAGACCGTCGCTCCACTTGCCGCCCTGCAGCGCCTTTTGCGCTGCGATCAGCTCCGGCGCGATCTTGCGACTGATCGTCGGCTTCTGCGCAGCGAACGCGGAGCCCGCGCCGCCGAGCGCGAGCGCGATCGTGAGCGCAGCACCGGTGAGGAGGCGCGCGCTGCCGACGCGGGCCTCGGGGGAACGAGTCTTGATCGTGAATTTCTCGCGCATCGTCATCCAACCTCTTTGCGCCGCGGTCGCGGCGACCGTCCACTATTTAAGGAAAAGGCGCGAACCCGGGTTGCCCCGGGTTCGCGCCGACGCACCTTGCGTTAAAGAGACATTCGCTAGAACAGGCTGTTGTTCACGAACCCGATCTTCTTCATGCCCTTGCTCTGCAGATCCGCCAAGGCTTTCGCCACGACGTCGTACTTCGCGAACTTGTCCACCGTGATGTGCACTTCGGGCTGCGGATCCAGCACCGCCGATTGGGCGATGTAGCTGTCCATTTGAGCCCGCGTGACCTGCTGACCGTTCCAGGTCAACGTGCCGTCGAAGTCGATCGACAGGTTGATCACCGGCGGCGGCGGCGGCGGCACGAAGTTCGGCGGTGGCGGCAGCGGATTATCGATCTTGACCGCGTCCGTCATCACCGGGATCGTGATGATGAAGATGATCAACAACACCAGCATGACGTCGATCAACGGCGTCAGGTTGATGTCGACCATGTCGTCGCTGGAGCTACCCAGATTCATTGCCATCGAAGGTTCTCCTAGCCCTACCGCGAGCCGAGGTGTTCAGGGATCGTCAGGAACGCGATCTTGCGGATCCCGACCTCCTGAGTCGCCACGAGCACTTGCCCGACGTACAGATAGCGGGTGTCCTGATCCCCGCGAATCTGCACCTGGGGCTGCGGATTCATCGGCGCGATCGTACGCAGTTCCGACTTCAGATCGTCCAGGTTCTTCAGCCGCATCGTGTTCCAGTACAGCGTGCCGTCCGAGCCGACCGAGATCGTGATGTCGCCCGGCTTGGTGATCGTCGGGACGTTCGTCGCGGTCGGTAGCTTCAGGTGGATCTGCGGCACGATCACCGGAACGGTGATGATGAAGATGATCAGAAGCACCAACATCACGTCCACGAGGGGCGTGACGTTGATGTTCGACATCGTCTGGCCTTCGCCACTCGTGTCTAAGGTGAGCGCCATGGCGCGTCAGCCCTCCGAGTTCAGCGAGCGCCCGCGGGAGCAGCTTGCTTCGCGGCCGCCGGCGCCTTGTCGGCGCTGAGGTTCAGTTTCGCACCGGAGAGCAGGTACGCGTGCAGCTCGTGCGTGAAGTGAGTCACGTACTCCTGGATCACGCGATTGCGACGCAGCAGCATGTTGTAGCCGAGCACCGCCGGCACCGCGGCGAACAGACCGAGCGCGGTCATGATCAGCGCCTCGCCGACCGGTCCCGCGACCTTGTCGATCGACGCCTGGCCGGCCAAGCTGATCGCGATCAGCGCGTGGTAGATGCCCCAGACCGTGCCGAACAGACCGACGAACGGCGCGGTGGAACCGACCGACGCGAGCACCGACATGCCGGACTGCATCTTGCCGATGATCATGTCGGCGGTGCGCTGCAGCGCCTGGGTGATCCACTCGCTGGGATCGATGGAGCCGGCGAGCTTGCTCTTGGTCGCTTCGTGGTGCTCGACCGCGGCCTTGCCGGCCTCAGCCAGCGCACGATACGGATTCGAGTCGCCCTTCAGCTTGGTGCACGCCTCATTGAGGTTCGATGCGGCCCAGAAATCCTTCTGCGCCTCTCGACCTTGACGGCGCAGCCGCCGCTGGTCGAAGAACTTCGTGATCATGATGAACCACGTCAGAACCGACATGATCACCAGGATCGTGAAGACCGACCGCGTGACGATGTCTCCATTCTGGAGCATCGGCACGAGGCCATACGGATTGCTGACTACTTGCTCTGACATGGACCGATTCCCTCTACGTAAACGAACAGTTGAAATGATCGAATTGGAGTACTTATAAAAATGCTGGTCGAGTGCTGTTCCCTAAAACTGCAGTACTGGCTCCCCGTCGGCGTCTCAGAAGTCATCCGAGTTCGTGATCTTGAATTGGATCGGCAGGCTCGCGGTCGAGACCACCGGCCGATGGTTCACGGTCGCCGGATGGAAGCGGTACGCATGGGCCACCTGCAAGCAGGCCTTGTCGAGCCGCGGATGCCCGGTGCTGCGCAGGATCGACGCGTCCGCGACGCGGCCGTCGGTGCCGACCGTGATCTTGACCAGGCAGGTGCCCTCCTCGCCCTCGCGACGCGACGCGTCCGGGTAGTAGGAGTTCACGTCGACCGGGTGACTCATGTCCGGCGTGATCCCGGTACGCACGACCGGGGCTGCTGGCGCGACGGGACGCGCGACCGGCGCCGGCGCCCGCTGGCGCGAGACCTCGGTGATCGCGTTGTTGTTCTGGCTCGGCGCCTGGATGTCCACGAACTCCGGCGGCGGCACGTACGGCTTGATGTCCTGGAGCTTCGGCGGGGGCGGTGGCGGCTTGTCTTGCTTCTTCGGCTGGTTGATCTGGGCGATCTGGACCGGTGGGATGATCGTGTGGACGACGCGGCTCGCAAGTCCGGAAATCAACCCGTAGCCGATCAACACGTGCAGTGCGAGGACCGCGATGATCGCCAAGCCTCTCCGACCCGAAAATAGTGATGGTTCTTCGTACGTGTACATAATGTTCGGTTTGCGACCTATCCCCTACGTCGTTCCAACTTCCGCGCCGCCGCGTTCCGACATCGCGCGGTCAGCGCCCCTCTAACGCACGCGGCGCAGCCGGGACTTCCCGATATTCATTCGGCGTATGCCCCGGCGGTCCGACCTGCGAAGCCGGAGCGTGACACAGTTCACGCGTCGACTGCAAGCACCGATTCACCCCGGCGCAGGTGCCGTTTGACCCTATCCGCAGCGCTGCGCGGCATCAGGATTCCAGGTCGGTGACCGCGCCGAGCGTTGCGCTGCTGACACACTTCGCGTACTTCGCGAGCACTCCCCGCCGTGCATAAGGCTTCGGCGCACGCCACGCCTTTCGGCGTCGACGCAACTCGGCCTCGGAGATTTGCAGCGTGATCGCGCGCCGCCGCGCGTCGATCGTGATCCGATCGCCGTCGCGCACCAGCCCGATCGGACCGCCGACCGCGGCCTCCGGTGCGACGTGACCGACGACGAAACCGTGGCTGCCGCCGGAAAAACGGCCGTCGGTGATCAGCGCAACGTCCTGGCCGAGCCCCTTGCCCATGATCGCGCCCGTCGGACTCAACATCTCGCGCATCCCGGGGCCGCCTTTCGGCCCCTCGTAGCGAATCACGACGACGTCGCCGGCGCGCACCGCGCCGCCGAGTATGCCGTCGAGCGCCTTTTCCTCGGAATCGAACACCCGCGCAACGCCCTCGAAGCGCAGGCCTTCCTTGCCGGTGATCTTCGCGACCGCACCGTCCGGTGCGAGGTTGCCGCGCAGCACCACGAGATGGCTGTCTTTCTTGATGGGGTCCGACAGCGGCCGCACGATCGGCTGCTCCGGCGGATACGGGGCGACCGCGGCGAGGTTCGTCGCGAGCGTCTCGCCGGTCACCGTGAGGCAATCCCCGTGCAACAGACCGGCGTCGAGCAAGGTCTTCATCAGCGGCTGGATCCCGCCGATCGCGACCAACTCCGACATCGAGTAGCGGCCGCTCGGCCGCAGGTCCGCGAGCACCGGCACGCGCCGGCCGATGCGCACGAAATCGTCGAGCCGCAGCTTCACGTTCGCCGACGACGCGATCGCGAGCAGGTGCAACACCGCGTTCGTCGATCCGCCGAGCGCGATCGCGACCGTGATCGCGTTCTCGAACGCGGCGCGGGTCATGATTCGGCTCGGTCGCAGGTCGCGCTCGATCAAGCGCACGACCGCCTCGCCGGCACGCCGGCAATCGGAGCGCTTCTCCTGCGACACCGCGTCCTGCGCGGAGCTGTTCGGCAAGCTCATCCCGAGCGCCTCGATCGCCGAGGCCATCGTGTTCGCGGTGTACATGCCGGCGCAGGATCCCGGGCCGGGGATCGCGGTCTTCTCGACGTAGCGCAACTGCTCCTCGCTGACGTCGCCCTTCGCGTAGCCACCGATCGCCTCGAACACGGAGACGATGTCGCGGCCTTGAGCCCCCGGGCGGATCGTGCCGCCGTAGACGAACACCGCCGGGCGATCGAGCCGCGCGATCGCGATCAGGCAGCCGGGCATGTTCTTGTCGCACCCGCCGAGCGCGACCACGCCGTCGAAGCCTTGCGCGCCGACGACCGTCTCGATCGAGTCCGCGATCACCTCGCGCGACACCAGCGAATAGCGCATCCCGGGCGTGCCCATCGAGATGCCGTCCGACACGGTGATCGTCCCGAACGTGATCGGCTTCGCGCCGGCGGCCTCGACCCCGGCCGCCGCGTGGCGCGCGAGCTCGTCGATGTGCATATTGCACGGCGTCAGATTGCTCCAGGTCGACGCGATGCCGACCTGCGGCCGCGCGAAATCCTCGTCGCCGAACCCGACCGCGCGCAGCATCGCGCGTGCCGGCGTCTGTTTCACGCCGTCGACGACGACGCGGGAGTGGCGGCGCGGATCGACCGGTCGCGCGCTGCGGCGGGCGGACTTACGGGCGGGAGTCTGGCGGGTCTTCGGCATCGGTGGTGTTTCCCGGATGAGCGGCGGCGCTCGCGCGCCGTCCGCGTGATGATTCGATGGCGTTGCAAGGACCGCGCAGCATAAACAGCGCTCGCGCCGACGCGCAACGGCGCCGCGTCAGTCCCCGAGCCCGTAGCGGCCCGCGAGGAACCGGAACGCCGCGCGCAGCGCTTGCGGCTCCGCGCCGATCGGCCGCCCGGGGCGCTCGCGCGGGTTCCACGCGTACAGGTCGACGTGCAGCCAGTGCGGCGTCGCGGTCACGAATCGCTGCAGGAACAGCGCCGCGAAGATCGCGCCGGCGAAGCTCGAGTTCGCGACGTTCGCGAGATCGGCGACCTTGCTCGCGAGCTCCTCGGCGTAGGGGGCCCACAGCGGCATCGGCCACAGCGGGTCGTGCTCGGCGTCGCCGGCCGCCGCGAACTCGGCGACGAGCCCCGGGTCGCCGCCGAACAGCGCCGGCAGCTCCGGGCCGAGCGCGACGCGCGCCGCGCCGGTCAAGGTCGCAAAATCCAGGATCAGATCGGCACCCTCGGCGTCCGCGACCGACAGCGCGTCGCACAGCACCAGTCGGCCCTCGGCGTCGGTATTGCCGACCTCGACCGTGAGTCCCTTGTGGGTCGCGAGCACGTCACCCGGCCGATAGGCCCGCCCGCCGATCGCATTCTCCACCGCCGGGATCAGCAGCACGATCTCGGCCTGCAGTCCGGCGCGCATCAACCAGCGCGCGAGTGCGAGCGCGACCGCGGCGCCGCCCATGTCTTTCTTCATCAGCGCCATGCCCGCGCCGGTCTTCAGGTCGAGGCCGCCGCTGTCGAAACACACGCCCTTGCCGACGAGCACGAGCTTGCGCGCGGCACCGCCCGGCGGCGTCCAGCGCAGCTCGACGAGCCGCGGCGGCACGCCCGCCGCGCGGCCGACGGCGTGGATGGCCGCGAAGCCGGCCGCGAGCAACTCGTCGCCAACCCATTCGCGCACCCGCGCGCCGTGTTCCTTGGCGACTCCGCGAACCGCGGCGGCGAGTTCGCCGGGCCCGAAGTCCGCGGCGGGCGTGTTGATCCAGTCGCGCGCGAGCGCGAGCGCCTCGGCCGCGCGCGCGACGAAGTCGATCTCGGCATTCGCCGGTGGCTCGAGCTCCGCGGCTTGCGCGGCCGGCTCGCGGCGATAGCGGCTGAACCGGTAGGCGGCGTACGCGAAGCCGAGCGCGAGCTGCGTGGCCTCGGACGCGCTCCAGGCCTGCGCGAGCGCGTAGCGCCGCGGCGGCAGGCGGTCGGCGATCGCGGCCGCGTTCCACAGCGACACGCCCGCGGATCCGCGCCCGAGACCGGCGACCGCGGCCGCGACGGCGCCGCTCTCGTCCGGGATCAGTGCGACCCGGTCGCGGGCGGCGGCGAAGCCGTGGGCGCGCAACCAGCGGCGGGAGCGCTCGGGCTGCGTCGCGAGCCACGCGTCGAACGCCTCCGCGCGCAGGATCCACAGCGGCACCGGGGTCGCATCGTTCACCGTCTCTTCGTCCGCGTTCATCCGCCCTCTCCTCGCCCGCAAGACCCCGCGCACTGGCCGCGCGCGCCTTGCATCATAGGAGATTCTGTGGTGCTATTAAGAGCTAGTTTTCGCCCTCGTTGCGAAGCCGCGATCCAAATAGACCCCGCACCAGCCGTCGCTGGTCGTTACGCGGGGTTTCGCGTTTTGGGGGCGTGTCGGATTGGTGCATCAGGAGACCGGAATGCGTTTGTACTCGCAGAAAGATGTCGACCCGAAGGCGCTTCGCGGCGCCCGTATCGCCGTGCTCGGCTATGGCAGTCAAGGGCGCGCGCATGCGCTCAACCTGCGCGACAGCGGCTTCGACGTCGTCGTCGGCGTCCGCAAGGGCGACAGCTTCAAGAAGGCGAAGAAGGACGGGCTCAAGGTCATGGAGCCCGCGGCCGCCGTCCGCGGCGCGCACCTGGTCGCGATGCTGGTCCCGGACACCACGCAGAAGGCGCTCTACGCCGAGGTGAAGGCGGATCTCGAGAAGGGTGCGACGCTGCTGTTCGCGCACGGCTTCAACATCCACTTCAAGCAGATCAAGCCGCGCAAGGACCTCGACGTGGTGCTGATCGCGCCGAAGGGGCCGGGCGACCTCGTGCGCCGCCAATACCAGCAGGGCCGCGGCGTGCCGTGCCTGCTCGCGGTCGCGCAGGACGCATCGGGCCGCGCGAAGGCGAAGGCGCTCGCCTACGCCCACGGGATCGGCGGCACCCGCGGCGGCGTGCTGCAGACCACGTTCGCCGAAGAGACCGAGACGGATCTGTTCGGCGAGCAGGCGGTGCTGTGCGGCGGCGCGACCGAGCTCGTGCTGAAGGGCTACGAGACGCTCGTCGAGGCGGGGTACCAACCGGCGGTCGCGTACTACGAGTGCCTGCACGAACTGAAGCTGATCGTCGACCTGCTGCACGAGGGCGGCTTGACGAAGATGCACCGGTTCATCAGCGAGACCGCGAAGTACGGCGACCTCACCCGCGGGCCGCGCGTCGTGAACAAGGCGACGAAGCGCGAGATGCGCAAGATCCTCGCGGAGATCCAGAACGGCAAGTTCGCGCGCCAGTGGATCGCGGAGAACAAGCGCGGCCGGCGCAAGTACTCGAAGCTGCTGAAGGCCGACCTCGCCCACTCGATCGAGAAGGTCGGTGCGGATCTGCGCTCGCGCATGCCGTGGCTCGAGTCCGGCCAGACCTGACGCGGCGCCCGGAGCACGACGCGATGCCGGCGCGCACGATGTTCGACAAGGTCTGGACGGCCCACGAGGTCGTGCCGGAGACCCCCGACACGCCCGCGGTGCTGTACGTCGACCTGCACCTGACCCACGAGGTGACCTCGCCGCAGGCGTTCGCGCTGCTGCGCGCGCGGGGACTCCCGGTCCGCCGCACGGACCGCACGCTCGCGACGATGGATCATTCGACGCCGACGCGCACCGAGCAGGTCTTCGGCGACGAGCCGATCGGGCTCACCGACGCGGCGCGCCAGGTGCACCAGCTCGAGGAGAACGCGAAGGAGTTCGCGGTGGAGCTGTTCGGGCTGCGCGACCCGCGGCGCGGAATCGTGCACGTGATCGGCCCCGAGCAGGGCGCGACGCAGCCCGGGATGACGATCGTCTGCGGGGACAGCCACACGAGCACCCACGGCGCGCTCGGCGCGCTTGCCTTCGGGATCGGGACGACCGAGGTCGGTCACGTGCTCGCGACCCAGTGTCTCCTGCAACGCAAGCCGAAGACGCTCGCGGTCGAGGTCGGCGGCCGACTCGGCGCGGGCGTGACCGCGAAGGACCTGATCCTCGCGATCATCGGCAAGATCGGCGTTTCCGGCGGGACCGGGCACGTGCTCGAATACCGCGGCCCGGCGATCTCGGCGCTGTCGATGGCCGAGCGCATGACGGTCTGCAACATGTCGATCGAGGCCGGCGCGCGCGCCGGGATGATCGCGCCGGACGAGCTCACCCTCGAGTACCTCGCCGGGCGGCCGCGCCGGCCGCGGGGCGCGGACTGGGACGCGGCGGTCGCCGGCTGGCGATCGCTCGCGACCGACCCGGGCGCGGCGTTCGACTCGCGCGTCGAGATCGACGCGTCCGCGCTCGAGCCGATGATCACCTACGGCACGAATCCCGGGATGGTGCTGCCGATCGGCGGCGCGATCCCGAGCGACCGCGACGACCCGGTGTTCGAGCGCGCGCTCGCCTACATGGGCTTCCGCCCCGGCGAACCGATGCTCGGCAAGCGAGTCGACGTCGTGTTCGTCGGCAGCTGCACGAACGGCCGCCTCGAGGACCTGCAGGCGACCGCGCAGATCCTGCGCGGGCGGCGCGTCGCGCCGGGCGTGCGGATGCTCGTGGTCCCGGGCTCCCAGGAGGTCAAGCGCGAAGCCGAGGCGCTCGGTCTCGCGGAGGTCTTCCGGGCGGCGGGCGCCGAGTGGCGCGAGTCCGGCTGCTCGATGTGCCTCGGAATGAACGGCGACACCGTCCCGGCCGGCGCGACCTCGGTCAGCACCAGCAACCGCAATTTCGAGGGCCGCCAGGGCGTCGGTGCGCGCACCCTGCTCGCGAGCCCGTACACCGCGGCCGCGTGCGCGGTCGCCGGCAAGATCACCGACCCCAGGGACCTGCTGTGATGGAACCGATCAAGCGCCTGCGCTCGACCACGGTCGTGATGCCCTCGACGAACATCGACACCGACCAGATCATCCCGGCGCGCTACCTGACCGTGACGACCAAGACCGGGCTCGGCCAGGCGCTGTTCGCGGACCTGCGCTACGCGAGCGACGGCACGCCGAAGCCGGAGTTCGTGCTGAACCGCCCGGAGGCCGCGGGCAGCCAGATCCTGGTCGCGGGGCACAACTTCGGCTGCGGCTCCTCGCGCGAGCACGCGCCGTGGGCGCTCGTCGACTACGGGTTCCGCGCGGTCGTGAGCACCGCGATCGCCGACATCTTCAAGAGCAACGCGCTGAAGAACGGCCTGTTGCCGGTGATCGTCGATCCGACGACGCACCGCTGGCTGCTCGAGCACCCGGGCGCCCTGGTCACGATCGACCTCGAGGCGACCGAGCTCGCGCTCCCGGACGGCCACCGGGTCGCGTTCCCGATCGACGGGTTCGCGCGGCACTGCCTGCTGCACGGTGTCGACGAACTCGGCTACCTGCTGAGCCAGCTCCCGGCGATCGAGCGCTACGAAGCGGCGCATGGACGCTGAGGCGCGCCGATGCGCGCGCTGATCGCGGTCCTCGCCGGCGACGGCATCGGCCCCGAGGTCACCGACGAGGCGGTCCGCGCGCTCGGCGCCGTCGCTCGGCGCTTCGGCCACGAATTCCGGTTCGAGTCCGCGCTGCTCGGCGGCGCCGCGATCGACGCGACCGGCGTCGCGCTCCCCGAGGACACGCTCGCGCTGTGCCGTCGCGCGGACGGCGTGCTGATGGGCGCGGTCGGCGGCCCGCGCTGGTCCGACCCGAACGCGGCGGTGCGGCCCGAACAGGGGCTCCTGCAGCTGCGCAAGGCGCTCGGGCTGTTCGCGAACCTGCGCCCGGTCGCGCCGCACCCGGCGGTGCTCGGCGCCTCGCCGATCAAGCCGGAGCTGCTCGCGGGCGTCGACATCCTGGTGGTGCGCGAGCTGACCGGCGGGATCTACTTCGGCGACAAGCGCCGCAGCGACACCGACGCGGTCGACGTGTGCCGCTACACCGTCGCGGAGATCGAGCGCGTCGTGCGGCTCGCCGCGGGCCTCGCGCGCGCGCGACGCCGCAAGCTCACCTCGATCGACAAGGCGAACGTGCTCGAGACCTCGCGGCTGTGGCGCTCGGTCGTCGACCGGATCGCCGCCGCGGAATTCCCCGACCTCGAGGTCGAGCACATGCTGGTCGACGCGGCCGCGATGCACTTGCTGCGCCGGCCGCGCGACTTCGACGTGATCGTGACCGAGAACATGTTCGGCGACATCCTGACGGACGAGGCCTCGATGCTCGCCGGTTCGCTCGGCATGCTGCCGTCCGCGTCGCTCGGGGAGCGCGCGCGCGGCGGCCTGTACGAGCCGATCCACGGATCCGCGCCCGACATCGCCGGCCGCGGGATCGCGAATCCGTACGCGACGATCCTGAGCGCCGCGATGCTGCTGCGCCACTCGCTCGAGCTGCCGGCGGAAGCCCGCGCGCTGGAGGAAGCGGTGTCGAGCGCGATCGTGCGCGGTACGCTGACCGCCGATCTCGCGCCCGCGAACGTCACGCCCGCGACGACCCGCGCGGCGGGCGACGCCGTGCTCGCCGCGCTCGGCTGACGCCGCGGCCGCGCGGCACCCGCCGTTCGGCGCGCACGCTAGCGCGCCCGATCGAGCCCCGCCTCCAGATCCGCGACCAGGTCGCCGGCCGCCTCGATCCCGATCGACAATCGCAGCAAGCCGGGGCCGATCCCGGCGCGCTCGCGCGCGGCCGGGTCCATCCCCGCGTGCGTCATCGTCGCCGGGTGCGCGACCAGGCTCTCGACGCCGCCGAGCGACTCGGCGAGCGTGAAGCACGCGAGCCCCTCGAGGAACGCGGCGACCGCGCCCTCCCCGCCCGCCAGCTCGAAACTCAGCATCGCGCCGAACCCGGATTGCTGGCGTCGCGCGAGCGCGTGCCCCGGGTGATCCACGAGTCCCGGATAGTGGACCCGGCGGACCGCCGGGTGGCTCACCAGCGCGTCGACGACCGCGAGCGCGTTCTCGGCGTGCGCGCGCATCCGCGCATGCAGCGTGCGCAGGCCGCGCAGCGTGAGGAAGCTGTCGAACGGCGCGCCGGTGAGTCCGAGCGCGTTCGCCCACCAGCCGAGGTCGCGCGCCGCGTCGGCCTCGAGGGCGACGACCGCGCCGCCGACCACGTCGCTGTGCCCGTTCAGGTACTTCGTGGTCGAATGCAGCACGAGATCCGCGCCGAGCGCAAGCGGCCGCTGCCAGACCGGCGACAGGAACGTGTTGTCGACGACGACCCGCGCGCCGACCGCGTGCGCCGCGGCCGAGAGCGCGGCGACGTCGACGATGCGCAGCAGCGGATTGCTCGGGGTCTCGATCCACACGAGCGCGGGCCGCGCCGCGAGCGCGCTCGCGAGCGCCGCGGGCTCGTTCTGATCGACGAAG
>JAJYFF010000131.1 GCA_021785405.1 Pseudomonadota bacterium | reverse complement strand
GCTCAACCATCTCGGCCATGCGCAGACCTTCTGGCTCTACGCCGCGTTCAACGCGTCGTTCCTGTTGTTCACGTGGATATTCGTCCCCGAGACCAAGGGTGTGAGCCTCGAGTCGATCGAGCGCCGCTTGATGGAGGGACGGCCGCTACGCGAGATCGGGGGCTGAGGGGGCGTATCGTCGGGAGGCCGGCGGGAAGGGGGTACTTGCCGATGAACATTCGTACGCTCGCACTGTGCGTGATGGCGCTGCTGCCGCCCGCGGCGTTCTGTGCCCCGGCGGCAACGCCGGCGCCGGACGGCTGGAGCGGCAAGGGTCAGGCCGGCGGCGTCACTTCGCAGGGCAACACGCAATCCACCACGTTCAACGCGGCGCTGGATCTGGCGCTCGCCGACGGGCCGTGGAAGCATGCTTTGCACGTCGACGGCCTGTACGCCCGCAACGCGGGAATCACCTCCAGCGAGCGATGGGGCTCCCGGTGGCAGAGCAACTACACCTTCCGTCCGAAGGTCTTTGCCTTCGGCACCTTGCGGTTCGAGCGCGACCTCTTCAGCGGCTTCGACTATCAAGCGAGCGTGGCCGCCGGCATCGGCTACCAGATCTTCGACACCGACCGCGTGAAGTTGAGCGTGCAGGCGGGCCCCGGTTTTCGCCGCGAACAGCCGCAGACCCTCGCCAAGGACGCGGCCGGTGCCGTGATCGCGCGCAGCCTGGGCGTTCCGGTGAGCAGCGCGATCCTCAGCGCCGGGATCGACTACTCACAGACGCTGACCGACACGACGACCCTGTCGGACAAGCTGCTGACCGAGTCGGGCGGCGGCAACACGCTCGTCACGAACGCCCTCGCGCTCGCGGTCAAGGTGTCGACGCATTTGGCCTTGAGCCTCGGCTACAACCTCCAGAACAACAGCTCTCCGCCGGTGGGCCTGAAGAGGCTCGATGCGAACGAGACGGTCAACCTGGTGTATTCCTTCTAGCGCCCGGTGTCGGCTTCGTGGCCGAGGGCGCTCAAGCAGGAGTCCGGCGCACGAACCGGTAGTGCGCGACCAGCCACTCCTCGCCGCGCGCATACCCGAAGAGCTCGGCGCAGGCCATCCAGAAGATCCGCCAGCGCTGGAACCAGAGGTCGGCGTGCTCGCCGTACGCGCGGCGTAGCACGGCCCGGACCGCGTCGGCGTTCGCATCCTGGCGCTCGAGCCACTGGTTCGCGGTGCGCTCGTAGTGCGTACCGTCGAGGAGCCAGCGCTGCTCGAGGCGCAGCCGCTCCTGGAAGCGCAGCAGCGTGTCCGCGGCCGGCATCAGTCCGCCGGTGAAGAAGTGCCGCCCCATCCAGTTGTCCTCGCCCGCGGTCTCGAACGGATAGCACAGCGTCCGGTGCGCGAACAGGTGCACGAACAGCTGACCGCCCGGCCGCAGCCAGGCGCCGATCCGTTCCATCAGCGTGCCGTAGTTTCGCAGATGCTCGAACATCTCCACCGATACGCACCGGTCGAAGGAGTCCGGGTCGAGCGCGAGCGAATTCACGTCCGCGGTGATCACCCGCACGTTCGCCAGCCCGCGCGTCCGGCAGGCCGCCTCGATGTGCGCGCGCTGGCCGTGCGAGTTCGACACCGCGGTGACCCGCGAGCGCGGGAAGCGCTCGGCCATCCACAGCGTGAGCGACCCCCAGCCGCAGCCGAGTTCGAGGATCGATTGACCGTCCGCGAGCCCGGCGCGCTGCTCGACCACGCGAAGCATCGCCTCTTCCGCCTCGGCGAGCGTCTCGTCGCCGCGCGGGTACAGCGCGCAGGAGTACTTCAAGCGAGGTCCGAGGCACTGCTCGAAGAAGGCCGCGGGCAGCTCGTAGTGCTGCGCGTTCGCGGCCGCGGTGTGAATCGCGATCGGACTGCGCCGGAGTTCCTCGATCAGGCGTTCCGCGCGCGCGCTCTGTGCGGCGAGCCCGTCGCGCCGTTCCCCGGCGAGCCGTCGGGCGCAGAGTCGGCGGATTCCGTGGCGCAGGAGCGCGTCGGGCAGCACGCCGCGCTCGGCGAGTCCGAGCAGTCCGGGGGCCGGTCGGTCGGTCGAGAGTTCGGGGCTCACGGAATCGGTCGCGGCGGTGGTCAAGGCTCACTCCTTATTCGTCTCGAGGGCGCTTCGGAAACCAGGGAATCAGCATCGACGTGCGGCGCTGGTACTCGGCGTAATCGCGGCGCGAGCGCAGCGCCTGCGCCTCGGTCCACGGAATGCCGCTCAGGTAGCGCAGGAACAGCAGCATCGCGACCGGCCCGAGCCAGGCGAGCGCCGACCGCGGCGAGCCGACCGCGAGCGCGACGTACGCGAACCAGTGCAGCCACTCGAAGAAATAGTTCGGATGGCGCGAGTAGCGCCACAGCCCGCGCCGGCAGGTGAGCCCGCGGTGGCGTGGATCGGCGCGAAACGCCGCGAGCTCGGCGTCGGCGAGGCTTTCGCCGAGCACCGCGAGGAACCCGATTCCGGCGCCAACGGCGAGCCAGGGTGGCTGCGCGACGGGATTCTCCGCGACCGCGACGAACGGCACGGCGAACAACGCGACAACCAGCGCCTGCAGCTGAAAGAAGCCGAACCAGCGCCAGGGGGCGTCCCCCCAA
>JAJYFF010000065.1 GCA_021785405.1 Pseudomonadota bacterium | reverse complement strand
AGTAGTTCGCCGGCGGCACGATCACGCCGCCCGCGCCCTGGATCGGCTCGGCGATGAACGCGGCGACGGTGTCCGGGCTCTGGAATGCGATCTCCCGCTCCAGGAGGTCCGCGCAGATCTTGCCGAGCTTGTCGGGATCCTCGGTGAAGGGATTGCGATAGAGCCACGGCGTCTCGACGTGGAAGCAGCCCGGCAGGAGCGGCTCGTAGTTGCGTCGGAACACCGTGTTGCCGTTCACCGACGCGCCGCCGAAGTGGGTGCCGTGATAGCCCTGCTTCAGGCTGATGAACTTCACCCGGTCGGCCTGGCCGACGAGCTTCCAGTACTGCCGTGCGAGCTTCAGCGCGGTCTCGATCGCGTCCGATCCGCCCGAGTTGTACACGAAGCGCACGATCCCCTCGGGCGCCATCATCGAGTGCAGCACCCGCGACAGCTCCTCGGCGCGCGGATGGCTGATCCCGTCGAACAGCTGGAAATACTCGAGCTCCTCGAGCTGCGCGACGATCGCGTCCTTCACCTCGCGGCGGTTGTGGCCGACGTTCACGTTCCACAGGCCCGCGACCCCGTCGACCAGGCGGTGCCCGCCCTCGTCGATCACGTAGCAGCCGTCGCCGCGAACGATGCGGATCGGCTTGCGCCGGCGCATCTCGCCGGGGTGGAGCATCGGGTGCCAGAAATAGTTCTCTTCGGCGGGGGATCCGGTGTCGACGGCGTTCATCGGGACGTTCCTCGCGGCCTCGCCGGCCGCCGTGATAGACTCGAAATAATTCGAGTATATGGTCTAGCATCCCCGCGTCAAGGACCCCGATGCCGCCCCCTGCGACCGCCGCGCGCTCGCCGTTCCTCGCGACCCGCCGCAAGGCGCCGCGCGCCCGCGGACTCGCCCGCCGCGAGCAGCTGCTCGACGCCGCCTGGAGCCTGCTCGCCGAGCGCGATCTCGGCGCGGTGAGCCTGGTCGACGTCGCCGCGCGCGCCGGCGTTCCGGTCGGCTCCGCGTACCACTACTACGACGACGTCCGCGAGGTCTACGAGGCACTCGCCGCCCGGGTCGCGGCGCAGCTGCTCGAGCGGCACGCGGCGCCGTTGCGGCGGCGGCCGCGCCGCTGGGCGCAGGTGATCGAGGAACTGATCGACCGCGGCGTCGCGTACTTCAACGCGCACCCCGCGGCCGCGCGCCTGCTGATCGGTCCGCAGACGCCGCCGCAGCTCAAGTTCCGCGACCGCGAGCGCGATCGGGTGCTCGCGCAGGTGTTCGAGGCGCAGGTCGACGCGCGCTTCGAGTTGCCGCGGCTCGCGGCGCGCTCCGCGCTCTTCTTTCGCGCGCTCGAGATCGCCGACCTGATGCTCAGCTTGTCGATCGTCGACGCCGGCGTGATCACGCCGGCGATGACCGCCGAGGCGAAGCGCGCGTGCATCGCCTACCTCGGCAGCTACTTCCCGGCGACGCTGCCGCGGCGCCCGCGCGGTGTGCGCGCGGCGGCGAACCGCGGACGCAACGCGGAGTGAGTCAGCCCTGCGGGCTCGCGGGGGCTGCGGCCCGGTGCGCGGCGTCCCACTTCTTGACCGCGGCCATCGTGTACGCGACGTGGTGGTCGGGATTCAGCGCGGTGTACGTGTAGATGATCCGGTCGTCGGGTGCGATCACGTAGGACGTCCGGTTCGCGTATTTCGGGTCGAGCCACAGCACCGCGTCGTAGGATTTCATGATCTTCTGATCCGCGTCCGAGGCGACCGGAAACGCCCGGCGGCACTCGGTCACCGAGAACTTGTTCAGCGTCGCGATCGTGTCGTGCGAGACGCCGATCACGGTCGCGCCGAGCTGCTTGAACTTCGGCATCGCGGCCGCGAAGTCGTGCGCCTCGATCGTGCAGCCCTTGGTGAAGGCCGCCGGGTAGAAGTACAGCACGACCGGACCCTTCTTCAAGGCCGCGGCCAGCGAGAACTGGAACGGCTTGCCCGCGAGCGTCGCTTCGGTCGTGAACAACGGTGCCTTCGCACCGACCTTGAGCGCCGCGAACGCCGGCGCCGCGGCGAGCGAACCCGCGAGCGCGGCCAGGATGAGTCGCTTCATCGGGAGGGACCTCTCGGAGGAAATCTGGGGACGCCGAGTGTGCGCCGAAGCGTCAATGCGATCAATACGCATTGCGATTGGCTGACCGCGGTCACCCGGCCGTCGTCCCCGTCGGCGTCACGCCGACATCAGGTCGACGGCGTGGGCTGCGTCGCGAGACCGCGAACGAGCGCCCGCGGCGGCGCCGGCACGGCGGGCAATTCGAACACCGCGCGCAGCCCGCGCCCCTCGCGACCGCTCTCGACCCAGATGCGCCCGTGATGCAATTCGATGATCCCGCGACAGATCGCGAGACCGAGACCGGTGCCCTCGAGGTCGCCGCCCTGGGTCGGCCGCAATCGCACGAAACGATCGAAGATGCGCGCCTGATCGGCCGCCGGGACCCCGGGCCCCTCGTCCTCGATCGATACGCGCCAGACCTGCGCGTCCACACGGGATTCGAGCCGGATCGCACCGCCGGGCGGCGACGCGTGCACCGCGTTGCTGAAGAGGTTCAGCAGCACGCGCCGCAGCCAGCGGGGCTCGCAGACCGCGAATCCTTCGCCCTCGTGATGGAAGCTCACCGTGAGGTGGCCGTGTTCCGCGAGCACTTGCGCGTCGGCGTGGAAGGCGGCGAGCAGCGGCGCCGGGTCGCGCGGCGCCAGATCGATCGAGATGCTGCGCGCCTCCGCACGCGACAGGAACAGCAGATCGTCGATCGTATGGGTGAGCCGCGACAGCTCCTCGAGCAAGGTCTGCAGCCCCTCCTCACCCTCGGCGTTCAACGCCCCGGACGCGAGCAGCTTCTCGGCGTGCAGCCGCGCGAGCGACAAGGGCGTCTTGAGCTCATGAGACGCATCGGCGGCGAACCGGCGCACGTTGCGAAAGGAACCCTCGATACGATCGAACATCGCGTTCAACAGCCGCGCGAGATCCGCGATCTCGTCGCGCACGTCCGGGACCGGAATGCGTTCGCTCAAGTTGTCCGATCCGATCCGGCTCGCGGTCTCGCGGATCAGGCGAACCGGCCGCAGCGCGATCCGCGACAGGCCGAAGCCGATCGCGCTGCTCATCCCGAGCATCAGCGCGAGCAGCGCCGCGCACACCTCGGCGTAGCCCTCCATCATGCCGTCGACCTGGGTCGACGGCGTCGCGACGATCACGTCATAGGGCGGCAGGAGGTACTCGCCGACGCGCAGCAGCGCGTGCGGACGCCACTGGATGGTGTAGCGGTGCTTGCCCTTCACGTCCGGGATGGAGCGCCCCTTCAAGTTGCTGGAGAAGAAGATCGTGCCGTGACCGTGCCGATGGATGTCGATATAGAACAGCACCGACGCGTAATTGGTCGTCTGCCGAATCCGCGTGTTGATCACCGCGGGGCTCAGCTGGCGATAGTCGGGACCCAGGTGCGCGCGGATCTGTTCGAACTCGGCCTGGTTCAGCAGATCGAGCCCGTGGATCAGGTAGCCTTGCAGCAGGTAGTACCCGGCGACGAACAAGCACGCGAGCGTGCCGGTCGCCGCGGCCGCGTACCACAGCGACAGTCGCGCACCGATCGACTTCATTGCAGCTTGTAACCCACGCCGCGCACGGTCTTGAACAGCGGCTTGTCGTCCCCGGCGTCGAACTTCGCGCGCAGCTTGCTCATGTACACGTCGAGGAGGTTCGCATCCACTTCATACGGCGACGACCACACCTTTTCGTAGATCAGCGAACGGGTGAGGATCCGTCCCGGATTCTGCATGAAGATCTCGAGCAGCGCGAACTCCCGGCTGGTGAGGTCGAGCGCCTCGCCCTGGAACTGCGTCGTGCGGCCGACCAGGTCCATGCGGATCCCCCGATGTTCGAGCACGGTATCCTTGACGTTCGCCTGTCGCCGCAGCAGCGAGCGCAGCCGCGCGAGCAGTTCCGGCAGGCTGAACGGCTTCGGCAGATAGTCGTCGGCGCCGAGGTCGAGGCCCTTGATCCGGTCCTCGACCGCGTCGCGCGCGCTCAGGATGATCACCGGCTCGTTGAAGCCGCTGCGGCGCCACTGGCGCAGCAGGTCGAGACCGTCGCCGTCCGGCAGACCGAGATCGAGCACGATCGCATCGTAACTGGTCTCGCAGAGCGCATCGCGGGCGCCGCTGCAGTTCGCCGCATGCTTGACCGTGTAGCCGGCTTCGGTGAGTCCCTGCCGCAGCAGCAACCCGAGCCGGCGCTGATCCTCGACCACCAGGATCTTCACGGCGGGTCCACGCGTCAGTTCTCGCGTCCGGGAACCACGCCCCCGACGATGCGCGGCGCGGCGGATGCGGTGATCGCGGACGGCGGGCCGTGGCTCGCGTTGCGGCGCGGGTTCATCGCCGCGTGCCGCTGATCGCCCACAAGGTCGCCGCATCGAACAGCGCCTTGCCCTGCGGTGTCATGTCCTCGAAACTCGGGTTGTCGAGCGGTAGCAGTACGCGGCGCGCCGGCGCGACGAATCCGTCCGCCATCGTCGACCCCGCGGGGTAGCCGAAGATCGCGCGCTCGTCGGGCGAACCCGGCAGGGTCGCGATCACCACCGCGTCGGGGAGCGGACGTGCCCACTTCAGCACGCTCGGATGGACCGTGAACGCCACCGGTCCCGGTGGCAGACCCGCCGCCATCTCGTTCCATGAGGCGACGATGTCGACGTACCGGGTCGGCGGGTCACCGCTCTCCTTCTCCTCGCCGTGCTCACCGTAGTCGACGTACCGATCGCGACCCGCCAGGTGCAGCGAGTCGGCCATCAGCCCTTCGAGCGACACGACCGGCACCGGCACGTCCGCGTACTTGTTCGCGAGCTTGTACTTCGAGCAGGTCGAGGAAATCATCACGAGGTCCATGCCCTTGGCGCGGCTCTCGGGATCCATCTGATCGGCGACCACGACGTCGAATCCGACCGCACGCAGATGCGCGACGATCAGGCGATCGGCCTCGCGACCTTCACCGGCGTCGATCCGCTCGACGAACAACAGTTTCTTGCCCCGCGCCGCCGCGGCGAACCGGCGACGCAGCGCGCGCGGATCCCAGATCGGGCGCGGCGGCGGCGGCGCGAGCGCCCAGCGGATCGACGCATCGAACAACGCGAGTCCTCGATACCAGTCGCGCAGGTTCGGATCGCGCGCGGCCGGACCGTGCACCGCGGTCAGCAGATGGAAATTCGCGTCGGAGAGATAGAACGCGACGCGACGCGCCGGCGCGACCCGGCCGTCGGCGAGCGTCGCGCCTCGCTCGTAGGTGAACACGCCGGCCTCGTCGGGCGTGCCGTTGAAATCGACGAGCACGCGGCCGCCCGGTCCCGGACGACCCCAGCCAACCGTCGCCGGCTCGAGGTAGAGCGTGCCGAACAACTGCGGTTTCAATCCCGCGGCGCGGCTGATCGACGAGGTGACGTTCGCACCATAACCGTACAGCACCGCGAAGCTCTCGGCGAAATGCTGCGTCGGCTCGACGACGTCGTAGTCGTGGTGCAGCCGCGGCCCGGTGAGTCCGAGGTGCGGATAGTCCATCGTGTTCCAGGTGAACACCGGGACCTTCGCCGCCGCGAAGCGTCGACCCAATCGGGCCGGATCGGCGGTCGATGAGATCACCACCAGATCGGCGGACGGCAAGGCCTGCGTCGCGGCGATCGCGGCATCGGTCGTCGTCGCCACGCGCACGCCGCGCGCCTCGAGATAGGCCCGCACGAGCGCATCGTCGCTCGGTACGCTCGCGTCGCTGCCGGTGACCAGCAGCACCCGCCGACCCGCGAGCTCGTGCCAGCTCGGCAGTGGCGCCGCGGCGAATGCCGCCGGCGCCGCGATCGCGAGGATCAGCATCGTCACGGCCAGTCGGTTCATGAGCCTCTCGCGCCGGTTCACGGCGTCTCCCCCGGATCGTCGGCCGCCGGCCCGGCGCCGACCCAGAGCCAGTGACCCGTCGTTGCCGCGCCTTGCGGTGGCGCGGCGATCCACAACCGGTGTCGTCGTGCATCATAGGCGAACGCACCGACCGGGACGTGCAGTTCGCGGCGCCCACCGTCGACATACCGGATGAAGGCGAGCATGCGCACCGCATCGAGCGTGCCGGCCGGACCGACGAACAGCGCCGCCCCTTTCCATCCGGGCGCGGGCGTGTGGACGAACAGGCCGTGCGCGGCGCCCGCGGCGGCGGGCAGCCGCTCGAACGTGAAACCGACGTCGGTGTCGACGACCAGCACCGCGCCCGACGCGCAATGCACGAACAAGCGTCTGCCGACCGGATCGAGCGCGAGCCCGTCCGGCCGACCGCAGCCCGCGAGCGGCAGCGTGCCGGCGAGTCGCAAGCGCCGCGTGTCGATCACGTCGATCCGATCCTGCGCGGCTTGGGCGACGAACAACGACCCATAGCCGTTCGCGACCATCTGCCCCGGAGGATCCTGGAGGCGGATCGAGGCGCGCAGCCGACCGGTGGCGGCATCCAGCGCCTCGATGCGGGGCGCGGCCGCGCTGGCGGCGAACAGCAGCCCCTCGTCGGGGTCGAGCAGCAGACTCGAGGCGGCGGCCGGCAGCCGCCAGGTCGCCAGCACGCGCAGTGGCGCGAGACCGATCCGCAGCACGCGCGCCGGCGCATCGAGCGCCGCATACGCGTGCCGCCCGTCGGCCGCGATCTGCAGATCGACGACGGCGGCGCCGAGCGCGAGGATGCCGGCGGGCGAGGCGTCGCGCGCCGAGAACGCCGCGAGCGAATCGCCAACGCCGAGGTACGCACGCCCGCCGTCGGCGGCGATCGCGAGCGCGGTCGGTCGGCCGGCCACGCCGATCGACAGGCGCCGCTCGATCCGCAGCGGCAATCCGTCCGCCCGAGCGCGGGGCCCGATCGCGGGTACGGCCGTGATGATCGCGATCGCCAGGATCGCCCGCCAGCGTCCCGCGGTCGGCGAGCGTCGCGCGACCCGGATGCGACGCCGCAGCGTGATGTGCTCTCGTTTCAACGGTCCCCCTCGGCCTGCCCGGCATGCGCGCCGACCGCGAGCGCGTCGATCGGCGTCGACGTCGGCATCGATGACCTTCCCACTGTCCTGGAGCAACCTAAATCCAACCTGAACGCGCGAGGCTCGGACGCCTCGGCTGTCCGGCGATCGACCTCGGGCGCGAATTTAGCTTCCATTCAGGTTGACCGCCTACTCTCGGGCCACTGGTACGACATCCGCATTGCCGCGAGCCCGCACACGGCGATGCCGGTCCCAGCAGTATAAATATTGCGGCAAGGGGGACGATATCGATGAGATCCATGCTCGCAGGCCTTGCGGCTGCCTCGATGATCCTCGCCGCCGGCAGCGCCGCCGCCGATCCCGCCGGCCCGACCGATGCCGGCACCGCCGGCACGAGCGCTGCCGCCGACACCACCGGCACCGTCGCGACGCCGACCGACACCGCCACCCATCTCGGCCCGGTCGTCGTGACCGCGTTCCTCGCGAAAGGGGCGCTCACCGCGACCAAGCTCGATATCCCGGTGCGGGATACGCCGCTGTCGGTCTCCTCGTACACCGGCAGCTTCATGAAGGCGATCGAGACCACCGAGATGGCGGACCTGTACCGCTACATGACCGGCGTCGCGCGCGCGGGCAACACCGGCTACGACATGGTGATCCGCGGGTTCAAGACGAGCGGCAACGACCGCAACGCGATCATGACCGACGGCCTGCCCGGCCTCACGGTGCGCTTCGGCTCGCCGCCGACGATCGGTGTCGATCACATCGAGGTCGTGAAGGGCGCCGCATCGATCCTCTACGGCCAGGAACAGCCGGGCGGCTTCGTGAACATCATCACCAAGAAGCCGCAGGAACGCCAGTCCGAGGAAGTGCGGCTCACCGGCACCTCGGTGTCGACGCCGTACGGCACGCAGCACGGCTACGATGCCGATTTCGACGTGACCGGTCCGATCGACTCGAAGGATCGGTTTCTCTATCGGGTGATCGGCGAACTCGGCGACACCAATCAATTTCGCCACGACTCGTACGAACGGCCCGTCTACCTCGCGCCGAGCCTTGCCTGGAACATCTCCGACGACACGACCGCGCTGCTGCAGTTCGAGTACCGGCACGTGCGGACCTCGTACGACACCTACCTGGTCGCGCCGGCGCTCGACATCAACCGGGTCGCCTCGATCTACACGGTCTATCAACAGCCGACCGACGCGCAGGAGGAGACCGGCCGCACCGCGACCCTGACGCTCGATCACGCGTTCGGCCACGGCATCCACTGGACCTTCCACTACCGGCACGTCGGCCACGAGGACTCGGCGAGCGGCTTCGACGTGGTCGCGGTGCGTCCGAACGACCTGTTCGTCGAACGCCGCGCGCGCGGCCAGGTGAATCGGCGGATCTACGATTTCGGCGACACCTACCTCACGGCGCCGTTCCACACCGCGTTCATCGCGCACAAGCTGGTCGCGGGCGTGCAATACGGCGTCGAAGCGGACGATCTGCAGCGCACGCAGTTCTACAACGCACCGCCGCCGCCCAGCCCGTTCACCGCCGACATCGCCGTGTACGATCCGAACTACGCGACCGCGCTGCCCTTGGCGTCCTATCCGCTCGGCAGCCTGAACGACCGGGCGAGCTGGTCGCGCGAGTCCGGCGTGTACCTGTCCGACCTGATGACGTTCTCGCCGCACTGGAAGGGCATGTTGGGTCTGCGCTACGCGCGCGAGAGCCAGACGCTCGACAGCTACACGCCGAGCCGCTTCACGCCAACCAAGGTGGTGATCGACGGCGCGAGCACCTCGACCGTGCTGCCGATGGGCGGCCTGATCTACCAGCCGACCGACACGCTGTCGTTCTATGCCAGCTACAGCACGTCGCTGGTGCCGCAGTCCTCCGCATCACAGGATCCGAACGGCCACGGCAACCTGCCGCCGACCCAAGGTGAATCGTACGAAGTGGGCTCGAAGGACAGCTTCTGGGAGAACCGCGCGAACGTGACGTTCGCCGCGTTCCGGATCACCGAGACCAACGTGTTGAACCACGTCGACTGCATCGCACCGACGACCGGCACCTGTTCGGCGCCGATCGGCCAGGAGCAGTCGAAGGGCATCGAGGTCGAGCTGAACCTGCAGCCGCTGCCGAACTGGCAGATTCTCGGCGGCTACGCGTACACCGACGCGATCGTCAACGAAACCAACATCGCCAATCAGCTGGATGCGCGGCTGCCCGACGTACCGAAGAACAATGCGCACGTCTGGACCCGTTACGACGTCGTCTCCGGACCGGCGCGGGGTCTCGGCGTCGGCCTCGGGATCGCGTACAACAGCGACCGCACCGGTACGCTGCCGACCGCGAAGTCGACCGCGGTGCTCGACCTGCCCGGCTATACGGTCACGGACCTGGCGCTCTACTACGCGATCCACCACTACACCGTCACGTTCAAGGTCGGCAACGTGTTCGACCGCACCTACTACGAGAGCGCGGGCTTCACCGGTCAGATCAACATCGTTCCCGGCGAACCGCGCAACTTCACGCTCGCACTCGACGGGAGGTTCTGACGATGGCGAAACCGCACGACCGGACCCGCGCGACACCGACGGCCGGGGTGCGCGCGGCGGTGGCGCGGGTCGCGGCGCTCCTGGTCGCGGCGCTCCTCGCCGCCGCCCCCGGTGCGCGCGCGGCGGGCAAGCCGCTGAGCGCGCCGGCCGGCGCGCAGCTCCTGTGGCTCACGCCGGCACCCGCGCGACCGGCGCCGGAAACGAACGCCGAGAAGGCGGCCGGCAAGACGCGCGGCCGGGCGCTGCCCGCGCCGGAACTGCTGCAGCCACGGCTCGATACGGCGCTCCCGCGCTACCGGCCGCTCGCCGACCGCAGGGCGCTGCGCGGTCGCTATCGCGCATCGGCCTCGGACGTGCTGCCGGACCTGGTGCGCCGCTGGATCGCGGCGTTCGAGCGCCTCTACCCGCACGTGCATATCGATCTCGAACCGCCGTTCGCCGGCAGTCTCGGCGCCCAGGAACTGGCGGCCGGCAAGATCGACCTCGCCTTCGTTTCGCGTGAACTGCGGCCGATCGACGTGCGCGCGTTCGAGCAGCGGTTCGGTCATGCGCCGCTCAGCGTGCCGGTCTGCGGCGGCACCTGGCGTCACTTCGGCTTCCTCGACGCGGTCGGCGTGATCGTGAATCCGGCGAATCCGATCGACGGCCTGTCGTTCGCGCAACTCGACGCGATCCTCTCGCGCACCCACTGGCGCGGCGGCACGGCGATCACGACCTGGGGCCAGCTCGGCTTGACCGGTGCCTGGGCCGATCGCCCGATCCACGTCTACGGCGTGCAGCCCTGGAACGGGTTCGAGGAGTTCGTGCGCGAGCGCGTGCTGAGCACGCCCGGCCACCGCGGCGCCTGGCGCGCCGGCATCCGCACCTCGCCGACCGTGTTCCCGATCGCCGCACATGTCGCCCGCGATCCGGACGGGATCGGCTATTCGGGACTCGCGTTCCTCGACGCCGCGGTGAAACTGCTGCCGTTGCAGCGCGATCCCGGCGGGCCGTTCGTGGCACCGACCTACGGCGCGGTCGCGAGCGCCCGGTATCCGCTCGCCCGTCTCGTCTATCTGAACCTCGATCGCACGCCGGGTCGACCGCTCGCGCCCGCGCTCGCGGAGTTCCTGCGCTTCATCGTGAGCCGCGACGGCCAGCAACAGGTGCTGGACCAGGGAATCTACCTGCCACTGCGCGCCGCCCAGGCGCGGGCGAGCCGACGCCTGTTCGGCCGCTGACGCCGGTGCGCAGGGCGCGCCGCGCGACGTCGATGCGCAGGGCGCGCCGCGCGACGCTGCTCGCGTGCCTCGCGGCGCTCGCGTGCGCCGCGCATCCCGCCGGCGCGGTGGAGCCGCCCTTGCGCTGCGCGGGTGCCGACACGATGCAGCCGCTGCTGCGGCGCTTCGGCGACGCGTACGCCCGCGCCCACCCACCGGCGCCGCTGCGGGTGCGCGTGGACCCGTCGATCCGCCTGTCGGCCGCGGGATTCGTGGCGCTGCTCGCGGGGCGTGCCGACTGCGTGAGCTTCGCCCGCGAGCTCTTTCCCGCGGAAATCGCCGCTTACGAAGCCCGCTACGGGGTGCGGCCCCGGCCGATCGCGGTCGCGCGCGGCAGCTTCGCGACCTTGCATGCGACCCACGCGATCGCGGTGTACGTGAACGCCGCGAACCCGTTGCGCCGCATCAGTCTGCCCACGCTCGCGCGGGTGCTCGGCGCGGGGAATGCACCGCCGCCGACCCGCTGGGGCGAACTCGGCCTCGGCGGCGCTTGGCGCGACGCGCCGATCCACGTCTACGGCATGACGCCTTACCGCGCGAGCGGCAATCCGCCGGGCATCGTGAATTTCCTGCGCACACGCGTCCTGGGTGGCGAGGAGTTGCGTGCCGATCTGCGCGTCGTCGAGCCGCAGCGCGGGGTCGCGCCGCTCGCGGGGATCGTGCGCGCGATCGCGGCCGACCCGGACGGCATCGGCTGGAGCGGCTTCGGATTCGCGCGCGCCGGCACGCGAGCGCTCGCGCTCGCGGCGAGCCCCGCGGCGCGGGCCTGGCCGGGCACGCCCGGCACCGTGGCGGACGGTCGGTATCCGCTGGCGCGTCACATCTACCTGCTGTTCTCGCCGGCGCGCTTCGATGCGCCGACGCGGCGGTTCCTCCGCTACGTGCTGAGCGGCGCCGGCCAGGCGCTGGTGGCGCGCGACGCCCAGCACTTCATCGCGCTCACGCCGCGCGAGCGGCGGCGGATGCGGGCCGCGCTCGCGCGGCCGCTCGCGGTCGCGGCCGCGGCGAGGCTCACGCGCGGGCTCGCGCGCTACCGTCCCGCGCCGGTACGGATCGCCGCGCACGCCGGCTATCGGCGCGCGGACGGCAGCGTGCGGATCGTCGGCTACAACGACCTGCGCACGCCGCTCGCGGCGATCGATCTGCTGTTCGAGGCGACCCACCCGGGCCAGCGATTCACGTTGCGGCTGCGCGGCACGCGCACCGCCCCACCGGCCTTGGCGAGCGGCCGCTCCCTGCTCGCGCCGATGGGTGCTGCGTTCGAGCCCGGTGCGCTCGCGGCCTACCGGCGCGCGGTCGGATCGGATCCGCTGCGGATCCGCATCGCGCACGACGCGCTCGACCCGCACGCGCGCTCGAGTCCGCTCGGCGTGTTCGTCGCGCGCACCAACCCGCTGCGCCGGATCAGCCTCGCGGCGCTCGCCGCGGCCTTCGCGCAGCCCGCGGATGCGACGGGGCCGCTGCGTTGGGGCTCGCTCGGGGTCGGCGGCGCCTGGCGCGATCGCCCGGTCCACCGTTACGGCCTCGCGCCCGACACGGCGATCGGCCGGTTCCTCCGGCAGCGACTGCTCGCCGGCCGCGCGTTCGCCGCCGACCTTCACGGCTTGCGCGAATCGCGTGACGTGATCGCGCAGGCGGCCCGCGACCCCGATGCGCTCGCGATCGCGGATCTGAACCAGCGCGATGCGCGTCTCGCGGTCGTCGCGCTCGCCCGCTGCGCCGCTTGCGCCGCGAGCCGTGGCGATCGCGCCGATCTGATCGCCGGGCGCTACCCGCTCGATCGCCACCTGTTGATCTACCTACGCCGCTCGGCGGGCGGACGCCTCGATCCGCTCGCCCGCGAATACCTGCGCCTGGTGCTCTCGCGCGAAGGCCAGGCCGCGATCGCCGCGGCGCCGCCGCACTATCTGCCGCTCGATCCTGAGCAGGCCCGCGCCTCCCTCGACCGGCTGCGCGCGCCGGACCGAATTCAGGCTGTTTTCAGCCTGGGGGCGTACAAGGGTCAACGCAGGCCGCCGGGGGGCGGCTCACGACAACGTCATCGCATCCGGGAGTCACCAGCATCATGAATCGTTCCGTCCTCGCCATCGCGCTCGCCGCGCTGATGCCCGCCGCCGGGGCCGCGCCCTGCACGCCGGGCACGACCTACGGCCAGACCTTGCTGCAGCAAGTCCGCACCGCGAACCCGTCGGTGCTCGCCGCGGCGCTGCACGTCCAGCCGCCGAAGGCCCACGCCAACCGGACCGTCGCTTCGACCGATCCGCGCGAACTCGGCCGCCCGTCCTCCCCGGCCGATCTCGCGGTGATCGCGAGCGGTCGGCCGAGCGCGAGCGTGGACGCGGCCCACCACCGCGTCGACGTGCGCGTCCCGCTCGAAGACGTCTCGCACGACGTGATCGGCGCGCTGTCGCTGCGCTTCGCCGGGACCGCGGCGGACCGCGCGACGCTGATTCGCCGCGCACTCG
>JAJYFF010000130.1:392-2685 GCA_021785405.1 Pseudomonadota bacterium | reverse complement strand
CGAGCGCGAGCACGACGTTCGGCAGGCTGAACACCGCGTTCAGCATGCCGATCTGCGCCTGGCTGAATCCCCGGTCGGCGCGCAGGAAGTCGGCGATCGGCGCGATCGCGTCGTACTCGTAATAGCAGCCGGCGATCGTCGCGCTGCACAGCGCGAGCACCCACCAACGCCGCGCCGTCGGCGCGGCCGCGTGGGTCGCGATCACCGGGCCTACGGCGCTCAACGGATCCGGGCTCCCTGGCGCAGCAATTCCGCTTGCACCGACGCGAGATCGATCCGGTCGAACGGTGCGCCGGTCTTGCAGGAGATCGCCGCGGCGACGCCCGCGCCCTGTCCGCTGACCGCGCAACACATCATGTTGCGCACCGCCGCGTGGGAGACCTTGTCGCCGCCGATCGAACGCCCCGCCACCAGCAGATTCTCGACGCCCTTCGGCAGCAGCGCCCGGTAGGGTACGTGGAAGTAACGTCCGGTCGTCGGCAGGATCAGCAGTCCGTAGCCGTCGATGAATTCCGGGAAGATCCCGATCGAATCCTCGAAGCGACCCTGCTCGCGAACGTCGCTCGCGCTCAGGTTGTACACCGCGTCGATCTTGCGGGTGTCGCGGATCCCGATCGTCATCCCGAAATTGCGCAGCTTCGCGCCATCGCAACCCGGCATGAAGCGCTTCAGCGCCTCGATCGCGTGGATCGCCTGACGGCGTCCCTCGATCTCGCCGCGCGTCAGGTCCGAGGGGTCCGTTCCGTCGATGCCGGGCAGGTGGATCAGATTGAGGTAGGTGAGGTCGCCCTGATCGCTGACCGTGCCCCAGGTGCCGGCGATCGTGCTCAAACTCGCCGGGATCACCCCGGCGGCGACCGCCTGCTTGAACGGCTTGCGCAGGAACGGCGAGAACAGCGCATCTTCCTTCCCGGTCGTCTCGATGTTCCACTCGCCGTTGCCGACCCAGTCGCGGTAGGTCTGCGGGTCGGCCTTGATCGCGTCCATGAAGCGGCGCTTGTCGACGCCGCTCATCGAGAACATCACCGACGCGGCCATCATCTCCTCGCGCGGCGTCTTGCGCACCGGGGCGCCGGCGCGCGCGGCGAGGTCCGCATCCCCGGTCGCGTCGATCACGCGCTTCGCGAGGATTGCTTCGCGACCGGCCTTGCTCTCGGTGATCACGCCGCGGATCGCGCCGCCCTCGAGGATCGGCGCGACGCACAGCCGGTGCAGGAGCGGCTTCACGCCGGCCTCCTCGACGAGCGTATCCGCGACCCACTTGAACATCTCGGCGTCGAGCGCGTGGCTGGTCGATTGCGGCTCCGGCAACGCCGCGCCCATCGCCTTCGCGCGCTCCTCGAACTCGATCCCGATGCCCTCGGCGTCGATCGTCTTTTCGTGCCGGTACCACGCGAAGCCCTCGACACCCACCTGGGTGATGTTGCCGCCGAAGCAACCGTTGCGCTCGAGCAGCGCGGTCGCGACGCCGGCCCGCGCAGCCGCGAGCGCGGCCGCGAGGCCGCCGGGCCCGCTGCCGACGACCAGCACGTCGGTCTCCTGCACCACGTCCACGGCGCGCGCGGACTCGTGAATCTGCTTCGTCATGGGGTTGCCGAGGCTCCTTCCCGGACTGCGGCCGTGAGCCGCCGGCCGATGTTACCCGCTCGGCGGCGCCGCGCAAGCTCGCGCGCGCTCAAGCTTCCGCCGCATCGAGGCCGCCGAAGAACCGCCAGTACAGGATCAGGTAGAGGCCCTGCAAGACCGCGCCGATCAGGAACGGGAGCACGTAATGACCACCGCCGATCAGGGACCCGCCGATCACCGGCCCGACCGCGCGCGGCAGTTGCAGCGACAGGCTCTGCACGCTCGCCGCGAGCCCGCGGCGCTCGGGTCGCGTGAGGCTCGCCGCGATCGCTTGGCGCGCGCCCGCGGTGCCTTGATTGAACACCGCGCGCAGCGCGTACAGCGCGACCGCCTCGCCGAATCGCGGCACGAGCGGGGTCGCGAGCAGCGCGACGAGTCCGATCGTGCGCATCCCGACCACCGAGGCGACCGTGCCGAGCCGCTCGCCGAGCCGGCGCGTGAGCACCGTGCCGAACGCGGCGAGCAGGAACGCGAGCGCGAGCGCCGGACCGATCGCCGCCGGATGCTCGCCGAAGCGGCGCGCGAACCAATACGCCATCAGCGGGCCGATGATGCCGATCGCGAGCCCGTTCACCGCGTTGGTCGTCGCGAGGCGCCGCAGGTCGCGGTTCTCGCGGCGAGTCACCCGCGCGGCCGCCGATGCCGCCTCCGGCGCGGCCTCGGCGCC
>JAJYFF010000130.1:0-382 GCA_021785405.1 Pseudomonadota bacterium | reverse complement strand
GAGCAGCGCGATCGCGATCAGCGATCCGGCGAGCGGGATGAGGAACAGCCACCGGTAGCTCGCGACGTCCTCGAAGCCGCGACCGAACGCGGCCGGCAAGGCGACCATCGCCGCGCCGACGGCCATTCCGAGGAATCCGAGCGTCGCGTTCAGCGACAGGGCGCGCCGCCGGCGCGCGCCGTCGGTCTCGCGCGCGATCCAGGCTTGCTCCACCGGCGCGAACGGACCCGCGGCGCCGTTCGCGCCCCGGCCGAATCCGGCGATCGTCGCGGCCACGATCAGCACGACCTCGTTCCTCGAGAGCATCGCCGCGAGCGCCGCGGCCGCGGCGGCCGTTTCGTAGATCAGCAACAGCCCGCGGCTGCCGCGGCGGTCGCTCATC
>JAJYFF010000129.1 GCA_021785405.1 Pseudomonadota bacterium | reverse complement strand
TGACGACGAGTGTTCCGGGCGACGCCACGGAAATCGACGCGCCGGCGCAGGTCGCCGATGGCGAGTCGCTGGTTGGCCGCACGCTGCGCGGCCGATACCGGATAGTACGGGTGATCGGACGCGGCGGTCTCGGTACGGTGTTCGAAGCCGTCGATGCATTCCGGGTCGGCGAACCGGAGGATCGGCGCGTCGCCCTGAAGGTCCTGCATCCGGCGGTGAGCGGTCGTCCGGACATGCTGAGTGCGCTGGTGCGGGAGTTCCAGCATGTCCAGCGGCTGTCGCATCCGAACATCGTTCGCGTGCATGAATTCGATCGCGACGAGGGGGTCGCGTTCTTCACGATGGAACTGCTGAGCGGGCTCACGCTCGATCGCCTCCTGGTCGCCCGACGGCACTCGGCATTGGATCGGCGGCATGCGCTTGCGATCGTGCGGGACATCGGGGCGGCCCTCGCCCATGCGCATTCGAACGGCATCGTGCACGGCGACATCAATCTTCACAACGTGTTCGTCACCGAGGCGGGTGCCGTGCGGGTTCTCGATTTTGGATCGTCGTCCAAGTTGCGCACGGAGCCATGGATCAGCGATGCGGACCCGCCGGAGCGGGCCCGGTTCGCGACGCGGCAATACGCGAGCTGCGAGCTGCTCGAGGGCGGGGTCGCCGAAGCACGCGACGACCTGTTTGCGTTCGCCTGCCTGGTCTACGTCTTGTTCACGGGACGACACCCGTTCGGTGAGCGGACGGCGCAGCAGGCGCGCACGCTAGGACTCAGCCCACGCCGACCCGCTGGACTCGCCCGCGGCCAATGGCGTGCGCTGTGCGATGGGCTCTCGTTGCGACGTGACCGCCGACCCCAGGACGTCGACGCATGGACACGCCGACTCCTCGCGGATGCGCCTCTGTCGTCCTTGCCGCGCTTGTCCGTGCTGGCCGGCGTGCCGCGGCGCGAGTCGGCGCCATGGTTCCGTCTGGTCGCGGGCTTTGCCGCTTTGGTGCTTCTCGCGGGCGGTTGGTGGGCGTGGAGGGCTTCGGATCCACGATTCCTCGCGGTGACCGCCGCCCTCGGGAGCAATGCGACGCGGCTGGCGGGGCAGACAGAGGCTCGTATCGTGGTCGCCGCGCATTCGTTCGCGGACGGATTTCTCCGCTTCGAGACGAATGCCTTGGCCACGGTTCAGCGGGACGCGCCAGTGGCGACCGTCGCGCGTACCCAAGCTTCGGTCGCGGCGGCGCATTCGACGGCTGCGGCGGCAGTCACCGGAGTCGAGCCGTCGAATCTCGCGGTGCGCCACGCGACGCGGGTGCGACCGACGCCCGCGAGGAGACCACGGACGGTCGCGGTCGCGGCAATACCGGTGCGGATCGAGCTCGCGACGAATCGCGTGACCGTATCGCCGCGGGATCCGGTCGCGCGCGTGGTGGTGGATCGATTCGGGAATCGGCGTGCGGCGATTCGGTTCCGCTGGACGGTCCAGCCCGGCACTGCGCGGCAGAACAAGGATTTCGTGGTCGTCGGTCCGCACGTCGCCTCGATCGGGCGAGGCCAAAGGAGGGTCGACCTGCTCATTCCGATCGTCTTCGATCCGACCCGACGTCGACCCGTGAGCTTCTACGTGATCCTCTCGCGCGCGGGTACCGATGCGCTGATCGGGCCGCGCACGATCACGCGGGTGACCTTGTTGCCGCCGCGCTAGCAGCGCGGCGCCGGCACGGAGCCGCCGCTCGTTCGCGCGCTCGAGGATCGGTATCCGGTCGACCACCGGAGGATCGGCGGCACGCCGTGCGCGGGGCTAATGCGTCCGTCGGGCGAGCGAGGGCACGGGGGTGCGATAGGCGATCGGCCAGCGTACCGAGTGCTGCCATGCCGGCAGATCGACGCTCACCGATTGCACGAGGTGCGCCGAGGAGTCGCCGAGCCACAGCCGGTAAGCGCCGGCGGCGCGAACCCAGCGTCGGCTGCGACGGTCGATTCGTGCGAGCAGGCGCGGGTCGACGCGCACGCTCACCGTGCGCGACTCGCCGGGTCGCAGGGCGAGCTTCTGCCAGCCGGCGAGGCGTCGCGGGGCGTCCCGGCCGCCCTCCTCCGGCTCGACGTACACCTGCGCGACCGCGGCACCCGGGCGGAGGCCGGTGTTGCGTACGGTGAACTGCACGACGAGAGCGCCGTGTACGAGCTGCGCGCTCAGGCCGCCGTAGTCGAAGTGCGTGTACGACAACCCGTAACCGAACGGGAACAGCGGCTCGAGCCTTTGTCGTCGATACCACCGGTAACCGACCGCGGCACCTTCGTGCGCATAGTCGATCACGAACGCTTGATTGGGCGGCAGTCCGGCCCCGGGCAGCGTTCGGAACGGCAGATCCGCGACGGAGGCTGGGAAGGTCACCGGCAGATGGCCGGACGGGTCGACCGAACCGAACACCACGCCGGCGATCGCGGTGGCGCCGCCGCTGCCCGGATACCACGCTTCGAGCACGCCCGCGACCCGGTCGAGCCACGGCATCAATACCGGGCCGCCGGTCTCGAGCACGATGACCGTTTTCGGATTCGCCGCGGCGACCGCGGCGATCAGCCGGTCTTGACCATGTCGTAGCGTCAGCGAGGCGTCCTCGCTTTCGGTGGCCCACTGGGTCGCGAACACGATCACCCGGTTCGCCCACCGGGCGACGCGGATCGCCCGGGCGAGATTGCGCCCCGAGGCGTAGCGGAATCGCGCCTGCGGGGCCTCGGCCATCATCGCGCCGAGC
>JAJYFF010000064.1 GCA_021785405.1 Pseudomonadota bacterium | reverse complement strand
GCGATCGCGGCCGAGATGCGCGAGCTCGCGCCCGGCGTGCCGGTCGCGATCGTGCTCAACAAGATCGATCTGCTCGGCGCCGAGGCGCTCGACCCGCCGCGCGCCCCGGCGGCCGGCGCGGCGACCCCGGCGTCTCCGGATCCGATCGCGCTGAGCGCGCGCACCGGCGCCGGCGTCGACCGGCTGCGCGCGCGGTTGCGCGCGAGCGCGGGCGAGCAATCGGCGGACGTGTCGGTGCTGAGCGCGCGGCGCCGGCATCTCGACGCGCTCGGCCGCGCCGGCGGGCATCTCGACGCGGCCGACGCCGTCCGGCGAGAGACCGGCGCGCCGGAACTCGTCGCCGAGGAATTGCGCTGGGCGCAGACCGCGCTCGGCGAGATCACCGGCGAGTTCACGAACGAGGACCTGCTGGGGGAGATCTTTCGCAGCTTCTGCATCGGAAAGTAGCGGGGGGCGGGGCCGAAACGGCAGCGTCAAGCCGATCGTGCCGGCCGACGGCACCGGCTGCCCTCGAGCTGACCGCCCGGCGGGCGGTCAGTCGCTGGTCGGGACGTTCCCCAGCGGATCGGTGTCGCCGCACTTCGCCAGGCGGGCGAGTACTCCGAGCAAGCCGACCAGAGCGACCGCGGCGAGCGCCGTCGCGAGCGGATAGCGCCACAGCAGCCAGAGCATGATCGCGGCCGAGGCCGTGATCAGCGTGAGGCCGACGCTCAGGCGAATCCGCGATAGAACCGGTTCGCGCATCTCACATCCCCCGTCTTCTCGACATCCTCGACGTGTCGGACCCAATACGGTTATTAGAATTATGTCATCTTATAGCAAGCTTCGCGGGGCTTGCCCAGTCCGGTACCGGCCACGAATCCGCGTTTCGTGGTTTCCCTCACAGTCGCCCGGTTCAGCCGAGCATCGACTCGCGGCGCCACTGGCGCTCGGTGAACACGAACAGCACCAGCGCGACGAGCAGCGAGGAGGCGGCGGACACGAGCACGTCGATCGCGCCGATCGGCCGGCGCTCGAGCAGATTGGTCATCAGCAGGTGCTGGCTCAACGAGGGCACGAACATCCACGCCGGGCTCGCCCGCAGCGAGTAGATGCTCGCGAACGCGATCGGCAGCGTCGGCACCAGCAACACCGCGGCGACGTAGCTCTGCGCCTCGCGGTAGCTGCGCGTGAACGACGCGACGAAGGTCATCAGCGCCGCGCCGAGCGGCACGAACGGCAGGCAGATCGCGAAGAACTCGAGCGCCATCAGCGGCCCGAAATCGCTGCGCATCCCGAGCCGCTCGAGCGATAGCGTGTGCAGCACGCCGAGGAACGCCGCGAGGCAGATCGCGAGCGACGTGGCCATCGCGGCGCAGGTCGCGAGGATCTTGCCGCCGACCAGCGCGCCGCGCGCGATCGGCACCATCAGCAAGGGCTCCAGGGAGCCCCGCTCGCGCTCGCCGGCGGTCGCGTCGATCGCGAAATAGAGCCCCCCCATCAGCACCGCGAACAGCACGAAGTACGTCATCAAGCCGATCACCGACACCGCGCGTGCGGACGCGCTCGCGACGTCGATGGAATCGATCGTGACCGGTGCCGCGATCAACGGATCGACGCCGCGCACCTGCAGGCGGCGCTGCGCGATCGAGCTCGCGTAACTCTGCAGCAGCGCGCCCGCGCGCGCGGCGTCGCCCCGGGTCGCGTTGTCGGCGCTGTCCGCGACCAGCAGCACCCGCGCCGGCTCGCTGCGCGCGAATCGCCGTGGATAGTCGCGCGGCACGATCAGCACCACCCCGGCGCCGCCGCGCACGACCGCGGCCCGCGCGGCCCGCGCGCCGAACGGCGCGCGCCGCAGCCGTGCTCCCGCGGCGGTCAGATACGCGAGCAGGTCGGGCGCCCGCTCGCCGTGCACGACCGTGAGCGCGACGCGCTGGCGCGCGGCGCCGGTGTTCTCGGCGACGATGCGCGAGACCATCACCCCGAACAGCAGCGGGCCGAGGAGCGGTCCGAACACCAGCGCCGAGAACAGCGTGCGCCGATCGCGCAGGTTCTCGAGCAGTTCCTTGCGGAACACCGTCCACAGCGTCAGCATCGCGCCGCGGCTCCCCCGCCGTCCGGCGCCTCATCCTCGCGCTCGCCGTCGGCGAGGATCCGCAGGAAGGCTTCCTCGAGCGTCGTGGTGCCGCTGCGCACCCGCAGCGCCGCCGGCGTGTCGTCGGCGAGCACCCGTCCGCCGCCGATGATCACGATCCGATCGGACAGCGCGGACACCTCCTGCATCACGTGCGATGAGAACAGGATGCAACGGCCTTCGGTTCGCAGCTCCTCGAGCACGCCGCGCAACGCCCGGATCGCCATCACGTCGAGCCCGTTGGTCGGCTCGTCGAGCACGAGATTCCGGGGCTGGTGCACGAGCGCGCGCACCAGCGCGACCTTCACCCGTTGTCCCTGCGAATAGGACTTCGCGGGGCGGTCGAGGAAGTCCGTCATGTCGAGCCGTTCGCGCCAGCGGTCGATCTCGCGGGTGATCCGCGGGGCGGGGATCCGGTGCAGCGCGCCGAAGTACGCGATGTTCTCCCGGCCGGTGAGATGGCCGTACAAGCCGGCCGAATGCGGCAACGCGCCGAGCCGTGCCCGGGCCGCGGACGCGGCGCCGGCGACGTCGATCCCGTCGATGCGCGCCGCGCCCCGATCCGGCGCGAGCACGCCGCAGATCAAGCGCAGGCTCGTCGATTTCCCGGCGCCGTTCGGACCGAGGAGCCCGGTGATCCGCCCGTCGCCCGCGACGAACGACACCTCGCGCACCGCGTCGATCGCGCCGAACCGCTTCGCCAGTCCCCGGGCCTCGATCACGGCGCGGGTCCCGCGGGACTGACGAAGAACGGCGACGGCCGCAGCGACCAGAGGCAGGCGGTGTCGAGGTGGCGGGGCGCGCGCGTCGCGAGGAAACGCTCCATCAAGCGCGGCACGCACGCGGTCGCGAGCTGACCGTGACCCTCGCCCGCGAGCACGATCAGCCGCGAGTCGCTCAAGCCCGCCGCGACCGCGCGCGCTTGTGCCGGAGGCGTCACCGGATCGTCCTCGCCCGCGAGCAGCAGCGTCGGGATCGCGCTGTGCAGCGGCGCATGCAGCGCGGGGTCGACCGGGCCGCGCGGCCACAGCGAGCAGATCGACCGCAGTTCGTCGAGTGCCTCGGTCCCTTGGTAGGTCTCGGTGAGCTGCGCCGAATCGAACACCCGGGGGTCGTAGTCGGGGACGTCCTCGCTGCACACGACGCTGTTCTGCATCCCGATCGCGATCTGTCCCTCGACGCGGCGGGTCGTCAGCACGGCCTGGGCGGCGAGCGGCCCGAGTTCTCCGGCCGCGCCTTCGTGGATCAACAGGGGCAGTAGCGCCGCCTCGTCGGCGTCGTACGACAAGAACCGCAACGCGGTCGCGAGCACCGACGCCGAGAATGGCACCGTGAGCGGCGTGCCGCTGCGCGGGTCCATGATCGTCACCGGGACGGTGCGCGGCCCGAACCGTCGGCGCAGCGTCGCGAGATCCGTCGCGAGCTGCGGGAACGCGGTGGCGCAACTCGGCGTGCGCTCGCAGCGCGCGACGATCCGCTGCAACGCGCGCTCGCCGTCGAGCGGCGTCGACGGACCGATCGGCTGCGTCGGATCGATGACGCCGTCGAGGATCGCGGCGCGCACCGCCGCCGGGTGCCAGCGCATGTACTCGATCGCGACCCGGGTCCCGTAGGAGGAGCCGTACAGATCGATGCGCGCGAGCCCTAGCCGGCGCCGCAGCGCGTCGAGATCGCCGATCGCCACCTGGGTCGTGTAGAAACGCACCCGGTCGCCGTATTTCGCGAGGCAGGCGCGGGTCGCCTGCTCGGCTTGCGCGAGCGCGGCCGCACCGACGTCGAAATCCTCCGGATATCGGCAGGCGAGCGGCGACGATCCGCCGGTCCCGCGCTGATCGAGCAGCACGATGTCGCGGTGCCGGTGGATCCACGCGAACGCGGGCGCAGCGCTCGCGTACAGCGCGGTCGCCGCCTGCCCGGGGCCGCCGGCGAGCACGAACAGCGGGGTCGCGTGCCGGCCGTCGAGCGCGCGCACGATCGCGTAACGCAGCCGCAGGCGGGCGCCGTGCGGGGCGGCGGGGTTCTCCGGCACGTCCAGCCGACCGCAACGCGCCGGCAGCGAACTCGTGCCGAGCGGATTCAACAGCCGGCACGGCCGCAGCGCGCCGCCCGCGCGCGCCGCGGCCGGCGCGGCCATCGTGGCGGCGAGCAACAGGGCCGCGAGCGCAATGCGCATGCCTGGACTCCGACGGATCGGCCGCGAGGGCGGGCACTCCCGGGCGCTAGTGTAGCGACCCACTGCGCACGAACCGCCGCGAATTGGTAGATTTGCGAGCCAGTTCTTCTTATTGTCCGGTGAGGGGCGTCATGACCGTGATCCGCGAGGACGACGTGATCGACAGCGTGGCCGACGCGCTGCAGTACATCTCCTACTATCATTCGCCGGACTTCATCCGCGCGATGGGCCGTGCCTACGAGCTCGAGCAGAGCCCCGCGGCCCGCGACGCGATCGCCCAGATCCTCACGAATTCGCGGCTGTGCGCGCTCGGCCATCGTCCGATCTGCCAGGACACGGGCATCGTCGTCGTGTTCCTGCGCGTCGGCATGGACGTGCGCTGGGAGGGCTCGCGGACCCCCGAGGCGATGATCCAAGAGGGGGTGCGGCGCGCGTACCGGAACCGCGACAATCCGCTGCGCGCGTCGATCGTCGCGGATCCGGCGTTCACCCGCGTGAATACCCGCGACAACACGCCGGCGGTGGTCCACACCGAGATCGTGCCCGGCGACCGGGTCGAGATCACGGTCGCGGCGAAGGGCGGGGGCTCGGAGAACAAGGCGATGTTCGAGATGTTGAACCCCTCCGACAACGTCGCCGACTGGGTCATCGAGCGCGTTCCCGAGATGGGCGCGGGTTGGTGCCCCCCCGGCATGCTCGGCATCGGCATCGGCGGCAGTGCGGAGATGGCCTTGCTGCTCGCGAAGCGGGCGCTGATGGAGCCGATCGACATCGCGGAACTCGCCGCGCGCGGACCGCGCACGAAACTCGAGGCGTTGCGTCTCGAGGTCTACCGCCGGGTGAACGAGCTCGGCATCGGCGCGCAGGGCCTCGGGGGCCTCACGACGGTGCTCGACGTGAAGGTGCTCGACTATCCGACGCACGCCGCGTCGCTGCCGGTCGCGGTGATCCCGAACTGTGCCGCGACCCGGCACCTGCACTTCACGCTCGATGGCTCCGGTCCCGCGCGGCTCGAGCCGCCGAGTCTCGACCTGTGGCCAGACGTCGCCTGGACCGCCGACGCGAGTGCGCAGCGGGTCGATCTCGACGGGCTCACGCGCGACACGGTCGCGCGCTGGAAGGCCGGCGATCGGCTGCTGCTGTCGGGGAAGCTGCTGACCGGTCGCGATGCCGCGCACAAGCGGATCTGCGCGCTGCTGGACGAGGGCAAGCCCCTGCCCGCGGGGCTCGACTTCCAGGGTCGCGTGATCTATTACGTCGGCCCGGTCGATCCGGTCGGCCCGGAAGTCGTCGGGCCCGCGGGACCGACGACCGCGAATCGCATGGATCGCTTCACCGAGACGATGCTCGGCCGGGCAGGGCTCCTCGCGATGGTCGGCAAGGCCGAGCGCGGCGCGCAGGCGATCGAGACGATCAAGCAACATCGGTCGGCCTACTTGATCGCGGTCGGCGGCGCGGCCTACCTGGTCGCGAACGCGATTCGCTCGAGTCGCGTGGTCGCGTTCCCGGAGCTCGGGATGGAAGCCGTGTACGAATTCGAGGTGCGCGACATGCCGGTCACGGTCGCGGTCACGAGCGACGGCGAGTCGGTGCACGCCGAGGGCCCGCAGCGCTGGCGCGGGCAGTTCGCGGGCTTCCCGATCGTGGCGCAGTAGCCGATGCGGTACGCGCCGGAATTCGACGTGATCGTGGTCGGCGGCGGCCACGCCGGCACCGAGGCCGCGCTCGCGGCCGCCCGCACCGGTGCGCGCACCTTGCTGCTCACGCACAACATCGAGACGCTCGGCCAGATGAGCTGCAACCCGGCGATCGGCGGGATCGGCAAGGGCCATCTGGTGAAGGAGATCGACGCGCTCGGCGGCGCGATGGCGCTCGCCGCCGATGCCGCGGGGATCCAGTTCCGCACGCTGAACGCGAGCAAGGGACCCGCGGTGCGCGCGACGCGCGCGCAGGCCGACCGCGCGCTCTACAAGCGCGCGATCCGGCACCGCCTCGAGCGCGAGCCGAACCTGCAGCTGTTCCAGCAGGAAGCGGCCGATCTCGTGATCGAAGGCGGCCGGGTGACGGGCTGCGTCACGCAAAGCGGCGTCGAATTTCGCGCTCGCGCGCTCGTGCTCACCGTCGGCACCTTCCTCGGCGGCCGGATCCACGTCGGCCTCGAGAGCCACGCCGGCGGCCGGGCCGGCGATCCGCCGTCGAACCGGCTCGCGTCCCGGCTGCGCGAGCTCGCACCGCGCGTCGGGCGGCTGAAGACCGGCACGCCGCCGCGGATCGATCGGCGATCGATCGATTTCGGCGCGCTCGTCCCGCAGCCCGGCGACGAGCCGCGGCCGGTGTTCTCCTATCTCGGCGACCGCGCGCAGCATCCGCGCCAGGTCGCCTGCCACATCACCGCGACCAACGAGCGCACCCACGCGATCATCCGGGCCGCGAGCGATCGATCGCCGATGTTCACCGGCCGCATCGAGGGGACGGGGCCGCGCTATTGCCCGTCGGTCGAGGACAAGGTCGCGCGCTACGCCGACAAGGACTCGCACCAGATCTTCCTCGAACCCGAAGGCCTCGAGGCGATCGAGGTCTATCCGAACGGCATCTCGACCAGCCTGCCGTTCGACGTGCAGCTGGCATTCGTGCGCACGATCCGCGGGCTCGAGCGCGCGCACCTCACGCGGCCGGGCTACGCGATCGAGTACGACTTCTTCGATCCGCGCGACCTGCGCCACAGCCTCGAGAGCAAGACCGTCGCCGGCCTGTTCCTCGCGGGCCAGATCAACGGCACGACCGGCTACGAAGAGGCGGCCGCCCAGGGGCTCATCGCCGGGCTGAACGCGGCGCGGCGCGCGCGCGAGCTCGAGCCGTGGTGGCCGGCGCGAGCGGAGGCGTACCTCGGCGTGATGATCGACGATCTGGTGACCCGCGGCGCGCCGGAGCCGTACCGGATGTTCACGAGCCGGGCCGAGTACCGGTTGTCGCTGCGCGAGGACAACGCGGACCTGCGCCTGACCGAACGCGGCCGCGAGCTCGGGCTCGTCGACGACGTTCGCTGGGCGTTCTTCACCCGCAAGCGCGCGGCGATCGACGTCGAGCTCGCACGGCTCGAGCGCACGCGGGTCCGTCCGGACGACGTCGGCGCGGCGCTCGCCGCGAAGCTCGGCGCGCCGCTCGCGCGGGAAACCCGCGCGATCGACCTGCTGCGCCGACCGCAGGTGTCGCACGCGGATCTCGCGACCTTGCCGCCGCTCGTCGATCCGGAGGCGGCCGACGCGGCCGGCGACGCTGCCTGGCGCGCCGACCCGGCGCTCGCCGAGCAAGTCGGCGCGCAGATCGAGGTCCAGGCGAAGTACGCCGGCTACTTGAAGCGCCAGCGCGACGAGGTCGATCGTCACCGGCGTCACGAACAGCTGCGGTTGCCGCCCGACATCGATTACGGCGCGGTGCACGGCCTGTCGAACGAGGCACGGCAGCGGCTCACGGAAGTGCGGCCCGAGACGCTCGGCCAGGCCGCGCGCATACCCGGCCTCACGCCGGCGGCGATCGCGCTGTTGCTCGTGCACCTGAAGAAACGTGATCGCGCGGCCTGAGCGGCGCGGACGCGGCGCGTGACGCCGCGGGCGCGGATCGGCCTCGGCCTCGGCCTCGCGCTCGTCGCCGCGCTGGTGGTGGTTCGGGTCCGCGTCGAACGCGGCGCGCCGCCGCGAACCCCGGCGCCCGCGGCGCCGAGCGTGCTGCGCCGGGCGATCGGCGGCGAGCCGGAGAGCCTCGATCCGGCCGCGGCGCGCTCGGAGGCGGCGCTCACGGTGCTGCGCGACCTCGACGAAGGCTTGACCACGATCGACCCGGACGGCCGACCGCGGCTGGCCGCGGCGGATCGCGTCGCGGTTTCCGCCGACGGGCGCCGCTATACGTTCCACTTGCGGCGCGCGGCGCGCTGGTCGAACGGCGCGCCGGTCCTCGCCGCGGACTTCGTCGCCGCGTGGCGGCGCCTGGTCGATCCGGCGACCGCCGCGCAAACCGCGGGCCTGCTCGCGCCGGTCGTGAACGCGAGCGCGATCGTCGCGGGTCGGGCGCCGGTGGCCTCGCTCGGGGTGCGCGCGATCGGGCCGCGGACCCTGGTGGTCCGGCTCGCGCATCCGACGCCGTACTTGCTGTCCTTGGTCGCGCACCCAGCGACCTTCCCGATCGAGCCGAGCTCGCTCGCGCGCTATGGCTCGCGCTTCGTGCGACCCGGGATCATGGTCTCGAACGGCGCGTACGTGCTCGAGCGCTGGATGTTCGGTTCGCATCTGGTCGCCGAGCGCAACCCGTATTACTGGAACGCCGCGGCGACCCGGATCGATCGCATCGAGTACTACACCGCGAGCGATCCCGCGGCGCAGTTGCGCGCGTTCCGGGCCGGCGACCTCGACGTGACCGCGACGATCCCGCCGGCGTCCGACCGCTGGGTCGCGACGCACCTGCCGAACCGCCTGCGGGTGTCGCCGGAACTCGCGGTCTACTACCTCGGCTACAACCTCCTCCGGCCGCCGTTCGCGCACGCCGCGGGGCTGCGGCGCGCGCTCGCGATGGTGATCGACCGCGAGCGCCTGGTCGAGTCGGTCACCGGCGGCGGCGAGCGGCCCGCGTACACGTTCGTGCCGCCGGGCATTCCCGGCTACGTCCCGCCGCTGCCGGCGTACGCGAGCTGGCCGATGCGCGAGCGGATCGCGCGCGCCCGCGCGTTGCTCGCCGCGGCCGGCTACGGCGCGCGGCCGCTGCGGGTCGAGATCCGCTACAACACCGGCGGCTTGAACGATCGCATCGCGGTCGCGGTCGCCGCGATGTGGCAGCGGGCGCTCGGCGTGCACACGGTGCTGCACGCCGAGGACTACAAGGTGCTGGTGCACGACGTGAACCGCGCCCGCGTCACGCAGGTGTTTCGCGCGAGCTGGGTCGCCGATTTCGAGGATCCGATCAGCTTTCTCGGGCTGCTGCGCAGCGGCTCCGGGATCGACCCGCCGCGCTACGCGAGTCCGGCGTACGACGCCTTGTTACGGCGCGCCGACGCCGACGGCGATCCGGTGCGGCGCGCGCAGCAGCTCGCCCGCGCCGAAGCCTTGATGCTCCACGATCAACCCGTCGTCCCGCTGTTCGACTACGTCGCGAAGCACCTGGTCGCGGCCGGCGTGCGGGGTTGGCACGCGAACGCGCTCGACGTGGTCTACGACAAGGACCTGTGGATTCGCGGCGCCGGGCGGCGCTGATCGGGGGCCTGCGGGCGCGGTCGGGTGGTGGCTTTTTGCGGAGACGCACTTTACCATCGGCGGGCGTCGTCGAACCCGGTGGCTCGGAGAACCTGATGGGAATTGGATCCTTTGGCCGGCCTTGGCTCCTCGTCTCGTTGCTCGCGGCGATGACCGTTTCGCTCGCGGCTCACGCCGCGGGAGATGCGGCGCTCGGCAAGAAGAAGTTCTATACCTGTTACGGCTGCCACGGCGTGCCGAACTACCGTAACGCGTATCCGGACTACCGCGTGCCGAAGCTGCGTCATCAGCACGCCGCCTACATCGTCGCGGCGCTCCAGGAATACCAGGCGGGCACGCGTTCGCATCCGACGATGCACGCGCAGGCGATTTCCCTGTCCGAGCAGGACATGGAGGACATCGCCGCGTACCTGCAAGGACCGGAGCCGATTCAGCCGACCACCACGATGGTCGGCCAGATGCCGCCGCAGGCTCATGTTTGCGCGGCCTGTCATGGCGCGAACGGTACCGGGGTCGCCGCGCCGCTGATGCCGAAGCCGCCGATCCTCGCGGGCCAGCACGAGGACTATCTGATCCAGGCGCTGAACGAGTACCGCGCCGGCCGCCGCGTCCACCCCGGCATGAGCCCGGAAGACTACGTCCGCGAGAATCCGATCATGATGGGCATGGCCGCGTCGCTGAAGACCGAAGCCGACGTGCGGATCGTCGCGCATTGGTTCGCGACCCAGCGCTCCCCGCTCGCGACCGCGACGACCGACAGCCGCTAGCGGCGACGGCGTCAGCGTCCACCGGCGCGCGCGCAGCGTCGCAGGAACTCGGCGTACGCCGAGTAGAGCGCGATCCGGTCGCGGCGCCGCGTGAAGCGGTGTCCCTCGCGACCGGCGATCAGCGTCCAGACGGGCACGTGATGAACCCGCAGCAGGCTCGCGAGGGTTTGCGCCTGCGCGAGCGGGACGCGCCGATCGTCGGCGCCGTGCGCGATCAACACCGGCACCGTGATCCGGTCGGCGAGCGCGAGCGGCGACAACATCCGCAGGAACCCACGGGTATCGGGGTCGCGCTCGTCGCCGTACGCCGCGCGCAGCCTCGCGCGCTGGCGCGGCGGTAGATCGTCGAGGTAGGTCGGCAAGTCCGCGATGCCGCCGATGTCCACCACGCCGCGCAACCGCGGCGAGTAGTAGACCGCGCTCATCAGCGCGACATAGCCGCCGTAGCCACGGCCGGCGACGACGACGCGCGTCGGGTCGAGATCGGGTCGGGATTCGAGCCACACGAGCAAGGCGCCGACGTCCTTCAGCACGTCCCCGCGCAGGCGGCGATCGCCGAGCGCCTCGAAGGTCTTGCCCCCGCCCGAGGAGCCGCGCAGGTTCGGCGCGAGCACCGCAAACCCCAGGCGGTCGACGACGAACCGGATCCAGGGGTCGAAGCCGGGCTCGAAGCGCCCGTGCACCCCCGAATGGAACACGATCAGCACCGGATGGCGCGTGCCCGTCGTGGGCTCGTACAGTTCGAGCGACAGGCGCCGCGGGGCGTCGCCGAGCCGATCGAAGGTCGCGAAGCGCAGCCGGCGCGGAATCACCGGGGGCCAGCGCGCGTCGCGCGCGGTGATGCCCCCGGTCCACGCGGCGAGCGTCCCGTGGGTGAGGTCGAGCACGTACGCCGCGCGGGCCGCGAGGCTCGATTCGAACGCGAACGCGAGACGCATCCCGCTCCGATCGAAGTGCAGCGCGCGCACCAGGCCCGGCCCCGGCAGCGCCGGGATCGGGATCTCCCGGCCGGCGCGGAGATCGACGACGTGCAGGCGCTCGCCGCCGCCCTCGTCCTGGGTGTACGCGAGCCAATGACCGTCGCGCGACAGCGCGAACGCCCGCACGTCGCCGCCGGCGTCGGAGAGGCGCCGCACCTGGCCGGTCGTCCGATCGAGGTAACGCAGTTCGCGATATTCGCTGCCGTCGTTCGTGATCCAGTAGACCCCGTCGCGATCGCGCGCGAATCGGGCCTGCGACGAGGCACCGCTCACCGGCTGCGGTCCGATGGGCTCGCGGTGGCCGTCGGTGAGATCGATCGCGTACAGCCGCCGGTCGCCGTTCGCGAGCGTGCTGCCGACGAGCAGTCGCCGATCGTGCGGTGACCAGTCGAGCGGCACCGGGTAATCGCCATGACCCGCCACGACGAGGCGCGCCACACCGGGTGCCGCGGTGTCGATCACGTCGATTTCGTCGCCTTCGCCATCGACGGCGCGCCGCGCGAAGGCGACCGAGCGGCCGTCATTCGACCACCGCGCCGCGTGCGCGCCGACGTGGGCCGGCAGCGGCGCGCGGCGCGCGGCGAGCGGCTGCGGGGCAGCGCCGGGCGCGCGCACGAGCGCGAGCTGGGTGGTCCCCGCCCGCGGTATCGCGACCTCCAGCGCGCCTTGCGCCGACCAGCCGACCGGGGTCGCGCCGCGGGGTCGCAGGATCGCGCCGAGAGACCGGGCGAGCGGCGCCGGCAGCGCCGGCACGCCTTGCTCGAGCAGCCCCGGGGCGAGCGGCGGCGGGTCCGCCGGCGACGGCGCGCCGGCCATCGCCGCCGTGGTCGCCGCGGCCACCACCCAGCCGAGACCGCCGATCAGTCCTGCGACCCGTCGTACGCGCATCGTCGTCGTTCCCCTCGTTCCTAAGAGCCGTTCCCGCGAGGATAATGCCCGACCGAAGGACCCGGACTCCAGACGCGAGTTCAATGGCCAACCACTGCGGAGCGCGCGAACCCGTGATCGAGGACATCAGCGAAGTCGGCGACGGCGTGTTCGCAGTCGACACCCATTACGTGCGCCCGCGGCTCGACGCGAGTCACCTGGTCGTCGCCGACGGCGCCGCCGCGTTCGTCGATACCGGACCCGCGTCGGCGGTGCCGCGCCTGCTCGCCGCCCTGGCCGCTCGCCAGCTCGAGCCGGCCGCGGTCGAGGCGATCGTGCTGACGCACGTGCACCTCGATCATGCCGGCGGCGCCGGCGCGCTCGCCGCCGCTCTGCCGCGCGCGCGCGTGATCGTGCATCCGCGCGGCGTCGCGCATCTGGTGGATCCGTCGCAGCTCGAGGCGGCGACGCGCGCGGTCTACGGCGACGCGGCGTTCGACCGCCTCTACGGCGGGCTCGTCGGGGTGCCGGCCGACCGGATCGAGGTCGCCGAGGACGGCGCGCGCTTCGCGCTCGGCCACCGGAGCTACGAGCTGCTGCACACGCCGGGCCATGCGCTCCACCATCTGTGCGTGTTCGACGCCGATACCCGCGAGGCGTTCACCGGCGATGCGTTCGGGGTGAGCTACCGCGAGCTCGATACCGCGGCGGGCCCCTTCGTGATCGCGGCGACGACGCCGTCGCAATTCGATCCGACGCAAATGCGCGCATCGATCGACCGGCTGCTCGCGCGGCACCCGACCGCCGTCTACATGACCCACTACAGCCGCGTCGAGTCGGTCGAGCGCCTCGGCGCCGAATTGCAGGCCGACGTCGAGGCGCTCGCGGGGATCGCCAGCGCCGCCGCCGACGACCCCACGCCGCGCGAGACGATCGCGGCGCGGATCTACGAGCATTGGTCGCGGCGGCTCGACGCGCACGGGTTTCCCGCGGATCCAGAGCGTCGTGCGGCGCTGCTGCGACTCGATGCGGACCTGAACGCCGCGGGGCTGTGGTCATGGCTGACGCGCCGGCGCCGCTAGCCAATCGGGACATCGCGAGCTACGCGGCGCTCGCGCCGGACGCGGTGCCGGGCGTCGCGCTCGAGGGCGCCCTGCTCGATGCGCTCGCGGCCGCGTTCGTGGCCCTCGGCGATCCGCAGTGCGCGCGGCTGGTCGGTCCGATCGTGCCCGGCGCGACGCTGGCGCGCGGCGCGCGCGTCCCCGGCACGAGCCTCGAGCTCGATCCGGTCGCCGCCGCGTTCGGCCTCGGGATCGCGGTCGGCTGGCACGGCGGCCGCACGCCGGTTCGCGAGAACCTCGGTGCGTTGTTCGCGTTGCTCGACTATCGCGCGCGGCGCGCGGACGAACTCGGTCACCCGGCGCCGACGATCGGCGTACTGCTCGCGTCGCTCGACCGGGCGGCGCGGATCCAGGCCGCGCTCGAGGCCGAGCCCGGCTACCCGGAGGCCGCCGGCACCGTGCGCCTCGCGGTCCGCGTGGCCTCCGCGGCGATCGCCGCGCAGTTGCTCGGCGGCGGGATCGGCGCGATCGCGGCGGCGGCGACCTACGCGTGGCGGGACGGCGTGCCGCCGCCGCACCCCCGCGCGCCACCGGTCGCGCCGCGCCGCGCGTGGGCGGGC
>JAJYFF010000128.1 GCA_021785405.1 Pseudomonadota bacterium | reverse complement strand
ATGCTCGAGCGCGCGCAGGCGGATGCCCTGCTCGGGCCCGCGCCGCTCGAGGGCTGGCTGCGGGAGATCGCCGCCGGACTCGACCTGAAGATCGTCGCAACCGTCGCGGCGCTCCAGCACGCGGTCCCGGCGACCGGCGCGCTGCCGGCGCAAGATCCCGAGGGCATCGCCTATCTGCAATTCTCCTCGGGAAGCACCCGCTTCCCGTCGGGGATCGCGGTGAGTCAGCGCGCCGCGATGGCGAACACGCGAATCACCGGCGTGCATGGCCTGCAGGTGACGCCGACCGATCGTGGCGTGTCGTGGCTGCCGTTCTATCACGACATGGGACTGGTCGGCTGCTTGCTGACGCCGACGGTGTTCCAGCGCACGATCGACATCATTCCGACGCACGAGTTCGCGCGCCGTCCGCTGGTATGGCTCGATCTCATCAGCCGCAACCGCGGCACCGTGTCGTATGGCCCGTCGTTCGGGTACGAACTGTGCGCGCGGCGGGCGGAGCGCGCGGCGTCGCCCGACCTCGACCTGTCGAGCTGGCGCTGCGCCGGCATCGGCGGCGACCTGATCCGGCCGAACGTGCTCGAACGCTTCGCCGAGCGTTTCGCGCCGCGGGGCTTCGACGCGAACGCGTTCATGCCGAGTTACGGCATGGCGGAGGCGACCTTGACGCTGTCCATCGCGCCGCTGCGCCGCGGTGCACGGCACGACACGCTGGACGGCGCGATCTTCGAACATGAACATCGCGCGGTGCCCGCGAACGGCGGCAGCGGACCGACCCGCAGGTTCGTGATCTGCGGGCGCATCCTCCCAAATCATGAGATCGAAGTGCGCGATGAATCGGGCCGCCCGCTGCCGGATCGCCATGTGGGGCGGATCTTCGTGCGCGGCCCGAGCCTGATGAGCGGTTATTTCGGCGCTCCCGAGGAAACCGCGCGCGTGCTCACGAGCGAGGGTTGGCTCGACACCGGCGACCTCGGGTACCTCGTCGACGGCGAGATCGTGATCACCGGCCGTGCGAAGGACCTGATCATCGTCAACGGCCGCAACCTCTGGCCGCAGGATCTCGAGTGGACCGTCGAGGCGGAACTCGACGCCGTCCGAACCGGCGACGTCGCGGTGTTTTCGGTGCTCGGCGATCCCGCCGAGGAAGTCGTCGCCCTCGTGCAATGCCGGATGCGCGATCCGGCGGAACGCGACGCGCTCGCGAAGTCGGTCGCCGACCTGATCCGCGGCCGGCACGGCGTCGAGACCCGGGTCGTGCTGGTGCCGCCGCACAGCCTGCCGCAGACCACGTCCGGCAAGTTGAGCCGCAGCCAGGCCCGCGAGCGGTATCTGGCGGGCGCGATCACCGACGGGCCGTCTCCCGCGGCGGCGGGCGCCGACGGCGAGTGAGCCGCGACCGCGTCATCGCGGTGACCGGTGCGACCGGATTCCTGGGCCGGCACGTCGTGACGGCGCTCGCGCGGACGGGGGCGCGGATCCGGATCCTCGCGCGCGCGGACCTGCCGCGCGAGGCCTGGCGCGGCCTCGAGCTCGACGTGGTGCCGGGCAGCCTCGAGGATCCGGCGGCGCTCGCGCGTCTCACGGCCGGCGTCGACGCGGTCGTGCATGCCGCGGGCCTGATCAAGGCGCGGCGCAGCGCGGATTTTCTGCGGGTCAATCGCGACGGCACGCGCGCGGTCGCCGAGTCGGCGCGGCGGCATGCCGCCGGGTCGCGCTTGGTGGTGGTCTCCTCGCTCGCGGCGCGCGAACCAGGGATTTCCGAGTACGCCGCGAGCAAGCACGCGGGCGAGGAGGCGGCGCGGGCCGTCTACCGGGACGATCCCGATCGATTGGTGATCGTGCGTCCGCCGGTCATCTACGGTCCCTGGGACCGGGAGACGCTCGCGCTGTTCAAGGCGGCGTCGCGCGCGCTGGTGCCGATCGCCGGATCGGGACGCATCGCGATCGTCCACGTCGCCGACGCCGCGGCCGCGATCGCGCATCTCGCGAGCGGTGACGGCGCCGCGGGGCTGTTCGCGCTCGCGGACGACCATCCGGCGGGCTACTCGGCGCGGGAACTGATGGCGGAAGCGGCCCGCGCGGTCGGCCGCCGCGCGCGCTTCGTGCGCATTCCCGATGCCGCGCTGCTCGCGGCCGGACACGCCTCGGGCTGGCGCGGCCGATTGCAGCGCAAGGTGCCGATGTTCAACGCGGGCAAGGCGCGCGAGATGCTGCACCCGGACTGGTCGGTCTCGGCCGGCGAGTTGCTGCCGGCCGCGATCTATCGAGCGCGCATCGGCATCGCCGAGGGTTTCCGCACGACGGTCGCGTGGTACAAAGGCGAGCAATGGCTCGACTGACTCCCGGCGACGGGCGGGTGGCGTGACGGTGCGCGAGGTCGTCATCTTCCGCCACAACCTGTTCAGGATCTCCGAGCCGTTCATCGCGCAGCAGGCGCAGCGCCTGCGACGGTACCGGCCGCTGTATCTCGGGCGGCTACGCTACGGCGATCCGCCGGCGGGCGCGGCGAGCTTCGCGCTGCAGGACCGGGTCCGCGGATCGCCGCTGCCGCTCGTGCTCTGGCAGATGCTGACGCGCGATACCCGGACCTACCGGCGGCTGCTCGAGGGCCGCCGGCCGGCACTGATCCACGCGCATTTCGGTGGCAACGGCGTGTACGCGCTGCCGCTCGCACGGCGCCTCGGCATCCCGCTGGTCACCACCTTCCACGGCTTCGACGCGACGCTCGCGACGCCCGCGTTCCTGGGTTCGCCGGAATGGGCGCAGTATCGATTCCTG
>JAJYFF010000063.1 GCA_021785405.1 Pseudomonadota bacterium | reverse complement strand
CGCACCAGCTCGGTCTGGTCGTACCACTTGTAGAGTTCGATCGACTTCGGTTGGGTGCGCATGAACACGTCGAGCTTCGCCTGCACGAGCTTCGCGAGGTTCAAGGAATCCGCGGTGTCCTGCTGATACACGTCGAAGGTGACCGCGGGCTTGCCGTTGTCGTCGACGAGCAGCCACTGCGGGACCGAACCGAGGCGCACGTCGGCGACGTCGCCGAGGCGCACGATCCCGCCGTGCGCGGTCCGCAGGGTCACGTCGCGGACCGAGCGGACCGAGGTGAACGCGTTGTTGTCGATCGCAAGGTACAACAGGTCGTTGTCCTCGAGCCGGCCGACCGCGCTGATCGTGTTCGACGCGGCGATCGCCTGCGAGACGTCGCCGAGCGAGAGCCCGACCGCGGCGAGCTTCATCGGGTCGACGGTGACCTGGACCTCGGGGGTCTGACCGCCGGTCACGCCGACGCGGCGGATCCCCTGGATCCCGGTCAGCAGCGGGCCGATCTGGTATTTCGCGAGCCGGCGCAGATCCGCGGGCGAGACCGTGTTCGAGAGCAACGCGTACGAGACGAACGGCATGATCACGTTCGGGCTCATCTGGATCGCGTCGTAGGTCGTCCCCGCGGGCAGGTTCGGCAGCGCCTGCGCGAACCCGGTCGAGATCCGCAGCAGCGCCTGGTTCATGTCCGAGCCCCAGGGAAAGTCGACGAAGATCTCGGCCGAGCCGCGCGAGGTCGTCGACACGACGTCGACCGCGCCCGGCACCGCCCGCGCCGCCTCCTCGAGCGGCTGGGTGACGTCGACCAGCATCTGCTTCGCCGGCATGCTGCCGGCGCTCACCTCGATCCGGATCCGCGGGAAGCTCGTGACCGGGAACAGGCCGACCGGCAGTCCGATCGCCGCGAAGATCCCGCCGGCCGCGAGCGCGAACGCGACGCACAGGAACGCGACGCGATTGTTCTCGAGGGTCCGGACGAAACTCATCGGCCGCCCTGGCCGGCCGGATGGGCGTAGCGCACCTTCACGCCGTCTTGCAGCTGATACGCGCCCTCGAGCACGATCGGCGCGTTCGGGTCGAGCGCGCCGGCGACGACGTCGCGCTCGCCGCCCGCGACCTCGACGTGCACCGGCACGAGCTTCGCGACCCCGCCCGCGACCTGCACGACGTAGGTCGCGCCGCTTTCGTTGACGAGCACCGCGGCGTGCGGGACGACGAATCCGGCGACGTTCGCGACCGTGATCGTCGCCTCCGCCGCTTCGCCGGGGAGCATCCGGCCCGGCGGCAGGGCGACGTCGATCGGCACCAGCCCGGTCGCGGGATCCGCGGCGGCGCCGCGCAGTGTGACCCGCGCGGCGATCGTGCCGCTGGCGCCGACCGGCGCGACCGTCACCGCATCGCCGACCGTCACCTCGAGGGCCTGTGCGGGCACCGCGCCGACGACGAGCACGCTGGACCCCGCGCGGGCGAGCTCGACGAGGGGCGTCCCCTCGGTGACGATCGCCTGCGGGATCGCGCTCAAGCGGGTGACGACCGCATCGGCCGGCGCGCGCAGCGTCGACCGGCCGCCCGCGCCCTGTGCCCGCAGCGCGGCGAGCATCGCGCGCGCATCGCCGTCGCTCTTCTCGGCCGCGGCGACCTGCGTCTCGGTCGCGAGGCGCTCGGCGAACAACTGGCGGGTGCGCACCAGCGCATCGCGCGCGACGCGCGCGGCGGACACCGCCGCCTGATAGGCCGCCGCGGTCGTTGGCGTCGGCGCGAGTTCGAGCAGTGCGGTGCCCTTCGCGACCGCCTGTCCGGTGTGGACGTACACGGCCGCGATCCGCGCGGCGACCGGCGCCATCAGCGCGAGTCGGGCATCGGGGGCCGGCTGCGCCTGACCGTACACGACGATCGTGCGCGGCAGGTGGCCTCGCACGAGCGGCACGGTCTGCACGAGCACGCTGACCGAGTCGGCGGCGATCGCGGTCGGCACGACGCCGTGGCATACCGCAGCGAGGGCCGCGGCGCTGGCCGCGGCGATCCGGGAAACACGTTTCATGTGGGGTTCGCCTCGTGGCCGGCGACGACCGCCGGTTCGACTGGGGTGCCGGTCAAGGTCGCGAGCGCGATCGAGTCGGACCACAGGGATTGCAGTACGTCGATCCGGTTCGTCGCCGCGCCGAGATAGGCGCCGACCAGGCCGAAATAGCCCGCGGCCGGATAGTTCCCCGCGCGGTAGGCGCGCCGCGCGGCGCCCACCGTGCGTGCGAGCCGGGGGACTCGCTGGTCGAGATCCGCGAGTTGGGCGTGCAGACGCCGCATGTCGCTCCACAGCTGCCAGACGTCCGCGGTCGCCTGATCGAGCCGCGCGAGGTACTCGGCGCGCAGCTGCGCGCGGGTCGCGCGCTGGATCGCGATCTCGCCCTGGCCGCGATCGAACAACGGCAGGTCGAAGGACACCGTATCGCCGAGCGAGTGCACGTCGGAGAAGTCGCGGGCCCGGTTCACGCCGATCACGACGTTCGGGAACTGCGACAGCACCGCGATCCGCACGCGCTCCTCCTGGCTGTGATACCCCGCGCGCAGCGCGCGCAGGTCGGGCCGTTGCTGCGGCAAGCGGCCCGCGGCGGCCGCGACCGCGGCGCGGGTCGGGATCGGCGGCGCCGTCAGCGGCGCGAGCGGGATCCGCACCGTGGGCGCGAGACCGAGCAGCGCGCGCAGCGCGCGGGCGCTTTGATTCGCCGTGCGCGCGGCGGTGGCGGCCTGGTCGCGCACCGTCAGCAGGATCGCCTGGTCCGTATCTGCCTGGTCGCGGGCGATGTTGCCTTCGGCGAGCGCGCGCTGTGAGCGCGCGGCCGCGCGGGTGAACGCGGCCGCGGCGGGCGAGAGCAATGCGCGCCGCTGCGCCGCGAGTGCCTGCGCGACGTACAGCAAGCGCGCCTCGGCGACCGTCTGCCACTCGCGCCACAGCAGTTCCTCGCGCGCCTGCCGCCACGCGGCCTGCGCCGCGGCGTGGCGGCTGTGCTGGGTGAGGAGCGCGCGCAGGTCGATCGACAGCCCGAAGCCATAGGCGTGGTATTCCGGGTAGCGCGGATCGGCCGGCGCGTTCACCCGGTCGATCGGCCGATCGCTGCTGAAGTTGAACTGCGGGTTCGGCAGGATCCCGGCCGCGAAGGCCTGCGCTTGCGCGACGCCGAGCTGCGCGCGCGCGGCGTTGAGGTCGGGATTGTTCAGTACCGCGAGCGTCGCGACCTCGGTCATGTCGAGCGGGCGCTGGGCGGTCGCGGGCAGCGACGCGGCCAATTGCGGGCCCTGCGGCAGCGGCAGCGGGTGATAGATCGCGCAGCCGCCGGCGGCGAGTACCGCGCCGAGCAGCGGGATCGCGAGCAGCGGTGACCGCGCCGGCCAGCGCCGCGCGTGCCGACCCGTGCTGATCGAGCGCCAGACCGTGGTGTGCGACATCGGCTCCGTCTCCTGCGTGGCGCGCATTATGGCAGGTCTGACTTAGCCGTAGCTGAGGCCCTCAGCGGCACCGCGAGGGCCGGCGCGCCCGGGGGCTGCGGACGCGCCGGCATGCCGCGATCAGTCCCGGTTCGGCCCCTCGACGCTGTTCTCCAGCACCTTGCCGGTCTTCGCGTCGACCCCCACTTCGCGCAGGCCGTGCCCGACCTGGATGTCGAAGCTGTAGCGCAGGCCGCTGCCGCCGCGTTCCCGCTCGAGCTCTTGACTGACGATCTTGCCGCCCGGCAGGACGTGCAACGCGGTGGCACGCGCCTGCTGTAGCGAAATCTTCGCCTCCTTCAGGTATTGCTGCCCGGCCAGCGGCTTCGCCGCGGCGATCGTCGCCAGGCCGATCAACAGCACACCGGTCAACCCGATCGATTTCGTGTTCATGAGTACCTCCTGTTGCGGCCAGCATGCCTCGGCCGACTTAGCGCGCACTGAGGGTGCGGTCCCTTTCGCCGATCCCGCGGATCCGGGTAAGGTACCGGCCATGCGGATCTTGTTGGTCGAGGACGATCCCATGCTCGGCGCGGCGACCCAGCAGGCCTTGCGCGACGCCGGCCACGCGGTCGACTGGGTGCGCGATGGCGCGGCGGCGCTCGCCGGCGCGGCGGCCGTGCCCTATGAGGCCCTGTTGCTCGATCTCGGTCTGCCGCGGCGGGACGGCCTCGCGGTGCTGCGCAGCTTGCGCCACAGCGGCAACGAGTTGCCGGTGCTGATCGTGACCGCGCGCGACGGCGTCGAGGAGCGGATTCGCGGCCTCGATCTCGGCGCCGACGATTATCTGGTCAAACCCTTCGAGGCCGGCGAGTTGCTCGCGCGCCTGCGCGCGGTCGTGCGGCGCAAGGGCGGGCAGGGTCGACCGGTGCTCGGCAATGGCGTGATCGAGCTCGATCCGGCGACCCGCGAGGTGCGTCATGCGGGGACGTCGCTGCGCCTCTCGAACCGCGAGTTCGCATTGCTGCACGCGCTACTGCTGCGCCCGGGGGCGCTGCTGTCGCGCAGCGAGCTCGAGGAGCGCATCTACGGCTGGGGCGAGGAGGTGGAGAGCAACGCGGTCGAATATCTGATCCACAGCCTGCGCAAGAAGCTCGGTGCCGCGGTGATCAAGAACGTCCGCGGCGTCGGCTGGATGGTCGACCGCGATCTGCCGCGCGATCGTGGAGCGGGGCCGTGAGCCGGATCGGCCTGTGGCGCGAACGAGCCCGGCACTCGCTGCTGTTCAGGCTGTGGGGCTGGATCACGGCGATCCTGATCCTGGTCGCGCTCGGCACGGCGTCGGTGTCCTCGCTGCTCGGCTTCCAGGAGGCGAAGGAGCTGCAGGACCAGCAGCTTCGCCAGGTGGCGCTGCTCGTGCATCGCTGGAACCCGCTGCCGCCGACGGTGCTCGCGCCGCGCGGCGACGACGTGGACGCCGACACGGCGATCGTCATTCAGCGCGTCGGCGCCGGCGCCGGCGCGGGCAAGCTGCGCATCCCGCGCGGGCTCGCCGACGGGATGCACACGCTCGCCGCGGACCACCGGCATTGGCGCGTGTTCGTGAGCACCGGGCGCGCTGGTCGGATCGCGGTCGCGCAACGGACCGCGCTGCGGACCGAGGCCGCGCTCGACAGCGCCCAGTACGCGCTGTTCCCGGTGCTCGCGCTGATCCCGGTGCTGGTGCTGCTGTCGGCCTGGGTCGTGCGCCGCGGCCTGCGACCGGTGCACGCGCTCGCGGCCCAGATCGACGCGCGCGGCGACGATCGCCTGGACCGTCTGCCGGTCGAGGACGTGCCGAACGAGATGCGACCGTTCATCGCGTCGATCAATCGGCTGCTCGCCCGCTTGGCGACCTTGCTCGACACGGAGCGGCGCTTCGTCGCCGATGCGGCCCACGAACTGCGCACGCCGATCGCCGCGCTGAGTCTGCAGGTCGACAATCTGGCGCACGCGGACCTGCCGGCCGATACGCGCGACCGCTTGTGCAACGTGCAGCAAGCGCTCGCCCGCACCCGCGCCGTCACCGAGCAACTGCTGAGTCTCGCGCGGGCCCAATCCGGGCGCGCGCTCGCGCGCCGGATCGTCGACCCGGCGGCGGTGCTGCGGCAAGTCGTCGCCGATCTGCTGCCCCTCGCGGAGCAGCGGCACGTCGATCTCGGCATGAGCCGCGACGAGGGCGCGCCGATCGCGACCGAACCGACGCAGCTCTACACCCTGCTGCGCAACGCGCTCGACAATGCGCTGCGCTATACGCCGGAAGGTGGGCGGGTCGATCTGGCGATCTACACCGAGCGGGACGCCCCGGAACCGGTGGCGCGCACGGTGATCGAGATCGTCGACTCCGGCCCCGGCATCGCCGCGCAGGATCTCGAGCGCGCGTTCGAGCCGTTCGAGCGCCTCGACGACTCGGCCGATACCCCGGGCAGCGGGCTCGGTCTCGCGATCATGCGGCGCATCGCCGCCAACCTCGGCGGCCGACTGGCGATCGACAACCGCGCCGAAGGCGGCCTGCGCGTGCGCTACAGTGAGCCGAGCACCCCGAGCGTCGGGGCGTCGCGGGCTGGCGCCGGCGGCTAAGTCGCCGTTAAGGTTCTCGTGGCATAGTCGCGCCAGCAGGGCCGGTCCCGAGGAGTGCGCCTCGTCGACCGTCGAATGACCATCGCGGAGGACTCGATCGATGTCGAAGCAAACCAGGTTGTTGTCGCTGATCCTCGCCGCGGTGGGGATGCTCGCCGGCGCGGGCGCCGTCGGCGCCCCTGCGCGCGCCGCCACGGCCGCGCCCGCCGGGCCCGCCACGCCCGCGGTGCGGCGCGTCGCGACGCTCACGGTACCGGGCCGACCGCTCGCGAGCTTCGACATCGGCTACGTCGATTCACGCGGCGTCTACGCGCTCTCCGATCGGTCGAACCACGGGCTCGATTTCTTCGACGCGGCGACCGGTCGCTTCATCGGCCGCGCCGATGGATTCACCGGCTACGATCCCGCGGCGGGCTTCGATGCCGCCGGTCCGAACGGGGTCGTCGCGGTCGGCCCGAACGAGTTCTGGGCCGGCAACGGCGACAGCACGGTCAAGGTCGTCGATCGACGCACCCGCGCGATCGTCGCGTCGATTCCAACCGGCGGACGCAAGCGCGTCGACGAGATGACCTACGATCCGCGCGATCATCTGGTCGCGGTCGTCAACAACGCCGACGATCCCCCGTTCATCACCTTCATTGCGAGCCGCACGCGCCGGGTGCTCGGCAAGATCGTGCTCGATCGGGCGACCGACGGCGCCGAACAGCCCGCGTGGGATCCCGTGACGGGACGGCTGTATCTGTCGATTCCGGTGCTCGACAAGATCAAGGCCAACGGTGCGGTCGCGGTGATCGATCCGCGCCGTCGACGGCTCGAACGCTACCTGCCGGTCCACGCGTGCATGCCGGCCGGGCTCGCGGTCGGCCCGCACGGTCATTTGCTGGTCGGCTGCAGCGACGACGCGGTCGCGGCCGGATTCGCGCCGAAGACGCTGGTGCTGGATGCGCGGTCGGGCAAGACCCTCGCGGCGATCCGCGCGGTCGGCGGTTCCGACGAAGTCTGGTACGACCCGACGGCGGATTTCTATTACATGGCGGCCGGCGGCTTCCCCGGCGGCGCGGTGCTCGGCGTCGTCGACGCGCGCAACAACCGCTGGCTCGCGAACCTGCCGACCGGGACGCACGCGCATTCGGTCGCCGCCGATCCGCGCTCCGGCCGGGTGTTCGTGCCGATCGCGGCCGATCCGCACAACCCAACCTGCCCGGCGGGATGCATCGCGGTGTTCGCGCCGGCCGCGCAGCCGGCGGCGCACGCGCGCCGCTAGGGCGTTTGCGGCTCGAACCGCAACGAGACCCCGTTCATGCAATAGCGTTCGCCGGTCGGTTCGGGGCCGTCGGGGAACACGTGACCGAGATGGCCGCCGCAGCGCGCGCAGTGCACCTCGGTGCGGGTCATGCCGTAGCGGCGGTCGACGGTGATGCCGACCGCGCCGGGCAGCGGCGCGTAGAAGCTCGGCCAGCCGGTGCCGCTGTCGAACTTGGTCGTGGACTCGAACAGCGGTTCGCCGCAGGCCGCGCAGTGGTAGCGGCCGGTGCGGTGCTCGAGATTCAAGGGGCTCGTGCCGGCGCGCTCGGTGTCGTGGCAGCGCATCACCCGATAGGTGTCGGGCGGCAGCGTCTCGCGCCACTGCTCGTCGCTCGGCATCGGCTCGGCAGGTTTCGATTCGTTCATCGCCAGCTCCTCGTCGCGGGGTTCAACCGGGGTCGCGTCGCCGCGGCATCAGCAGCTTCGCGATCAGCCCGGTCCAGCCGGTCTGATGCGACGCGCCGCAGCCACGACCCAGGTCGCCGTGGAAGTATTCGTGGAACGGAATGTAGTCGCGAAAATTCGGGTCGGCCTGCACGCTCGGCTGGTGGCCCATCACCGGGCGCCGGCCGGTCTCGTCGGCGAGGAAGATGCGCGCGAGTCGCCGGGTGATCTCGACGGCGACCTCCTCGAGCGTGAGCTGGCGTCCCGAGCCCACCGGGCATTCGACCTTGAAGGCGTCGCCGAAATAGTGATGGAACTTCTGCAGGCTCTCGACGAGCAGGTAGTTCACCGGGAACCAGATCGGCCCGCGCCAGTTCGAGTTCCCGCCGAACGCGCGGGTGTCGGATTCGCCGGGCGCGTAGCGGATCTCGAACGACGACCCGTCGCAGACGAAGTGGTAGGGCTGGTCGCGGTACACGCGCGACAGCGCGCGCACGCCGAAATCCGCCAGGAACTCGGTCTCGTCGAGCATCCGCCGCAGCAGCGCCTGGATCCGGTGGCCGCGCAGCAGGGACAGCAGGCGCCGCTCGCCGTGCCCCGGCTCATGCCACCGCGAGACCATCGCCGCGAGGTCGGGGCGCGCCTCGAGCAGCCACTCGAGCCGGCCGCGGAAGCCCGGTAGCTTCGCGAGCAGTTCCGGCTCGAGCGTCTCGACCGCGAACAGCGGGATGAGCCCCACCATCGATCGCACCCGCAGCCGCCGGTGCGCGCCGCTCGGCACCTTGAGCACGTCGTAGTAGAACCCGTCCTCCTCGTCCCAGAGGCCGTCGCCTTCGTTGTACTGCGTGCTCATCGCCTCGGCGATGTGCAGGAAGTGCTCGAAGAACTTGCTCGCGATGTCCTCGTAGACCGGGTTGTGCTGCGCGAGCTCGAGCGCGATGCGCATCAGGTTGAGCGCGTACATCGCCATCCAGCTCGTTCCGTCCGCCTGGCTGAGGCAGCTGCCGTCGGGCAGCGGCTGGTTGCGGTCGAACACGCCGATGTTGTCGAGACCGAGGAAGCCGCCCTGGAAGATGTTGTTGCCGGCGGGGTCCTTGCGGTTCACCCACCAGGTGAAGTTCAGCATCAGCTTGTGGAACACGCGCTCGAGGAACGCGAGGTCGCCGACGCCGTGGTGCTTGCGGTCGATCTGGTAGACGCGCCACGCGGCCCAGGCGTGCACCGGCGGGTTCACGTCGCTGAACGCCCATTCGTAGGCGGGCAGCTGGCCGTTCGGGTGCATGTACCACTCGCGCGTGAGCAGCACGAGCTGATGCTTCGCGAAGCGCGGATCGATCAGCGCGAACGGGATGCAGTGGAAGGCGAGGTCCCAGGAGGCGTACCAAGGGAACTCCCACTTGTCGGGCATCGACACGATGTCGGCGTTGTCGAGCGTGCCCCACTCGGCGTTGCGGCCGTTGCGCCGTTCGGGGGGCGGTTGCGGCTGCGTCGGATCGCCGGCGAGCCAGCGGCGGATGTCGTAGTGGTAGAACTGCTTGCTCCAGATCAGCCCGGCGAACGCCTGGCGCTGCACGCGCCGCTCGTCGGCCGACGCGAGCTCCGCCTGCAGCTCCTCGTAGAACTCGTCCGCTTCGCGGCGGCGCGCGTCGAACGTCGCGTCGAAGTCGCCGAACGGCGCCGCGCTGGGCTCGCGCGTCAAGCGCAATCGGCATTGCCACAGCCCGCCCGGCGCGATCGTCGCTCGGCGCCAGGCGCCGACCTTGCTGCCCCGGCCGGCCGGATTCACCGCCAGGGCGCGTCCCTGCACGATGCGCTCGTGGAACGCGTCCTTGAAATAGCCCGGTTCGCCGCAAGCCCACAGCCGCGGTGCGTTCGACTCGTTCTCGGTGAACAGCCACTGCGGCGTGCCGTCGCAGTACCAGTGGCTCATCCCGAGCGTCGCCGGCGCGATCTCGACGTGCCCGGCGTCGCGCCGCTCGATCCACGGGCGCGTCGCCGGCTGCCGCCAGCTCCAGGTGTTGCGCAGCGTGATCTGCGGCAGCAGGTGCAGCTCCGCGGCCTCGGCCGCGCGGTTGAACGCGCTGATCCGCATCAAGAGGTCGCCGGGCGCGGCTTGCGCGTACTCGACGAACACGTCGAAGTAGCGGTCTTGCGCGAAGCAGCCGGTATCGAGCAGTTCGTACTCCGGGTCCTCGATCCCGCGGCGCGCGTTCTCGGCGATCAGGTCCTCGTACGGAAACGCCGCCTGCGGATACTTGTAGAGCATCTTCAGGTACGAGTGCGTCGGCGTCGCGTCGAGATAGTAGTAGTGCTCCTTGACGTCCTCGCCGTGGTTGCCCTGCGAATTGGTCACGCCGAACAGGCGTTCCTTCAGGATCGCGTCGCGGCCGTTCCACAGCGCGAGCGAGACGCAGACCCGCTGGTCGGCGTCGGCGACCCCGGCGATCCCGTCCTCGCCCCAGCGGTACGCGCGGCTGCGCGCGTGGTCGTGCGGGAAATAGTCCCAGGCGGTGCCGTCCGGGCTGTAGTCCTCGCGCACGGTGCCCCACTGGCGTTCGCTCAGGTAAGGGCCCCAGTGCTGCCAGCCGTCGGGCCCGGGGCGATCGTCCCGCAACCGGTCGCGCTCGACGCTCATCGTTCGCCTCCGCTCGCGGGGTCCGCGAGCCGCTCGAGTCGGATCCACGCGTGCAGCACCTGCGCGACGCTCCAGGCCTGCGCGAAGCAGCCGCGCGCGGCGTACGGCGCGTCGCCGTCGGCGATCTCGGCGAGGGTCCCGATCGCGTCGGCTTTGAGGAACTGCGCGAGCGGCTCGAGATACGCCTGGGCCGCCCGCGCGTCGCCGTACGCGAGGTAGTGCGCCCACGCGAACGGTCCGAGCAGCCAGGTCCACACCGTGCCCTGGTGATAGGCCGAGTCCCGCCGGTACGCGTCGCCGGCGTAGTGGCCGATGTAGCCCGGCTCGCGCGGGCCTAAGCTGCGCAGCCCGTGGCTCGTCAGCAGTTCGTGTGCGCAGACCGCGACGATCGCGCGCCGCTCGGCGGGGCTGAGCGGCGAGTACGGCAGCGCGGCCGCGATCAGCTGGTTCGGACGCAGCGAGGCGTCCACCGTGGGGCCGCCGTCGACGTCGATCACGTCGTAGAGACAGCCGCGGTCGGGGTTCCAGAAGCGGTGAAAGCTCGCGGTCGCCGCGGCGCGCAGCCGCCGGCACGCCGTGTACGCGTCGTGCTGCGCGAGCCGTTCCGCGAGGCGCATCGTGAGGTCGAGCGCGTTCAACCACAACGCGTTGATCTCGACCGGCTTGCCGACCCGCGGTGTGAACGCGTGATCGCCCTGCTTCGCGTCCATCCAGGTGAGTTGCGTGCCGGGCTCGCCGGCGCGCAGCAGACCGTCGGCCGGGTCGACGCCGATCCCGTAGCGCGTGCCCTGCACGTGCGCCTTCACGATCTTGAGCAGCGTCGGGAACAGTTCCGCCTCGAGCGCCGGATCGGGCTGCGCGGCGAGGTGTTCGTGCAGCGCGTGGAACAGCCACAGCGTCGCGTCGGCGGTGTTGTACTGCGCGGGCGCATCGCCCGCCGGCAGGCAGTTGGGCAGCATGCCGCCATCGACGTGGCGCGCGTAGCCGCGCAGCACCGCGGCCGCGAGCTCGTGCCGGCCGAGCGCGGTCGCGAGCCCCGGCAACGACACCATCGCGTCGCGGCCCCATTCGCCGAACCAGGGGTAGCCCGCGATCACGCCGCTGCTGCCGTCGCCCCGGCGCACGACGAACTGCGTCGAGGCCCGCGCGAGCGCGCGGATCCACGGGGGCGCCGTCGCCGGCAGCCGGGCGGTGGCCGCCGCGCCCTCGACCGCGACGCGCCGCTCGACGGTGACGCCGGCCGCGGGCACCGCGTCCTCCGCGGTCGCGACGAGGTAGGTGCGCTCGCCGACGTCGAGTTCGCGATGGAACCGGCCCGGCATCCACAGGTCCTCGACCGCGTCGAGGCCGCGCTCGGCCTCCGCGCGGTGGAAGAAGTTCCAGTAACAGTCGCCCGCGGCCTCGAAGCGGCCGCCGTCGAGCGCGAGCCGGTAGGGGCGCGCGCCGTCGAACGCGAGCACCCGGCAGTCCGTGCCGTCGGTCTCGATCCGATACGCGGGCTGTCCGCGCGCGTGCGCGTGGTGTCCGCGGTAGGTCACGTAGGGTTTGATCTCGAGTTGCGCGCGCCCGGCGCCGCGCAGCAGCGTGAAGCCGACGTAGCTGGTCGCGGCGAACGGCGCCATGAACACGCGCATCTCGAGCAGCGCGTCCGCGAACGCGTAGCGCCAGGTCGGCACGCCGTCGCGTTGCACGAACGTTTCGATGTGCACGAAGCCGCGCGGCGCGATCGTGCCGCCGACGAACTCGTTCGCACCGAGCTCGTACCGGCAGCCGTCGTACTCGATGGCCGCGTCGAACTTCGCGACGAGCAGCGTGCGCTCGCCCGGGGGCGCGAGACTCGCGATCAGCAGACCGTGGTAGCGGCGCGTGTTCGCGAGCGCGATCGTGCCGCAGGCGTAGCCGCCGAGACCGTTGGTCACGAGCCACTCGCGCGCGCTCGCCTCGCCCCAGTCGCCGCACAGCGGCCGGCCGAAGATCAAGGCCACGCTCCCACGCGCGGCGCAACGTCCGTGCCGCATCCCCGACGGCCGTTGCGAACTCGATCGGTCATCCTGGGATCTTAAACGAAAAACGTCGCCGCGAGTCAGTCGATCCCGACGCGCAGCGTGCGATACGCCGCGACCGCGCTCAAGGTGAGCGCGCTCATCACGCCGGTCATCGAGCGCGCGGTGCCGTCGTAGAGCGCGCTGACCGCGGCGCCGGCGAGGCCGGCGAACGCGAATTGCATCGTGCCGTAGAGCGCCGCGGCGGTTCCGGCGGTCGCGCCGTACGGCGCCAGCGCGAGCGCGAAGCCGTTCGCGAAATTGAAGCCGAGCAGCGACACGAACAGGAACAGCGGAATCGCGAGCGCCCAGAAGCCCCCGCGGCCGAGCAGCGCGACCCCGAGCAGCGTCAGCGCGAGCGCCGCGATCCCGCGCATCGCGCGGCGGAACAGGAACTCGGGCCCGAAGCGCGGCACGAGATGCGCATTGATCCGCCCGGCCACCATCAGCCCGAGCGCGTTCACGCCGAACAACCAGGCGAACCGTTGCGGCGTCAAGTGCAGCCGGTCGATGAACACGAACGGCGCGCCGGCGATGTACGCGAAGGTGCTCGCGGAGACCAGGTTCGCCGGCAGCGCGTAGCGCAGGAAACGCCGGTCGCCGAGCAGCGTGAACCACAGGCCCGGTCCGGGGGCGGGCCCGCGCGAGTCGGGGCGGGATTCGACCAGCATCGCGTTCGCGGCCACCAGCGAGGCGAGCGCGAGCGCGGTGAGCACCCAGAAGATCATCCGCCAGTTCGCGACCGCGAGCAGCAGTCCGCCGACCTGCGGCGCGAGGATCGGCCCGAGGCCGCTGATGATCCCGAGCAGGGACATCGCGCGCGCGACGTGGCCGACCTCGAAGCGGTCGCGCACGACCGCCCGCGGGATCACGGTCGCGCTGCCGACGCCGAGCGCCTGGAACACCCGCCAGACGGTCAGCGCGAGCGCGCTGTGCGCGGTCGCGCAGCCGATCGAGGTGATCACGACGGTCGCGAGGCCGACGAGCAGCGGCGGACGCCGGCCGAACCGGTCCGACAGCGACCCGAACAGCATCTGGCTGACCGCGAGCCCGGCGAAGAACGCCGGCAGCGTCAATTCGATCGCCGCGGCGCTCGCGTGCAGGTCCCGCGCGATCGACGGCAGCGCCGGCAGGTACATGTCGATCGAGAAGGGCGCGAGCAATGCGATCGTGCCGAGCAGCACGAGCAGCGGCGATAGGCCCGGGAGCGCGGGGGCGCCCGCCGGCCGTTCGCTCATGGCGCCTCGCGGGCGCGACCCCGCAGCGGTCGATGGTGGTTTACCTGTAGAATGCGCATCACTCTCGAACGAAGACAGGAAGGTGGCGGTGCCGGAGCGAAATCTGCGCGCGCTGATCTGCGGATCGGTCGCTTATGACACGATCTTAATTTTCCCCGACCGATTCAAAGCGCACATCCTGCCGGAGAAGCTGCACCTGCTGAACGTCGCGTTCCTGGTGCCGGAGATGCGCCGCGAGTTCGGCGGCTGCGCGGCGAACATCGCCTACGGGCTCGCGCTGCTCGGCGACCACGGGATCCCGATGGC
>JAJYFF010000127.1 GCA_021785405.1 Pseudomonadota bacterium | reverse complement strand
CCGCCGGCGCGATCGCGCGCAAGGTCCTCGCGGAGCGGCTCGGCGTGCGGATCCAGGGCTACCTGGCGCAGATCGGGTCGATCGTGCTCGAGCCGGTCGATCTCGCGAGCGCGCGGTCGAATCCGTTCTTCTGCCCGGATCCGACGCGCCTCGCGGAGCTCGAGGCGTTGATCTGGACGCTGCGCGAGGAGGGCGACTCGATCGGCGCGCGGGTCACCGTGATCGCCGAGGGCGTGCCCCCCGGCTGGGGCGAGCCCGTGTTCGATCGGCTCGACGCCGACATCGCGAGCGCGATGATGGGCATCAACGCGGTCAAGGGCGTCGAGATCGGCGCCGGCTTCGATGCGGTGCGGCAGCGCGGCTCGGAGCACCGGGACGAGCTCACGCCGCAAGGCTTCGCGTCGAATCATGCGGGCGGCGTGCTCGGCGGGATCTCCTCGGGGCAGCCGATCGTCGTCAGTCTCGCGCTGAAGCCGACGTCGAGCATCACGCGGCCGGCGCGCACGATCGACGTCGCCGGCCACGCGACGACGATCTCGACGACCGGTCGCCACGACCCTTGCGTCGGGATGCGCGCGACACCGATCGCCGAGGCGATGCTCGCGCTCGTGTTGCTCGATCACCATCTGCGCCACCGGGCCCAATGCGGCGACGTCGTGTCGCCGACGCCGGTGATCACGGCGGGCTCGTGAGCGCGCGTGCGACGCCGCCGCGCATCGCGATCGTCGGTGCCGGCAGCTTGATCGGCGAGGCGGTGCGCGAGCGGATCGTCGCGGGGGCGCTGCCCTGCGCGAGCCTCGCGCTGCTCGAGGTCGCGGGATCGCTCGGCCGCAGCGCGGGCGAGGACGCGCCGCCGATCGGCGACGTCGAGGCGTACGACTTCGGCGAGGCCGATCTGGTGTTCTTCTGCGCGCACGCGGCGACCGCGACGCGCCACGCGGCGGCGGCGGCCGAGACCGCGTGGGTGATCGACGGCACGCACGCGCATCGCGATCGAGCGGACGTCGCGCTGGTCGCCGCCGACGTGAATCCGCACGCGCTCGAGCGGATCGGGTCGCGCGGACTCGTGGCCTTGCCGGGCAGCGCGAGCGTGGCGCTCGCGACCGCGCTGGCGCCGCTCGCCGCGCTCGGGGGCCTCGCGCGCGTCGACGTCGCGACCTATCACGCGGTCTCGGGCGCGGGCCGGGCCGGCATCGACGGTCTCGCCGCGGACACGATCGCGATGCTCTCCGGCAAGGCGCCGCGCAAGCGGCCGTTCGGCGCGCAGATCGCGTTCAACGTGCTGCCGTTCGTCGGGGCCGTGGATGCGCTCGGGGTCAGCGACGAGGAGCGGCGGCTCGTGCAGGAGACCCGCCGCCTGCTCGGGGCGCCCGGGCTCGCGATCAACGTGACCGCGGTGCGCGTGCCGGTGTTCTTCGGGCATGGTCTCGCGGTGCACCTGCAGCTCGAGCGGACGTTCGCATTGGCCGACGCGATCGCCCTGCTGCAGCAGGGCGCTGGGTTACGATACGCGGACCCCGCCGCGGCCGAGCCCGGACCGACGCCGGCCGAGACCGCGCTCGAACCGGATTACGTGGAGGTCGGCCGGGTACGAATCGACGAGAGTCGTGAACGGTCTCTGAATTTTTGGATCGTGGCCGACAACGTGCGCAAATGTGCGGCGCATAACGCAGTTTCGGTCGCCCAGATTTTGGTAAATAAGCTGCGGTGAGCTATAGTCTGCCGGTTATGTAAACCTGGCATGTTGAGTTCATAAGTTTGCGCAACTCGATGAACTACTTATAAATAAGTGCCGGTATTCTTGGAGTAGCAATGTCCACGAAGATGCCCCGTCTGTTGCTGATGGCATGCGTCGTTTGCCCGTCGATGGCGTGGGCGCTCGGGCTCGGCGAGATCCACCTGCACTCGGCGCTCGGCGAACCGCTGCGGGCCGACATCGACCTGATCGCGGCGACGCCCCGGGACTTGAAAAACCTGCACGCGGAGCTCGCGCCGGTCGACGAGTACCAGCGTTACGGGATCAGTCATCCGCCGTACCTCGGCACCTTCCATTTCTCGATCGCGAAGGGGTCGAACGGCCAGTCGGTCCTGCAGGTCACCTCGACGGATTCGATCCCGGACCCGTTCGTGACGTTCCTCGTCGAGGTCGATTGGAGCCGCGGGCGCTTGCTGCGCGAGTACACCGTGCTGCTCGACCCGCCGGTCTACGCCTCGGGACAGACCGCGGAAGCCCCGGCGCCGCTCGCGGTGCCCGCGTCCGGGACCGCGGCCCCGGCGGCGTCCACCCCGGCGCCCGCGCCGGCGCCGTCGCCGGCCGCGACGGCGGCCGAGCCGAGCCCGTCCGTGGTCCTCGCGCCGACCGCGGGATCCCGCCCGCATCGCGTGCGCGTCGCCGCCGGCGACACGCTGTCGCTGATCGCGCGCCGGCTGGGCGCGCAGAGTACCGCCGCGGTCGATCAAACGATGATCGCGCTGTTTCGCGCGAATCCGACCGCGTTCGACGGTAACGTGAATTTGTTGCACCGCGGGGCCATCCTGCGGGTGCCGAGCGCCGATCGCATCGCGGCATTGAACCAGCGCGACGCGATCGCGCAGATCGATCAGCAGATGAGCGCGTGGCGCTCGAGTGGCCAAGCGTCGGGCGGTCACTTGCGCCTGGTGCCGCCGGGCGCGGCCGCCGCGGGGGCCGGGGCCGCCGGCGCCGGCGCGAGCGAGGGCGGGGGCGGGGGCGCGGGGGCGACCCTGCGCGCGCAGAACGCCTCGCTGCGCACCCAGGTGCAGACGCTGCAGACCCAGCTCGCGAGCGAGCAACGGCTGGTGACCGTGCAGAGCCGGGAACTCGCGGCGCTGCAGGCAGAT
>JAJYFF010000126.1 GCA_021785405.1 Pseudomonadota bacterium | reverse complement strand
TCCGGCTGCATCAATTGGCCGGCACGTTCCTGGCTGCGCACGCGCCGCTTGTCGGGGCTGTCGCAGACAACCTCGGAATGCGCCCAGACGAGAGGCAGCCGGCCGGAGATCAACCCGGCATAGGGCTCGCCGCTAGCCACTCGCGCGACATAGTCGAGGCCCGGCGCTGCGAGCGATCGCATCTGGCGGTGCTGTCGCGAGCGCCATTGCCGCGGCGTGCGCCGATCCGAGCGGTGCTGGGTCGTCCCGAGCGCGCGCGCCGGGATCGCGAAGCGGCTGTTCCAGTACTCGTCGAAGGTCGCCGAGAGCCGCTTGACGACCGGGCCGACCGCGAAGACGTCGTCGTCGGCCAGTTGCGAGCTCGGATCCATCTGGAAGTACTGATTGCCGATGTTGCGTCCGCCGACGAGCGCGACCGAGTCGTCCGAGACCATCAGCTTGTTGTGCATGCGATAGTCGAGCCTGGACGCGTTGGCCATGAACTCCAGCGCACGCAGCATCGTGCTGTGGCCGCGGTAAGCGAACGGATTGAACACCCGGACCTGCAGATTCGGCCGTCCATCGAGCGCCAGGATCCGACCGTCCCCCGCGACCGTATCACCGTCGTCGACCAGCACACGCACGCGCACGCCGCGGTTGGCCGCGCGCCGCAACGCGTCGATCAGCAAGCGGCCGGTCTGGTCACCGCGAAAGATGAAGTACTGCAGATCGAGGGTTCGCTGGGCCGCATCGATCATTTGCGCGCGTATCAGGAACGCGTCGACACCGTCGCTGATGATGCGAAATCCCGATCGGCCACCGTGCTCGGCCGCCTCTCGCGCGAACCGTTCGCCGAGGCGGGTCGTCGTGCGCGGATGCACGAGCGCCACGGAAGCCGGGCGCGGATAGTCGGCGCCGGGCATCACACTGGAACAGGCCGCCATCGACAACGCGACGATCGCGCACGCCGCCGAGTGCCAGGTGTTCATTCGCGGAGCCACGGCGACCCTGGGCGCCGCGGGTTGCGGCATGCGCTCAGGTCGGTTCAAGGCCGGCCGAAATGCACGCCACCCAGCACCCAGACCACCAAGACGACGAGCAGAATCGATCCAACGACGCCACCAAGGCCCGCGCCGCCATAGCGACGGTAACCGTAATAGCCGCCGCCGCCCCCAAACAGCAGGACGAGCACGACGATGATCAGTATCAGGCCCATGGTTCGGTTTCCTTTGCGCCGAGTGATTGGGAGACGCCAACCAGCCGATCATCCGCTCAGCACGGTGCCGCTGACTGTGCGCTGGCGAACCTGCGGTCGCCGCTCGGTGGCCGATCGGCTCGAGACCTGCGCCGTCTCGGGCGATGCCACAGGTCACGGGGCGAGCACGACCCGAACCAGGTGGGTCCGTGCGTCGTCGGCGAGCGCGATCTGTGTTTCGCCGGCCGGCAGCGGCACGTCGTCGACGTCGATGGATTTCACCCGGCGCGGGCGGTCCGATGCGTCGTCGGAGCGCGCGTGCCGCTCGAAGCGGATGTCGTAATGGGCCGAACGATGGCGCAGCACGATGGAGAATTCCGGCCAGTGCGCCGGGACCGCCGGGGACAGACTCAACCGGTCGCCCTGTAACCGAAGACCCAGGATCGACTCGATGCCGGCGCGGTACAGCCAGGCGGCGGACCCCGTATACCAGGTCCAGCCACCACGCCCGACGTGGGGCGCGACCGAGTAGACGTCCGCGGCCACCGCGTACGGCTCGACCTTGTAGCGATCGGCATCGGTCGAGCTTGCCGAGCGATTGATCGGATTGAGCATCGCGAACAGTGCGGTCGCGCGCTCCGCTCGACCGAGGGCCGCCAGGGCGATCACCGACCACGCCGCGGCATGCGTGTACTGGCCGCCATTCTCGCGGATGCCGGGGGGATACGCCTTGACGTAGCCGGGGTCGTGGGCCGCCAGGTCGAATGGCGGTGTGAACAGCAGCGCCAGCTGTTCCTCCCACCGGATCAATTCCTGGTCCATTGCGGTCATCGCCAACCCCGGGCGCGGTCCCTGGCCCGCGCCGGATATCACGCTCCAGGACTGCGCGATCGAGTCGATGCGGCATTCGCCGTTCGCCGCCGAGCCGATCGCGGTGCCGTCGTCGTAGTACCCGCGCCGATACCAGGCACCGTCCCACCCGGTCGCTTCGATCGCCGTGCTCAAAGCGTGCGCGTGATCCAGCCAGCGGGCGCTGCGCTGCCGCTCACCGCGCGCCTCGGCGCGCGGCGCGAATGCGACCAGCGTCGAGTACAGGAACCAGCCGAGCCACACGCTCTCACCGCGACCCAGGTACCCGACCCGGTTCATGCCGTCGTTCCAGTCACCGGTGCCGATCAACGGCAATCCGTGCGCGCCGACCGAGAGACTCCGGTCGAGCGCACTCGCACAGTGTTCGAACAGCGTCGCCGACTCGTCGGCGATCGAGGGCCGGAAGAATGCATCGGATTCGCCCGGCCGCAGCGCCTGTCCGTCGACATACGACACGATCTCGTCGAGTACCCCGGCATCACCGGTGGTCCGTACGTAGTGCTCGACCGTGTACGCCAGCCACACCGGATCGTCCGTGATGCGGGTTCGCACGCCCTGACCGGTCACCGGCAGCCACCAATGCTGCACGTCGCCTTCGACGAACTGCCGGCCGGCGGCACGCAGCAAGTGCTCGCGAGCCAACACGGGTCGAGCGATGCACAGGGCCATCGAGTCCTGCAGCTGGTCGCGAAATCCGTACGCCCCGCTCGCCTGGTAGAACGCCGACCGGGCCCACAGACGGCAGGCGACGGTTTGATAGAGAAGCCAGCGGTTGAGCATGATGTCCATCGACCGATCAGGTGTCTTGACCTGCACGGTCCCAAGCAGTTCGTCCC
>JAJYFF010000062.1 GCA_021785405.1 Pseudomonadota bacterium | reverse complement strand
CGTCCCGTCGCCGCCCGCGCCCGCGCCCGCCGCGCCCGCCGCGTCTGGAGCGTTCGTCGGCGCCGACGGCGCGCCGCGGCGCGTGCTGTTGCTCGCCGGCTGCGTGCAGCCGAGCTTGCTGCCGGCCATCGATCGGGCGACCGAGCGGGTGCTGGCGGCGGCGCGGATCGAGACGCGCGTCGCTGCGAGCGCCGGCTGTTGCGGGGCGTTGCGCGAGCACTTGTCCGATCACCCGGGCGCGCTGCACGCGATGCGCCGGAACGTCGACGCGTGGTGGCCGCTGCTCGCCGCCGGCGAGGTCGATGCGATCGTCGTGAACGCGTCGGCCTGCGCGCTGATGGTGAAGCACTACCCGCGCGCGCTCGCCGACGATCCCGACTACGCCGCGAAGGCGGCGACGGTCGGCGCGGCGGCCCGCGACCTCGGCGAACTCGTCGCCGCGATCGCGCCGCGGCTGCGCGGACGGGTCCGCGCGGATCGCGCCGGTCCGATCGCGTTCCACCCGCCGTGCACGTTGCAGCACGGGCAGCGGCTCGCGGGCGTGGTCGAGTCGGCGCTGCGCGCGTTCGGATTCGACCTGCGACCGGCGGTGCGCGACGCGAACCTGTGCTGCGGATCGGCCGGCGCGTACTCGGTGCTCGAGCCGGCGATCGCGACGGCGCTGCGCGACCAGAAGCTGCGTGCGCTCGAGGAGACCGGCGCCGCCACGATCGCCTCGGCCAACGTCGGCTGCATCCTGCACCTCGGCGCCGGCACCGCGACGCGCGTCCGGCACTGGATCGAGATCCTCGCGGACGCGCTCGAGCCGCAGTGACCGGGGCCGGCCGCGCGGGCCGGTGCTTTTAAGTTTTCGCGGGGCTTGGTGCATAATCGGGGCACGCGCCTCGCGCGCCGATCCACACCCATCAGGAGGGGTTCCATGGCACTCGTCTCGCTGCGCCAATTGCTCGATCACGCGGCCGAACACGACTACGGTTTGCCGGCATTCAACGTGAACAACCTCGAGCAGATCCACGCGATCATGGAAGCCGCTCAGGAAACCCAGGCGCCGGTGATCCTGCAGGCCTCGGCCGGGGCCCGCAAGTACGCCGGTGAGGCGTACCTGCGCCACATGGTGCTCGCGGCGATCGAGTCCTACCCGGACATCCCGGTCGTGCTGCACCAGGACCACGGTCCGTCGCCGGCGGTCTGCCTCCAGGCGATCCGCTCGGGCTTCAGCAGCGTGATGATGGACGGATCGCTCCGGGAGGATGCGAAGACGCCGTCCAGCTACGACTACAACGTCGACGTCACGCGCAAGGTCGTCGAGATGGCGCACGCGGTCGGCGTGTCCGTCGAGGGCGAACTCGGCTGCCTCGGCTCGCTCGAGACCGGGACCGCCGGCAAGGAGGACGGGGTCGGCGCCGAAGGCAAGCTGAGCCACGAGATGCTGCTCACCGACCCGGCCCAGGCGAAGGATTTCGTCGCGCGCACCGGCGTCGACGCGCTCGCGATCGCGATCGGCACGAGCCACGGCGCGTACAAGTTCTCCCGCAAGCCGACCGGCGAGATCCTCGCGATCGGCCGGATCGCCGAGATCCACGCGGCGATCCCGTCGACGCACCTGGTGATGCACGGCTCCTCGAGCGTGCCGCAGGAACTGCTCGCGATCATCCGCAAGTACGGCGGCGACCTCAAGGAGACCTACGGCGTCCCGGTCGAGGAGATCCAGCGCGGCATCAAGCACGGCGTGCGCAAGATCAACATCGACACGGACATCCGCCTCGCGATGACCGGCGCGATCCGGCGCGCGTTCGCCGAGCAGCCGAGCGAGTTCGATCCGCGCAAATACCTCGGCGAGGCGCGCAAGGCCGCGCGCGCGATCTGCAAGGCGCGCTTGGAAGCGTTCGGCTGCGCGGGCCAGGCCCCGCGGATCAAGCCGATCGCGCTCGAGACGTTCGCGAAGAGGTATCAGTAGATGGCGCCGCGCTGCGCGACGCGCGGGGGAACTCACCCCGCGGCGGTGCTCTGCGGCCTCGCGCTGCTGCTCGCGGGGTTCGTCCCGCTCGCGCACGCCGAACGCCCGCCGAGCGAGTTCGGGCCGGACGCGCCGCAACTCGCGCCGCTCGGGCCGCACGCGGTCGGCTTCGAGACGATCACGCTCGTCCAGCGGGCGCAGGTCGACGTGCTCGCCTACGATCCGGCGACCCATCGCGCGCCGACGCGCGACCGCCGGCTCGTGATCGACGTGTGGTACCCGGCGGTCGCCGGGTCCGACGCGCCGCGGATGGTGTACTCGGGGACCTTCCCGTCGGCGCCGCCCGCACCGCCGGCGCACTTCACGCTGCCGGGGATCGCGGTGCGCGGCGCGCCGTTCGCCGGCGCGAACCATCCCTTGGTCATCGTCTCGCACGGCTACAGCAACGATCCGCTCGCGATGAGCTGGATCACCGAGAACCTCGCGTCGAAGGGCTACGTCGTCGCGGCGATCCGCCACGAGGATCCGCCGATCACCGACAAGGCGAAGTTCGTCGGTCCGATGATGCGCCGTCCGCTGGATATCGCGTTCGTCGCCGCGACCTTGCAGCGCGAACTCGCGGCGAAGCACTGGGTCGATCCGCGGCGCACCGCGCTGCTCGGCTATTCGATGGGCGGCTACGGCGTGCTGACCGCGGCCGGCGCGGTCCTCGACCCGCACAGCCCCGCCGTGAAGTCCGTGCCCGGCGGCCTGCTGTTGCCGTACTGTCGCGGGGGCGCGCTGCAGCGCTCGCTGCGGGTCGCGCACCTGCGCGCGGTCGTCGCGATCTCCCCGGCGGGCGGCCCGCCGTTCGACGCCTGGGGTCGCGACGGCCTCGCCGCGATCCGCACCCCCTTGCTACTGATCAATGGCAATCGGGACCACACGGTCGGCTACCGGCGGGCCGGCAAACTGGTGTTCGACCAGGCGATCCACGCGCCGCGCTACCTGCTGACCTTCGAGGAGGGAGGCCACGACATCGGTCTCGATCCGGCGCCCTCCGGGATGCGCGGCACGCTGTGGAACCTCGGCTGGTTCCAGGATCCGGTGTGGCGCACGGAGCGGGTCAACGCGATCAACGCGCACTTCATCACCGCGTTCCTCGATCGCTACGTGCGGGGGGAGCCGCGCTACTCGGCGTACCTCGACGTGCCGGTCGTGCACATCGATCGCGGCGTATGGCCGAACGATCACGCGCCGTACGCGGCCTACAGCCCCGGCACCCACGGAGTGACGGTCTGGAAGGGTTTCCAGCGCTCGTTCGCGGTCGGGCTCGAGTTGCGCCGGGCGGACGCGACGCCGGTCACGCGCTAGCGCGGCGCGGCCCGCGGCGCAGCAGTGCGATCGCGAGCAGCGCGGAGGCGGCCATCAGGAACACGCTGACCGCGTTCAGCACCGGCGTCGCGCCTTCGTGCATCCGGCCGTACATCAGCACCGTGAGCGGCGGGTTGCCGCCGACGAGCATCAGCGTCGTGTTGAAGTCGGCGAACGACAGCAGGAACGACATCATCGCGGTGCCGACCAGCGCCGGCCGCAGGTAGGGCAGCAGGATCGTGCGGAACGTGGCCGCGCGCGATGCGCCGAGATTGAGCGCGGCGTCCTCGAGCGTGCGGTCGAAGCGGCTGAGGCGCGCGCGCAGCGTGAGGGTCGCGATCGTCGCGATGTAGGAGAACTGGCCGAGGACCACGAGGGGGAGGCCGGGGCGCAGGAAGCGCACGTACCAGTGGAAATGATCGTTCAGGAACTGCGCGATCTGGCTCGCGAACGCGAGGATCGAGATCCCGAGGATCACGCCCGGGATCACCAGCGGCACGAGCATCAGGATCGAGAGCAGCTTCTTGCCGCGGAATTCGTGGCGCTCGAGCAGCAGTGCGTTCACGAGCCCGACGAGCACCGCCAGCAGCGTGACCCAGACGCCGACCTTGCAGCTCGTCCAGATGCTGTGCATCAGTTCGTCGTCGTGGAACATCCCGAGCCGTCCGGCCGGGTCGTTCGCGAAGAACCAGTCGAGCGTGAACCCGTGCCAGGGCGGCGCCGGGTAGGGCGCGTCGTTGAACGCGAACACCGACACGACGATCAACGGCAGGAACAGGAAGCCGAGGAACGCGGCGACGTACAGCGCGGTCGCGACGCGCAGCCACGCGGGCCGGGGCAGCGAGGGGATCACGTGCGCCCCATCACGTCGCCGAAGCGCTGCCCGGTGAGCTTCAAGCCGGCGACCACGATCAGCGTCGACAGCACGAGCAACAGGAAGCCGAACGCCGCCCCCTGGCCCCAGTCGAAGCGGGTGATGAACTCGGTGTAGATCTGCTCGGTGAACCACCCGGAATCCTTGCCGCCGAGCAAGGTCGGGGTGATGTAGTCGCCGAGCGTCAGCATGAACACGATGATGCTGCCGGCGGTGATCCCGGGCGCCGCGTGCGGAATCACGATCTTGCGCAGCACCGTGAAGCCGTTCGCGCCGAGGTCGTAGGCGGCCTCGATCAGCGCGTTGTCGAGGCTCTCGAGGCTCGAGATCAGGGGCACGATCATGAACAGCATCGAGTTGTAGATCAGGCCGACCAGGATCGTCGTGTCGTGGTAGAGGAACTCGACCGGATGCGCGAGGATCCCGAGCTTCACGAGCAGCGCCGGCAGCACGCCGGTTTCCCGCAGCAGGATCATCCAGCCGAGCGTGCGCACGGTCTCGCTGATCCAGAACGGGATCATGCACGCAAGGAACAACCAGACCGCGGCGCGGCCGCGCGCGATCTTCGCGATCACCCAGGCGATCGGGAACGCGAGGCACAGCGTCGCGAAGGTCGCGACGATCGACATCCACGCGGTGCGCACGAACGTGTGCCAGTACTCCGGTTCGTGGAAGAATTCGTGGTAATGCGAGAGGCTCGGCACGTAGTGCCGCGGGCCGACCTGCTCGCGGAACGACAGGACCGCGAGCTCCGCGTGCGGCAGCACGATCAGCAGCCCGAGCCATGCGAGCGCCGGGGCCATCAGCAGCGCCTTGCGCCAGCCGGAGTCGCCGGGCGCGGCGACCGATGCGTCAGGCATCGCCGTCCCTCCGTGCGCGGAAGCACACCGCCCGCGCGGGATCGAAGCGGAACGCGACGGCCTCGCCGGTCTGCAGATCCGCGAATTCTCCGGTCTGCGGCAACGCGACCCGGACTTCGCGCCGCGAGCGCCGTTCGCGCAGCAGCACCGCGGACTTCGCGCCGTCGAACAGCAGACTCTCGACGACGCCTTCGTGGCTCGCCGCCGAGGACTCGCGCGCGCGGCTCAGCATCGCGGCCTCGGGGCGCACGAACACCTCGACCGCATCGCCGTTCGCGACGTCGCCCTCGCGGCGCGCCTCGACGACCCAGCCGTCGCCGGTGTCGATGCGCACGAGGCCGCCGTCGACGCCGCTCGCGCGGCCGGTCAGCCGGTTGCTGTCGCCGACGAAGCCGGCGACGAACGGCGTGAGCGGCCGATAGTAGAGATCCTGCGGCGTGCCGATCTGCTCGAAGCGTCCGTGGTTCATCACGCCGACGTGGTCGGAGAGCACCAGCGCCTCGGACTGGTCGTGCGTGATGTAGACGAACGTCGTCCCGAAATCCGCTTGCAGCTGTTTCAGCTCGATCTTCATGTGCTCGCGCAGCTTCAGGTCGAGCGCGCCGAGCGGTTCGTCGAGCAGCAGCAGGGTCGGCTCGAGCACGAGGCTGCGTGCGATCGCGACGCGCTGCCGCTGGCCGCCGGAGAGTTCGTCCACGCGCTTCGCGGTCGCGCCGGCGAGCCCGACGCGCTCGAGCATCGCCTCGGCCTTCTTGCGCCGCTCGGCGCGCCCGACGCCGCGGCGCGCGAGACCGAATTCGACGTTCTCGCCGACGGACATCATCGGGAACAGCGCGAGCTGCTGGAACACCATGTTCACGGGACGGCGGTTCGGCGCGACGCCGCGCATGGACTTGCCGCCGATCGCGATCTCGCCGCCGTCCGGCTCGAGGAAGCCCGCGATCATCCGCAGCAGCGTCGTCTTGCCGCAACCGGAGGGTCCCAGGATCGAGAAGAAGCTGCCGCGGGCGACCTCGAAGGAGATCGAGTCGACGGCGACGTGATCGCCGAAGCGTTTCACGACCGCCTGAGCGGTGAGGTCGGGCTGGTTCATCGGGTGTTCAGAGCCTCGAGCAGCGCGCCCACGAGGCGCTGCGGTTGGTAACGCATCGACGACGGGGTCAGTCCCATCCGCAGCACGACGAGCGCGCGCGACGGGACGATCGCGATCCTTTGCCCGTCGAATCCCTCCATCCAGAACGCATCGGAGGGTATCCCGAACGCCCGGTCCGGGTCGACCCCCGGCGCGGTCGGCGAGCCCGCGTAGCGCCAGATCATGCCCGCGCCGTACTGGCCGCCGGACGCGGCGACCGGACGGATCATCGCCGCGACGAAGCCGCTGGGCAGCACCTGCACGCCGTTCCAGACGCCGTCCCGGCGCAACAACTCGGCGTAGCGCGCCCAGTCGCGCGCGGTCGCGTACATATAAGACGAGCCGACCAGGGTGCCGTGCTCATCCGACTCGATCGTCGCGTGGGTGATCCCGATCGGCGCGAACAGGTGTTCGCGAACGAAGCGGCGCGGATGCGGACCCGCGGCGCGCTGGACGATGCGGGCGAGGATCATCGCCGTGCCGCTCGAGTAACTCCAGAACCGTCCGACCGGATGCACGAGCGGTTGCGCGGCCGCGTAGGCCGCCATGTCGGGTTCGAGGTACAGCATGCGGGTGACGTCCGAGACGCCGCCGTAGCGCTCGTTGAACCGCAGGCCGTCGGTCATCGACAGCAAGTCCGCGATCCGGATCGCGGCGCGCGGATCGCCCGGCCGCCGCCCGAGCCCCGCGGAGGCCTCGAGCGACAAGCGGCCGTCGCCGACGAGCACGCCGACCAGGCCCGCGAACACCGACTTCGTCATCGACCAGCCGAGGAGCGGCGTCGACGCGCCGAACCCCAGGCCATAGCGCTCGGCGACGATGCGTCCGTCGTGAACGACGACGATCGCGCGCATGCCCGGGCCCGCGAGGGAGGGGACGTCCACGATCGACTGCAACCGCGGATCGATCACGGCCCCGTCGCCGTCGGGCCACAGCGGGTCGCCGTTCGGGGCCGCCGGGGCCGCCGGGGTCACCGGGGCGAGGGTCGGGGCCGCGTGTGGGCCGGTACGGGCGAGGAACGACCGCCAGTGGCCATCCGGGATCACCGTACAACCACGCCCCGGGGTCTCGACCGCGAGCCCATTGCCGATGAAACCGAGGAGGCCGGCGCGCACGAGGTGATCGCGTCGGTCGACGCGGACCCGCATCCATCGCAGCACCGCCAAACCAGGCGCCTGCACGTCCGTTCGCAGCACCGCCTGCGGGTCGCGGCCGGCGAGGTAGACGTTCGAGCAGACGATCTCGGCCGCGAAGTTCGCGCCCACCCGTAGCAGCGGCGGCGGGAACTCGTGCAGGGCGAGCAGGCCGCCGCCGACGATCGCGACGCTGGCCGCGAGGAGCGTGCGCGCGAGCCTCATGCCAGAGCCCCGGCGCGCCGGTTGCGGCGGCCGCGCCGCGCGCAGCGCCCCCCCGTGGAATTCCGGATACGGGCAAGCACCGGTGGAGTTACCATAGACCTCGGCAACGCGATCACCGGAAGGAGAGGGCGATGAGCCAAGTCAGCACCAAGACCTTGATCGACGACCTGCGATCGTTGGTCGCCGATGCCGAAGCGCTGGTCGCAGCGACGGCGGGCGATGCGAGCGATCGGGCCTCGGCCGCCCGACGGCGCGCAGCGGGTTCGGTCGAGAGCGCCCGGGCGCGTCTCGTCGAGCTCGAGGACGATCTGAAGAAGCGCGCGCGGGCGGTGAAGGACGACGCGACCCAGTACGTCCAGGACAATCCCTGGCAGTCGATCGGCGTCGCCGCCGCGGTCGGCATCGTCGTCGGCGTGCTGCTCGGACGCCGTTAAGCTCATGAGCGACGCCGCGCCCGACCCGGGGCCGATCGCGTCCTTGCGCCGAATCCTCGCGACCCTGCTCGACCTCGGGCGTACCCGGATCGAGCTGATCGCGGTCGAGATCGAGGAGCAGATCGAGCACGCCGCGAAGCTGCTGCTGTGGGGCATCGCGGCGGTGTACTTCGGTTCATTGGCACTGCTCCTGCTGGCGTTCACGATCGTGATCGCGTTCTGGGATACCCACCGGATGCTCGCCGCGATCGGGGTCACGGCCGCGTTCGCGCTCGCCGCCGCCGGCGCCGGGCTCAGCGTGCGCAAGCGGCTGCGGCAACGGCTGCGGATCCTCTCGGCGACGACCACCGAATTGAAGCGCGACGCCGACGCGTTCCGCGAGAACGCCCCGTGAGCGCCCGCGCGGCGCTGCTCGCCGAACGGCGTCACGCCCTGCTCACGCGCAGCGCCAGCTTGCGCGACGCGCTGCGCGAGGACGGAGCGCGGCTCGCCGCGAGCTTCGGCGCGATCGATCGGATGGTCGCGCGCGCGAACTCGCCCAGCGGCCGCATGCTGCTCGGCGCGGCGGCGGCGCTGCTGCTGTTCCGGCGTCCCCGACGGCTGGTGCGGCTCGCGCTGCGGCTCGCGCCGTTCGTGCCGGCCGTGCGGCCGTGGATCGGGCGGTGGTTCCGCGCACGGCGCGAGCGGGCCGGGCCGGCCGAGGTCAGTCCGCCGCCTTGATCCGATCGAGGATGCGTCCCTCGATCTGCTCCAGACCCGCCGGAATCGCCGGATACCAGTGGATGCGGTCGAGCGACGCCTCGGTCGGGAAGTCCGCGTGGTACTGCGCCTTGAGCTTCGGCTCGACGTAGGGTTCCGCGCCTTGCGCGGCCGAGAAGCTGCCGACCCGGTTCACGATCTGCGCGGCGATCTTCGGTTGCATCACGAAGTTGATCCACGCGTACGCGGCGGCGTCGTTGCGCCCGTGCGCGGGCAACGCGAAGGTGTCCAACCAGCCGAGGGCGCCGGACTTCGGCACGAGATACTGGATATTCGGGTTCTCCCGGTTCAGCGTCCAGCCGCCGGTGTCCCACATCATCGCCGCGACCACCTCGCCGCTACGGAACGCGTTCAGCAACTGGTCCTTGTTGTCGTAGAAGAAGCGGAAGTTCGGTTTGCACGCGATCAGCTTGGCGCCGACGCGGTCCATCAGCGCCTTGTAGGCGGTGGGGTTGCCGTAGAGTGCGAACGGATCCTGACCCATCGCGAACGCGAACGCGATCAAGGTCGGGCGCTTCAACCGGACCGCGGTCTTGCCCTTCAGCGCCGGCTGGCACAGATCGGGGTAGTCCTTCACCTGCGGCGCGACCTTGGTGTTCACGACCAGCCCGTCGGTGCCGAACAGGTAGGGCAGGCCATAGACCTTGCCGTTGATCATCGTGGTCCGGCGGGTCACCGCGAGCAGCGACGGGCGGAACTCGTTCAGGTTCACCTTGCTGAGATCGAGCGGTTTGTAGATCCCGAACTCTTCCTGAGGCCCGAGGATGCGGTCCTGGGACGGCTGCACGAGGTCGTAGCCGCCGCCGCCGGTCGCGCGCAGCTTGGAGATCATCTCCTCGTTGTTCGAGACCGTGACCTCGACGTGGATGCCGGTCTGGCGCTCGAACGCCTGCACGACGCTGCGGGGCGCATAGTCCGCCCAGGTGAGGATCCGCAGGGTGCCGCCGGCGGCGTGCCCGGTGCCGGCGACCAGGGCCGCGCACAGCGCGAAGCCGCTCACGAGGATTCGCTTCATCGATGCTCTCCCGAAGGCCGTGATTCGGAGCGAGCATCTTACCGAAAAGGCGCCTCGCGCGTCTGCCGTGGCTCAGCCAGCCCCCGCGGCGGTGGCGAGCGCCGGCGGCGCGCCCAGCAGTTGCGCGAGCGTGTCCTCGAGCAGCTGCGCGTGCCCGTAGAAATAGCCTTGGGCATAGTGCACGCCGAGCGCGCGGATGCGTTCGGCGATCGCCGCGTCCTCGACGAATTCGGCGACGGTTTCGAGCCCGAGCTCCTCGGCGATCTGCACGATCGCGCGGATCAGCGCCTGCGAACGGGCGCTTTGCTGCACGTCGCGGACGAACTTGCCGTCGATCTTGATGCGAAAGACCTCGAGGTCCTTCAGGTGCACGAGCGAGGACACGCCGGTGCCGAAGTCATCGAGCGCGACCCGTGAGCCGATCTCGGCCATGCGCTCGATGAAGCGGCGCGTCGCGTTCAGATTGCGCGCGGCCGCGATCTCGGTGAATTCGAAGTCGAGGAGTCGCGGCGGCAGGGCATGACGCTTGATCTCGGTGCGGACGAAATCCGCGAATTCAGGCTGGCTCAAGGATTGCCCGGTCAAATTCAGCGCGAAGTTCGCGCCGAGCGCACTCAAGGCCGCGGCGACCGGCGCGAGCATGCCGACGGCGCGCGAGACGACCCAGCGGTCCAGGCGCTCGAGGAGCTGATAGCGCTCGGCGGCGTCGAGGAAGCTGCTGAGGGACATCGTGTCGCCCTCGGCGCACTGCACGCGCGCGAGGATCTCGTAGTGATGCGGTGCCGCGCCGGGGGTGAGCGCCTGGATCGGCTGCGCGTACAGCACCAGCCGGTCGCCGTCCAGGGTCTCCGCGAGCGCATCGGACTCGCGCACCGCGACGTGGCGGCGGATGATCGTATTGTCGCCGTCCTCGTAGACTTCCACGCGATTGCGGCCGCGCTCCTTCGCGACCCGGCACGCGGTCTCGGCGGCCGCGAGCGCGTGCTGACAGCTCTGCCCCGTGGGAATCGAGACGACGCCGAAGCTCGCGCTGATCCCGCGGTGGCGTCCGCCGATCGGGATCTCGGCGATCGCGTCGCGCATCCGCTCGGCCCAGGTGCGCGTGTGATTCAGGGTTTGACCGAACAGCACCGCGACGAATCGATCGCCGGACAGGTGCGTCCCGAGCGCGTCGAGCGACGCGAGCTGCCGCCGCCACGCGCGGCCGGCGTGGCGGATCAGCCGGTCGCCCGCTTCGAATCCCGCGATCTCGTTCACCAGATGCATCTGGTCCAGGTTGCCGTAGACCAGGCTCGCGATCCGCGAGCGGTCGCGTCGCGAGAGCTCATCCTCGAAGGCGCTCCAGCGCAGCAGCCCGGTGTCGGGTTCGATGCGGGCCGCGAGCGCGTGCGCGATGCGCGGGACCGCGGCGGACAGCCGCGTCAGGGCGTCGCTCGCGAACGGGGCTTGATCGGGGTCACGGACCGCGGCGATGAGTCCGGCACCGGGGTCGGCGCGGTCGAGCGGTGCGATCGCGACCCGGAAGTTGAGCACGGGGGCTTCCGGCTGCAGTCGGGCCCGGTGCAGGATGCGCGCGCCGGCGCCGTCGCGCAGGAGCGGGGCGAACACCTCGCGCACGATCGCGCCGAGCGTACCGGCCGCCACGCTTGCGCGGCGCGAATGGATGCGCTCGGTGATCGCCGCGACGTTCACGGCGACGTGAGTGCAGTCGAGTTCGCGGGCGAGTTCTGTGAGCAGCGTTTTCGTGACCCGACTTCCTTGTTGACGCGACGCCGGCAGACCGGCGGGAACGACGAACGTCGCGTTCCGCCACGGTGCCTTGCGGACGCATTGTCGGAGACGGCGCCCGGATCGCGCCGTTCGCTCGATCACAGAATTCGCGGGTGGGCCGTGAACTCGTGGGCGTGGGGCCGGTTATTGCGACGCCGCATCGGGGCGGCGTGGCCCCAGGCGGCCCCGCAGGCCGTGCCACCAGCCTTCCGCGAGCGCCGCGAGCTTGCGTGCCTTCGCGTTCTCGTACAGGAGCACGCGCTTCGCGGCGCGCAGCCGTCGCGCGAGGCTCTTCAGCGCCCAGGCGCCGTGCGGATACCGTCCGCCCTCGCGCAGCATCACGGTGTCGTTCCGCGCGATGTAGTACTGGCGGTCGGCGGAGTGATTGCGCGTCCACTTCTCGAGCCAGAGCCAACGGTGCGCGGCCGGCGTACCGATCGCGTGCGCCATCAGCGGCTGGCGGGTGGTCGCGACCACGAAGCCGGCCGCGCGCGCGCGCCGGCAGTAGTCGGTGTCCACGTAGTCGATGAACAGTTCGTCGCGGAAAGCGCCGATCCGCTGGTAGGTCGCGACCGCCAGCAGCGAACCGGAGGTGATCGCGGTCTCGACTTCCTGCCACGGGGGTGCGCCGGCGCTCGGCGTCGCGCGGCCGGCGCCCGTGGGCTCGACGAATCCCGCGCCGATGATCGCGAGCCGCTCCGGGTCCGGGTGCGCGGCGCGCGCCGCGAACAAGCGGCGCACGAGATCCGCGGCGACCTCGCTGTCCTGGTCGAGGAGCAGCAACCACGCGAACCCGCGGTCGATGGCGCGCGCCGCGCCGAGGTTCAGGGCGCGCGCGACGCCGAGATTCGCGCCATTCTCGATCAGTTCGACCCCGCGATGCGCCGCGGCGATGCCGCGCAGCATCGCGAGCGCGGCGGGGTCCGAGCCGTTGTCGACGATCACCACGCCGCCGGTCTGGGCGGCGACCGCGGCGACCCGGCGCGGCAGCGCCGGGTCCGGATGATAGCTGACGAGGATCGCGCAGACCGCGCGACCGTTCAGGTCGTCTCCTCGTGCCACATCCTCAGAACGAATAACCCACCGACAAGATGATCGAACTCGGCCGGAAGTTTACGTGGGTCCGGCGGATCTCGCCCGCGGTGTTCGCGGTCAGGTCCGATTCGATCTGCGCGTACGCATAGGAGGCATAGGCGTGCCAGTGCGGGGCGATGCGATAAGACAGGCCGAGGGTGGCCGCCGGTCCGACCGACGCGGTGAGCGACAGCCGCGTCGGCCCGCCGCTCGCCGCATTGCCCGCCGCGGTCGACTGCCGGTCGATGAAGGTCGTGTAGTTCACGCCGAGGCCGACGTACGGGCGCAGCCGCGCGTTCGGGTCGCCGAACTCGTAGTTCAGCAGCAGCGTCGGCGAGACCCACCGCGCGGTCGAGATCACGACGCCGTTGTACGGAACCGAGCCCAAGGTCGCCGGTCCCTTGCCCTCCGTTTTCGTGAGCGGCGGCCAGCCGAACGCCAGCTCCATCACGACGTGCGGCGACAGCCGGCGGATGTACGCCGCATACAGCGTCTGCACGTCCTGCACCTTGAGGTTCACGCCCGGCGGGACGAAGGGTCCCGACAGGTCGTCGGCGGACGCGTGGTAGAACACGAGGTAGGCGCCGATGCGCAGCTCGTTGTTCGACGAGGAGTCGGCGACGGCGGGCGACGCCGCGGCGAGCGACGCCGCGAGCGTGAGCAGCGCGGCCACGGCGGTCGCGAGCGAGCGAGGCGAATTGCGGTTCATGACCGTTCCTTCGTTAGAACTGGCTGAAGAAGCTGCGGGCTGCGAGGCTGCAGAACGGCGCGACCGCCGTGTGATACCCCTCGACGAGCAACTGCTGTGCCTGCGCGGCCGTGTAGCCGCCGCCCGCGGCGGATTCGTAGTACGCGAGCTCCGCCGCCTGGGTCTGCTGGAACGCCTGCTGGATCGGCGCGAACGGACCCGCGGGGGGCGCGTTCACGTCGAGCACGCTGATCAGCGGTGCGGACGGCGTCGAGCTCCAGAACGCCTGCATCGTCCCGGTGTTCAACGCGAAGAACACCGTCGGATCCTGATCGCCGCCGCACATCAGGGTCGGCGCGGTCGGGGCCCAGCCGCCGTAGCGCATGTCGTTCAGATAGAACGCCTTGCGCAAGGTCTGTTGCGGCGGATTCGCCGCGAGCGGCACGCCCGGCAACGGGGTCGGCACCGCGCCGTCCGGATCCGCGGCCGCGTCGAGCGCGTAGCTCACGCGGTAGGCGTTGGTGATCAGGTAGGAGCTGCCGAACCCGAGATCGAACAACGGCGTGTCCGGGTTGGTCGGATCGGACGGCACCGCGAGCGCCGCGGTCAGTTCCTGGGAGAGCGTCGGGTTGTTCGGAATCGTGACCGTCGGCGTCGCGCTGTCGAACAGCGCGGTCTCGGGGAGGAGATTGTCCGCGAAGATCGTCGCGATCGGCGTCGTCGACGGCAGCAGCGTATCGATCCCGTTCGCGTAGGTTGGGGAATACACGTCGGTCGTCGCGGTGTAGATGTCCCCGTACTCATGCTGGTAGCTCGTCGTCAACAGCGGTGCGAACACCGTCGCGCCGAGATCGACATGGCCGAAGAACATCGCGTCGCCGAAGGCCTCGAGCGCGTACGGGCCCGACATCGGCGCCGCGGCGGTGACCGTCGCGCCGGCGGCGAGCAGCGCCCGCTCGGTCGCCATCGCGACGTAGCCGCCTTGCGAGTAGCCGGTGACGAACAGCTTGCCGTCGTCGCTGGTCGCGCTGGAGAGCGTGTTCGGCAACGCGGTGCGCGCCGCCGCGAGCGCGTCGATCATCTCGT
>JAJYFF010000125.1 GCA_021785405.1 Pseudomonadota bacterium | reverse complement strand
GCCGATCCCGGTGATGATCGTGTACGGCACCGCGCTCGCGACCGAGGCGGGGCCGATCGACTTCTTCGACGACCTGTACGGGCAGGACCGCAAGCTCGAGGCGCTCCTGCAGCGGGGCGTCAGCGCCCCGCGGTCGCCCGTTCAGCGCTGATATTCCGCGGCCGCGCGCTCACCGACCCCCGGATCGCAGCTCGTCGAGCTGCGCGCGGAGCAGCCGCACGTCCTCCTCGAGTTGGGCGACCCGGCCCGCGAGCCCGTCGCGCCCGGTCGGCGGGGCGTCCGGGTCGGACGCCACCGCGTCCGGGACGGGTTGCGGCAGCGCCTCGCCGCCGAACCGGTGCACGTAGCGCGACTCGCGCCGTCCCGACTCGCGCGGCAACCGCGCGACGAGCGGTCCTTCTTCCCGGTCGACCAGGCTCTGCAATGCGGCCTCCACCTCCGAGACATCCGTAAACGGCGTCATCCGGCCCGCGCGCGATCGCAGCTCGCCCGGCGTCTGCGGTCCGCGCAGCAGCAACTCCGCGACGATCGCGAGTTCCCGCGGCGAGAACTTCAGGCTGCTGTACTCCGTGTTACAGAAGAGATGCTGGTACTTCGGCACGCGGCTCCCGAAGCCCGACCGCTCGAGCACCAGATGCTTGCGCGCGAGCGCATCGATCGTCCGCTGGACCGCCGGCTCATCGACGTCCAGCACCGGATCGCGGTTGCTCTTCTGGTTGCACGCGCTCACCAGCGCGTTCAGCGACAGCGGATATTGGTCGGGCGTCGTGATCTGCTTCTCGAGCAGGCAGCCGATCACGCGCAGTTCCAGGTCATCGAGTTCGATACGCACCGTCACCTCGGGGATCGTCGGCGTGAATGCCGCCGACGCAGTATAAAAAAACCCCCGGGGGTGCCGGGGGTTCTTCGATCGAGTCGGGTCGAATCGCCGGATCCGACCGGATCCGCGAATCGCCTCAGCTCAGCCGGCGCCGGCGAACGTACCAGCCCAAGCCGAACAGGCCCGCCGCCATCAGCGCGAGGGAGCCTGGCTCGGGGACGCGCCCGCCGACCACGCCGGTGTTCGTGAACACCGTCTGCGCGACGTCACCGTGACTGCAAGCGCCCGACGCGGAATCGGACACCTGGCAATCGTACGCCGCGATGAACGATCCGTTCGCCGCACCGCTCTCGCTGACCGTGATCGGGCTGCCGGAGGTGAGGCTCGTGTCGATCGCGAACGCGTACAGGGAGAAGCTCGTCGGCGACAGTCCCAGCGTGGTCTGATCGTATCCGGCCCAGTTCGTGTAGCTCTCGGAGCCGCCGCCGACCAGACCGAGCTGCGTCCACACGTTCTGACCGGACGCCAAGGTCGCGGTATTGGTGCCCAAGCCATAGGTCCCCACCGTCGCGAGCGAACAGGTCGGCGTGCAGCCGGAACTGGAGAAGCTGAGCGACGGAGTGCCCATGCCGTTATACACACCGATCACGACGAGCAACGGATCTTGCAGCGTGAAATTTCCGGCCGCGCCGATCACGAAGCTGCCCGTGTTGGTCAGCGGGTTCGGGTCCCCGCCGGCGGGCGCCGTGCCCGACTGCTGAACGAAGAGCTGGTCGGCGTGCGCCGCACCCAGCGCGCAGGTCCCGGCGAGCGCGACCGCCGCGACCAGGAGCTTCATATTGCCGATAGAGCGCTTAAACATAATCTTCCCCTCGTCGATGGATCCCCATGTTGATCAGGGAACAAGCACCTTCTATGCCAAATATATAAAATAATATAAAAATCAAGTATATATCGATGATATACGATTCAATTTATTAAATAATTTTGCGCTTGGTGTAAAGAAAGCCGACACCCGTTCCGCGCCGCAATAGGATTCGGCTTCTGTTCAGGTCGTGGACCCGATGGATTTGGTGCCCCGGGCAGGAATCGAACCTGCGACCTAACGCTTAGGAGGCATTCGCTCTATCCACTGAGCTACCGGGGCCGTGGACCCGTATGAGACCGCGAGGACGCGGCGCGGTCTGTGAATTCTCGATGAAGGGTGGGTGGTGGAGGAGAAGGGGATCGAACCCTCGACCTTCGCATTGCGAACGCGACGCTCTCCCAGCTGAGCTACTCCCCCGGCAACCAAACGCCCCCCGGAAAAGGCGTCGCATACTAACAGCAAACCCATCGAAACAAAACACTGCCGGACACCCGCCGCCGCACCCCGGCGCCGGACACGTGCCAGGCGCGGTGCGACCGCGCGCGGCACGGCGGAATCACTCGTGCAGCCGCAGGAGATTCGGCCGGCCGATCCGCGGCACGCCGATCACGAGCAGGGTCCGCGGATCGAGGCTCGCGGCGCTCGGCACGGGCACGCTGCCGACCGCGGCGACGAGCCCGGGAATCGCCGCGAGGTTCGCGACGATCACGACGCGCCCGCCCCGATGGGTCCCGAGCGCGTCGGCGATCAAGGTATCGGCGCCGCGATCCACGACCTCGACCGGCAGTCCGAGCTGCGCCGCCAGCGGCGCCGCGGCCACGCGCGCGCCCGCGGCGTCGGCCGCGTAGATCGCATCGATCCGGTCCGGCCCCGATCCCGTACCGAACGGCTCGGTCCCCTGCACCACGCCGGCGACGCTCGGGACGAGCACCAGGATCGTCGAATCGGCCTCGTTCCACAGCCAGGTCGACGCGCCGACGACCAGCGCGAACGCGAGCGCGGCGAGCCACAGCGGCGCGCCGATCATGCGGCGGCGCAGGCTGAAATAGGTCTTTTTCATGGCACCATCATAGCAATGCGCGCCCCGCCCCGACCGTCGCTGCAAATCGTGATCCTGGCCGCCGGCTTCTCGCGGCGTCTCGGCCAGCCGAAGGCGCTCGCGCGCGTCCGCGGGGTCGGCTTGCTGCGGCGAACCGCGACGCTGGTCGCGCCGTTTGGCGGCGCACGCACGATCGTCGTCGCGCCGCCGCGCGCGGCGCGCTTCGCCGC
>JAJYFF010000124.1 GCA_021785405.1 Pseudomonadota bacterium | reverse complement strand
CAGCACGATCTCCTGGTGCAAGACCCCGCCACGGAACGAGTGATCGTAAGTGCGGCCGGTCCGTTCGTCGCGCAGCCGTTCTCCGGCACGGTACGCCGCCGCATTCACGGCGCTGCTGCCGTTCGCGCGGCCGAACGTCTTCATGTAGAGGAAGTACACGGCCATCGGCACGCCTCACTCGAGCGCGCGGTCGATCCGGCGCATGGCGCCGAACAGCGGCGGATCGTCGCAGTGGCCGCCGACCGCAGCCGCGAACGGCGCATCGACCGCGTGCAATTCGATGCGCTGCGCGGCACCCACCGTGAACGGCATAAACGCGACGTCCGGTTCCCCGTGCAGATAATCGTCGTCCAGCACCGCGCCGCAATGCGGACAATGATTCAGCCAACGGCGGCCGCCGGTCGTCGGGTTGTCGGCGAGCCGATACCCCGGCGACAGCCGTTGCAACCGACCGCGCACCCGACGCGTCAGGTACTCGACGTCGAACAGCCAGGCCGGTGACCGGACCGTGCGCCACCCGCGCGCGACGAACCCGACCGAGTCCGGCTCGCCGTCGTCGACGCGGATTCGATGTCCGGCGCCGAGCGCCAGCCCGATCGCGACCATCTCGCGCGCGCACCGGGCACACGCACAGACCGCACAAGCTGCGAAGTAGCGCGGCGCGCGCACGTTGATCGACGGGTGACGGAGCCTCGCTAACACACGCCAGCCTTCAGGCGCGCTTCGCGCCACACCGGCGAGGACGCGAGCTTCAGATATCCGTGCAGGTCGGGCAGCCGCTCGATCTCGGACGACAGCACCGCGGTTTCGACGACGGTCTGATCGCTGACGTTCGTCGACCGTCGTGACGCCCTCGAGCCGATCGCGCCCGCGTGATCGCGACCGCGGGCGGTCTGCCGGCGGCGGACCTCCCGGTCGCCGATCAGCCGGGACGCGAACTGCGACGTGCCGCCGTTCTCGCTGCCCGCGCAACGCAGGATCAAGGTATTGCCGCAATTTTCCACGATCGTTTGCGCGCTGCCGTGCCCGTACGTCGAGGAGACCTGGGCGATCGACTGGAACCCGAGCACGCAGCGCCCGCCGAATTTACGCAGGCGCGCGAGCGCATCCTTCAACCCGTCGATCGGGCCAAGCGCATCCAGCTCGTCGACGACGAACCACAGGCGCTGGTCGCGACCCTCCGCGGCGTTCATCGCCTCGAAGACCGCGAGACGCATCCACGCGGATATCAACGATCGCAACGCCGCGATCTGGGTGGCCTTGTACGGAATGAACAACGCCCCCGGGTTCTCCGCCACCGTGATCCAGCGACGCACCGAGAATCGGCGCGCCCGCTGGGCGTCCACGTGCTCGAGCGCCGCCACTGCGGACGCCGCGACCGAGCGAATCGATCCGAACATTCGCGCGTTGTCGGGCTCGAGAAAGGGCTGCGCCGCGCTGCCGGCGACCAGGGGACGCAGCTGCGCGGCCGGCGCGAACGCGACGAGCCGCCACAGCTCGGCCACCGGACCGGGGCCGGTCTCCCAGGAACGACGGATCACCGCGGCAAGGAAGGTGCGGGCGTAGCCGCGCCACTCCTCGCCGGCCGCATCCGGTGACCCGGGAACCAGCGCGCTCGCGAGCAGTTCCGCGTCGTAGGGATTGCGCATCTCCGCGCGCCAGTCCCAGCGCACGGACGCGGGTTCGAACGGGTTCAAGATCAAGTCGCCCCGGCGGGCCCGGAAGAACCGCCCGAGGTAGCCTCCGTCGGGATCCGCAATCACCGCCCGATCGCCCCGTGCGAGCGCGCCGCCGAGAATCTCCCGAATCGCGGTCGACTTGCCGGTCCCGGTGGTGCCGAGGATCTTGAAGTGCTTGCTCTCGTCGGCGGCCGGCACCGAAAGCCCCGCGATCGTGATCCGTCCGAACGCGCCGTGGCGATCGACCGCGACCCGAGCCCGGTGACGCAGGACCATGGCGCCGCGACGCACACCGTCATTCGAACGACGCGGCCGGCGCAGCCGCCAGAATCCCGCGGTCACCATCGGCACCGCGGCAATCGCGAATGCCGCGATCTCGTGGGACCGCGAATCGACGAGCGCCTGCAGCGGCCACGGCAGCACGTCACCCTCCGTCGACGACCGCGAATTCGCCCTGTCGACCGTACCGCGGCGCGCGGCGGTCGACCCGCACACACCAGCGCCGGCGCCGACCGCAGCGACGCAAGTCGACGACCCCCCCGGCGGCCCGCAGCGTCGCGACGTTCCGCTCGAGGGCGGTGCGCTGCGCTTCGAGTTGGCCGATCCGGCGAATCGACGGGTGAACCGCCCCCAGGACCGCGCCGCAGAGCAGTGGCACCACGATCGCCGCGCCGATCGTCCACGCCGCCGCGCGAATCGAGACGGTCCGCCGCAGGCGGCGCAACTGCGCGATGCTCGCGGCGATCTCGGCGTCGAGCCCCTGGAGTTCCTCGATCAAGGTCCGGCGGATCTCATCGCGCACGACGTCGTCGAGACCGTGCACGAGCGAGTGCAACTGGTCGATCGATTCGGCCGCGCCCTGTTGCTGCGCCTGCGCGTTCTCCAGCAGCAAGCCGAGCCGCACGGTCTCCTCGGGCGACGCACCGCGCTCACTCATGGCCGAACCCTGTGTCGAGCGCGCGCGGGAGGCGTCCGTCCGCGCCGTCCGGTTCGAGATCGACCCGTCGCCACGATCCGGCGGATGCGTGCTTCAGGTAGCCACGCAAGTCCGGCAAGCGCTCGATCTGCGAGGGCAACAAGGTCGGTTCGATGCTGAAGTGTTCCGATCGCGTGGTCGCACCGAAGAACTCGGTCGCGCGCCGGCTCCTCGACACGGTGATCCGCCGGACTTCGCGGTCGCCGATCAGTTGCGAGGCGAACTTCGCGGTGCCACCGCCCTCGCTCGCCGAGCAGCGCAGGATCAAGGTATTGCCGCAATTCTCCACGATGGTATGGGCTTCGCCCTGGCCGTACGTGCTCGAGACCTGGGCGACGCGGTT
>JAJYFF010000123.1 GCA_021785405.1 Pseudomonadota bacterium | reverse complement strand
CGGCGTCGTTCTTGCGAGGTGGATACTGGAAATCGAGCACGTAGACCGCGTCGCGCGGAGCGTCCGCCGTCCGCGTCTTCGCGACCGTGTACGCGAACTGATAGGTGCGCCGGTTCGTCAGCACCGTGATGTTCGTCGCGACGTCGGTCGCCTTCGGCTTGAGGAACAAATGATTTCGCACGCCGCTGAACTCGAGCCCCGCGACGTCGCCGGAGCCGAGGCCGACGAACCGTTCCCCGGACGCGAATTCGATGTCGATTTGATAGCCCACGACCCCGCGCAATCGATACACCTGATCCGGCGCGTAGCGGGCGACCGTGATCCGCGGGTCGCCGGGGCCCGCCTGCGGTACGATCTCGGCGCACGCCGGTCGGGAGGTTGCCCGGATTCCCGCGACTAACATGAGACCCACGGCGACGGCACGACCGCGGCGTCGATCGACGACGGGGTTCATCGATTCGCTCCCGCGCCCGGAACGGTCCGCGCTGCCGACGGCGGCTTCGACGACTCGCCGGGAACTTCGTGGTCGGCGTGGAAGTACCGGATCTCGAAGCCAAGCGGATTCCAGCGGCGTCGCCGCACGTCCGCGGACGGCGCGCCGTACGCATAGCGGACCGTCGCGATGTAATGCACGATCTTCGGGCTCGCACCGCCGGCCGCGCGCGTCGTCGTGAAGAAGCGGATTTGCGCGACGTTGCGCGCGCCGATCGCCGCCGGAATGAAGCTGATCGACTCGACGTGCGCGCGGACCGTGGTCCCATCCCGGTATCGATTCAGCGGTGATGCCGGATTCGATCGGCGCCATGCCGCATACCAGGCTTGATTCTCTTGGGCCGTCTGGAATGCCCCGCACTCTTCGTAGTCGCTCGCCGCGGTCGCAAAGTTGAATCGCTGGCACACCGTGACGTAGTGCGCGAGGAAATACCGGGTCACGGCTTGCGGTTGCGTCGCGTGGCCGGCGTAGACGGGGACCACGTCGACGACGCCGGTGGTCCGGTCGACGCGGATCAGGTAGGGCTCCACGCGCTTCAGCGGCATCAAGGCGGCCAGCGCGGCGCCGCTCACGACCGCGCACACCCAGCCGGCGGCGGCGACCCACCACGCCGTCCGCGCGCTTCGGCGCGACATGTCTACCCGGTCCCGGTCCCAGTCGGTCGCGGCCGCCAGGTAGCCCTCGAGCGGCGCCGTGTCGTTCATCGCGGGGGCGCTCCGGGCGACGCAGCCGGCCGTGCGGCCGGCACGGGCCGATTGATCGGGGTCAACCGGCGATCGCAGCGCACGGCGTGCGACGCGCAGCCGCAGAGCAGGATCAACGCGAGCATCGTGAGTGACTTCATCACCGGGTCTCCTCGACTTCGTGCATGGGGATCATTCGCGAGTCCATCGCCGGCGCAATGCGGTTCCGGCCATCTGCGCGGTCGCGATTGCGGCACCCGCCGACGCCGCGGCCACCGGTGCCGCGGCGCGCATGCCGCCCCGCAAGCCCCAGGCCACGACGCGCGACACCGCGCCGTAGGTGCTCATCGCCATTCCTCCGGCCAGCGCGGAGGCGAGGGGCATCACCTGCCGGAACACGAGAAAGACCAATGCCGACACCAACACCATGTCGAGCGCGTCGACCGTCATGATCGCCGCGCCCCGCGCCGCCGTTTGCGCCGCGTACGATTGGACGATCCGCAGGAGCAGCGCCCCGACCATCACGGTCAGGATCGTCGTGAGCCCGTAGGTCGCGAGCTGGGCGAGCCAGGCTTGAAAGAGCCTGCGAGTCGCGTCGAACAACGCCATCGCGACGAACAGCGGGCCGAGCGCGAGCAGGACCGAGAGCGCGATCGCCGACAGCGCGATCAAGAACATCGCATACACGCACAGCATGCCGATCAGGCACCAGACGATGGCGCCGGCGAGGTAGAAGCCGAAGTCGCCGCTGAGCACGCCGCCCTTCGACCACAGGGCCCCGGCCACGGATCCGCCGCTCGTCCAGATCGCGTCGATCGTGCCGACCGGATCCGAGGATCCAACCACCGCCGCCGCGAGTTCCGCCGGCGCCCGGTAGAACGTGTCGACGATCACCGTGTCGTACAACCACAGATGCAGCCCGACCCCCAGCACCACCGCGAGCAGCACGATCCGTCGCAGCCCGTCGGTGACCGGTTCGCTGATCTTTCCGCACAGGTGCAAGTAGCCCCAGACCATCACGTAGATCACCGCGAGCGCTCCGACCGCCGGCTCGAGCGCACTCGCGAGACGCGCGGCGTTGTCGCCGACGTAGGCGGCGAGCTGGGCGTTCAGCCAGGTCCAGAATGTCGCGAAGAAACCCATCTCGGTCCCCCTCGGCGGTGATCGTTCACGGCATCGGCCGGAAGCGCGTGTCGAACCGGCCTTGATCGGCCACCCGCGCTTCGCGGATCTGCTGGCGCGCCTGCGCCGCCTCGGCGCGCATCGCGCCGGCGAGCGTCGTCAGCTTCGCGCGCTCGTCCTGGAGCATCGCCTGCTCCGCGCCGATCCTCGTCTCGAGGTCGAGGATCCCCTTCTGATCGGCCGCGGTCGGGATCGCATCGATCAAGCCCTGGAGCGCCCCAAACCGCGCGCTCGCATTCGCGAGGGCGGCGCGGAACAGCACTTGGGCGATCGCCACGCGGGCGCGCGCGGCGCCCATGCGCGCGCGCTCGTTGGGCGTGAGGGCCGCCAGCATCGCCGTCGACAACACGGCGTTCGCCTGGATCCGCTGCTGCACGGCGGCCGCGAGCCCTGCATAGCGACCACTCGCGTCGGCGGTCAACGCGTCGATCGCGCTCCAGTCGGGAGGCAGGTAATTTCGCTGCGTCCCCGCGAGCAGCCGCGCCATGCCGCGCCGGCCGGTGATCGATTGGAACGCGAGCCGTTGCTGCTGAAGCTGCGCCTCGGCGGTCGCGAGGGCGCGTTGGAGCATCTGCACCTCCTGCGCGAGATGCGCGACGGCCTGGACGTCGATCACCGCCCACTGCGCGCGCGCCGCCGGCGGCACCG
>JAJYFF010000009.1 GCA_021785405.1 Pseudomonadota bacterium | reverse complement strand
CGGTTGCGCAGATCCTCGCCTCGCCGGTCACCGAGATCGACTTCCAGGCGGACGGTGGCACGGCGGCGATCACCGCGAGCGGCTTGACGTCGAACACCAACACCACGGTCGCACTGTCCGGGAGCAATCCGACGACCTATCCGACGACCATCAACGTCGTCGGTGGCGTGCAGTTCGCGCCGTGAGGCGACTCACGGCGGACGGGTGGACTCGCGCACGATGAGTTCGATATCCGGCGGCGCGACTCGTGGGCGGCGACCGGCGAGAATGGCCAGGATGGCCTCCGCCGATCGCTCGCCGAGTTCGAGCACGGATTGTCGAACGCTCGTCAGCGGGGGCAGGATGTAGGACGAGGACGGTAGGTCGTCGAAACCGACGACCGAGACGTCTCCCGGGATCTTCAAGCCGCGGCGAAACAGTGCGAGATAGACGCCGTGGGCGGACTGGTCGTTCACGCAGAAGACGGCCGTGAACCGCTGCCCCTCGTCGAGCAGACGATTGACGGCGCGAAACCCGCCATCTTCGTGCCAGTTTCCCTCCGCGACCAGGTTGGCATCGAACTCAATGGCCGCATCCGCGAGCGCGGCTCGGTAGCCGGCCAGGCGCTCGAGTCCGTCCGGATGGCTCTCGGCGCCCGCGACGAATGCGATGCGTCGGTGTCCCGATGCGATCAGGTGCCGCACCGCCAGCCGGGCGCCTTCGCGATCGTTCACCGGCAAGCTGAAGATCCGGGGGCCGCGAAGGCTGCGACCGTTGACCACGATCGGCACGCGCTGCGCGTATCGCCGTATTGCCGAGTCCGAGAGGCAGCCGGAGAACATGATGATGCCGTCCACGCCGCGATCGATGAATTCCCGCAGGCACCGGTCCTCGTCGCTCCGATTCCAGTTGCCGCTCATGAACAGCGCCGCGTAGCCGGCTTGCAGGAGCCGCGTTTCGACGCCTCGCAGTCCTTCCGCATAGAACGGGCTGTCGATCGCCTGGCTCAACACGCCGATGGTCAGCGTCCGGCCGAGAGCGAGGCCGCGCGCGGCCGCATCGGGTCTGAAATCGTGTCTGGCGATCGCCGCCTGCACCGCGACCTTCAACTGATCGCTGACTCGTGCGGTCCCGTTGATGATGCGCGACACGGTACTCGGCGAGACGCCCGCCTCGTCCGCGATCACGCGCAGCGTGACTGCCCGGCGAGAGCGCGAGCCGCGGGAGCTGCCCGAGGGGCGCTTGGATCTCATGCGTCGATCCCGGTCCGGTCGACCGATCTTCTCAGCCGGCGCAGCGCGTTCGAGCCCGCCTTGTTCCGGTCGAACTCCGCCAAGGTTCCGTCTCGTAGCGATTGCTCGATTTCTTCCAACGTCCGACCTCTCGTTTCGGGTGCATAGACCGCGACGAATACGGTAGCCGAGATCGCGAGGATTGCGTAGCCGAAAAACGTCGCGGAGGCGCCCCATCGGTGGAACTGCCAGGGGAACAGGAACGTCACCAGCGCGCTGCAGAGGGAATTGCAGAACCCGACGACGGAGATCGCGATCGCCCGGCTCCGATTCGGGAACAACTCCGACACGAGCACCCACACGATCGGGCCGAAGGACACCGCAAACGCGGCCACGTACGCGATGACCGCCGGCAGCACGAGCCCCGCGTGGGTCGAACCCTGCCGGAATCCCGCGCTGATCGTGAGCAAGGACGCCGCCATTCCGAGGCCGCCGATCAGCAGCAGGGGCCGGCGGCCCACGCGGTCGATGAAATGCATCGCGACGAGCGTCATCACCACGTTGACGGCGCCGACCACGACGGTTTGCCAGAACGCGTCCACGACGTTCCCGGCGCTCTTCGTGAAAATGATCGGCAGGTAGTAGAACACCGCGTTGATGCCCGTGACCTGCTGAAAGACCCCCAAACCGATGCAGAACACGAGCACGCCACGGAGCTCGCGTGCGCCCAACGCTCGGAACCCGGGCGGCGGCGCCGAGGGGATCGCCGCGCGCAGCGACGCGTACGGCTCGTCGGTCCGCGGGCCCCCGAGTCTTCGCAGGACCTCGCGAGCTCGTTCCTCGCGTCCATTGAGCAGGAGCCATCTCGGGCTCTCCGGGACCCGCGCGAGCAGCGACAGAAATACGATCGCCGGTACGGCTTCGACGCCCAGCATCCAACGCCAATTGTCCGGTCCGACCGGCAACAGCAACCAGTTGGACACCGACGAGGCGGCGATGCCGATCACGATCATCAACTGGTTCACGGACACGAGCCTGCCGCGGCGACTCGGCGGCGCGATCTCGGCGATGTACATCGGTGCGACGAGAATCGCAATGCCGACCCCGAGACCCCCGATGATCCGGGCAGCGATGAACGTGGAATAAGTGACCGAGGTCGCCGCCAGGATCGAGGAGGCCAAGAACAGCGCCGCCGTGACCTGCAAGATCGTGCGACGACCGTGTCGGTCGGCGAGTTTGCCGGCGCTCAAGTTGCCGATCATCGCCCCCCACTCGAGACAGCTGATCGCGATGCCGAGCTTGAAGTCACCGGCGCCGGTACCGAGCCCGGAATAATAGTGCCGAAGGAAGGGCAGCGTGCCCGCGATCACGGTCGCGTCGAAGCCCAACAGGAATCCGCCCAACGCCGCGACGAAGGCGATGGGCGCGCTACCGCGGCTGGCCATCATAAGAGGGGCAAGCCTACTCGAATGCGTTCGGGACCGCGAGAACCGATATGCTCGCATCGGAGCGGGTCGAGGGGGACCGCGATGAACCTGCAGCTCTATCTGGCATTCTGCGTGACGATCGCGATCCTGATCGCGGTGCCCGGTCCGATCGTTTCGATGATCGTCGCGAACGCGTTGAGCGAGGGTGCCGGCGCGGGGGTCACGACCGCGGTCGGGGCCGGCATCGGCAACGCGATCTTGCTCGGTGCCGCTGCCGCCGGGATCGGGGTGTCCGTCGCGCGCTTGAGCGCGCTCTTCGCGGTCGTCCGATGGGCGGGTGCGGTCTACCTGATCTGGCTCGGGGTCCGGATCTGGCGATCGCACCGCGGCCGATCGATCGAGCTCTGGGTGCAGGCGAGGCGGCGCTCACGAACCTTGTTTCTCCAGGGCTTTTGGGTCGCGCTGACCAACCCCAAGGCGATCGTCTTCTACCTCGCGTTCCTGCCGCAGTTCATCGATCCGCATCGCCCCGTCGGACCGCAACTGCTCGTGCTGAGCGCGACGATGATCCTGCTCGGGCTGTGCTCCGACGTCCTGTATGCGCTGCTCGCCGGCCGCGCCCGCACCTGGCTTGCGACTCCGGCGCGGCGCCGGCTGCACGATCGGATCACCGGCAGCGTGCTGATCGGCGTCGGCGTCGCGATCCTCCTCGCGCCCCGCGGCGGTTGACCTCGCACCCCGTCCGGGTCGCGGTCCGGCGTTACCCGGTCAACCGCTCGCGCCGCCGCGCGTTCTCTCCGACCATCGGACATTCGAACGGAGGCCTGCATGGCGAATTCACGGACGGCGATGGCGCTTCTCGCGTTGGGGTCGTTGCTGGCGCTTTCGGCGTGCGTCGTCGCGCCGCCGCGGCATGTCGTGGCGGGCGCGGTGTGGGTCGCACCTCCGGCGCCGCGCGTCGAGGTGTACGGGACGCCGCCCTACCCGGGTTATTTCTGGATCGCGGGTTATTGGCGTTGGGCGCCGCGGGGCTACGTCTGGGTGCGCGGCCGTTGGGCGCCGCCGCGGCCGGGCTTTCATTGGGTACCGAGACGGTGGGTGCACACTCGCTACGGTTGGAGATTGGTCGGGGGACGCTGGCGCCGAGACTGAGCCGAATCACCCCGAGATGATCCGCGGCGGCGGATGGCCGCGAGGTTCGGCGCGTGCCCCGCCCCGTCCTGGACAATTCGCGACGCTTACCGTATTGGTGTGCGCATGGCCGCCGAGTCGTCCAGCGACGTCGTCCGTTACGCGAAGAATCTGCGGGATGAACTCGATGGAGCGGCGCTTTACGCGGCGCTCGCGGCGTCCGAGCGAGATCCCCTGCGCAAGGATCTGTTCGAGCAGCTGGCGCAAGCCGAAGCGGCGCACGCCGAGGTCTGGCGGCGCAAGCTCGTCGATGCCGGGGCCGTTCCGCAAGCGTTCCAACCAAGCTTGCGAACCCGGATACTTGGTCGCTTGGCGCGGTTCTTCGGACCCGGGTTCGTGCTGCCGACGGTCGCGGCGGCCGAGTTCGCGGATCGAGACAAATACGCGGGGCAATCGGACGCGGCGCCGCTCGCGGCCGAGGAACGAGGCCACGCGGCGGTGATCGCCGCCGCCTCCGGATCGGAATGGCGGCCCGGCATGCAAATCGGTCGCGCCGAGCCCTGGCACCGTGGCATGTCGGGCAACAATCTGCGCGCGGCCGTCCTCGGAGCGAACGACGGCCTCGTGTCGAACTTCTGCTTGATGATGGGCGTCGCGGGCGCCGGAACCGCGCCGCGCACGATGCTGCTGTCGGGTCTCGCGGGGCTGATCGCGGGCGCTTGCTCGATGGCGCTCGGCGAATGGTTGTCGGTGAGCAACGCCCAGGATCTCGCGAAGACGCAACTCGCGAAGGAACGTGAGGAAATCGAGCAGACGCCCGAGGCGGAGCAGCACGAACTCGCGTTGATCTATCAGGCCAAGGGGCTGGGCAAGGCCGACGCTCAACGCATTGCCGCGCAAATCATGCAGAGCGGTCCGGCCGCGCTCGACACGCTCGCCCGCGAAGAGCTTGGCATCGACCCCGATGAACTCGGCGGCAATCCCTGGTCCGCCGCCGGGGTGTCCTTCGGACTGTTCGCGCTCGGGGCGCTGGTGCCCGTGCTGCCCCTGACGGTCCTGCACGGCCGGCCCGCGATCCTGTCGAGCATCGCCGCGAGCGGCGCCGCCCTCGGGGTGATGGGCGCACTGGCCTCGCTGTTCAACGGACGTTCCGCCGCCTACTCCGCGGCGCGGCAGTTGTTGCTCGGCGCGGCGGCGGCGGCGGTGACCTACGGTGTCGGCGCGCTGGTCGGTGCATCGCTTCGCTGAAGCGATACCGGCGGCGCGCTCACCCGGAGCGCTCGGCCGACGCGACCTTCAGCCGCCGCTCATCCGGGCGAGGTCGTGGTGTACACGATGTCGGTGCGGGCACTGAAGCGATACAGATCCTCTTCGCCACAATGCGGACAGTGGATCGCCGTCAGCGGATCGCCGAATTCGGCGCCGGACCCCGCCCCGGCGAGCGACGCCGGCGTCAGCGCGAGCAGGCGTCCGCAGCTACGATTCTTGCAGAGCCAACCGGTATAGGTCTGGTTCTGAACCAACTCGGCGACCCGAAGGATCTCGACGTGTCGAATCGGCGCCGTCGTTGCGGATTTCCGTGCCGGGGTACCCCGTCCCTTGTGCGTTCGCTTGATGGCCATGAGCGTCCCGAGGTTGCCGTTCCGTTGCGGATTTTAGGCGAGCCTACGCTCTGTGCGCAGGGCTGCCAATCCGGATCGGCGCCGCGCGCGAGATCGGCGCGGGCCTCTTTTAGCGGGCGATCCCTGGGCCCCGAGTTAAAGTGAAATATTTAAAGTAAATACAGAGGTATTATACATGAAGATATAACGATAAAGTTATAATAAATAACGATATTTAAATTATTTCTTTTTGAGTCGAGATTCTTGGCATATCCGCCTGAATATCCTGCGGTTATTAATCGAACCATCCACGATGAGAGATAATTACTATTTTAAATACAATTACCTATACCGTTAATCTCGATATGAATTGACATGATGGCGTGCGCACGCCGGTTCGCGGGCTTCGAGACCGTTCCGAATCAGGCCCGCGGGCGCGTCTCGACGAAGCGCGTCCGGTGATCCGGCGATACCGGTTCGGCCTTGGTCTTGCGCCACAGGTCGTAGATCATGAGGCTCGCGGTCAGGGTGCCGAGGGTCGCGAAATACGCCCGGGGCCCGAACGCCGAGAACAATCCGCCCATCACCAACGGCCCGAACGCCGCCGCGGTCCCGTTGATCCGCAGGAGTTTGCTGCTCGCGGCGACCATCTCGGAGGGGTCGAGCTTGTCGTTCACGTGAGAGACCGATTGCGAGTACAAGGTGAGCGCCGAGCCGCTGAACAGCGCCGTCAGCACGAGCAGCAGAGGATGGGGGATCCGGGGGAATGCGACGATCGTCGCGGCCACCGCGGTCGCGATCGTGCAGACGATCGCGATCAGGATGCGTCGGTCCATCCGATCGGACAGCCGGCCGACCGGATACTGCGTCAAGACCGCCGCGAGGATGCTGACCGACATGAACGCGGCGACCTGGGTGATCGACAGGCCGCTGAGGCGGGCGTACACGGTTCCCATCGAGAAGATGATCGAGGAGATCAACCCGGCGATCGTGACGCCCGCGACGCCGAGCGGCGCGTCGCGGTACAGGTCGCGCAACCGTACCCGCCGCGGCAGTGCGACCTCGGGGGCTTGCTGGGCGGACAGCACGATCGGCACCATCGATGCGGAGATCAATAGCGAGACCATCATGAACGGCAAGGTGGTCGCGGGGCTCCACGGGACCAGCAGGAACTGCGCGGCGCCGAGTCCCACGTAGAGCACCGCCATGTAGATCGCGAACAGCCGGCCGCGCGTCTCGCGGCTCGCCCGGTCGTTGAGCCAGCTCTCGGCGACCACGTAGATGCCGGCGAAGCACAGGCCGGACAGCAGGCGCATCACGGCCCAGGTCGCCGGCTCGACGAACGCCCCGTGCACGAGCGCGGCGCCGGAGGCGACCGCCGCGAGCGCCGCGAATGCGCGGATGTGCCCGACCCGCCGCACCATCCGGGGCGTGGCGATCGTGCCGAGCAGGTAGCCGACGTAGTAACAGGACATGATGAGTCCGGTGATGGTCGTCGGGAACCCTTCGATCGTCGCGCGCACCCCGAGCAGTGAACTCTGCAGGCCGGAACCGAGCATCAGGATGCCCATGCCGAGCAGCAGGGGCCAGGTCGCATTGAGTTCGCGAATGGGCATGATTTTCGATTCCACGAAATGGTGAGCAACGGCAGCGCGCGAGTCGAGCGCGTACCTTACGACAAGTCCGCGGCGCCGCGGCGTTCGGTCGCCTTAAGACTGCGTTAATCCTGTCGGGGAACGCCTGCTTGATTATTGTCCAGGGGCTCAGTACGGTACCGGATCGACCAGCGGGCGGGCGGACGGAGGGCGAGGTGAAACCGGGTGTGGCATGGTCGGCGGAAATCGCGCGCGCGGTCGCTGCGCAGTTCGACCTATTGCATTTGCCGCCCGATTTCCATGCGCATCCCTACCCCTACTACGATGCGCTGCGAATCCACGATCCGGTCAAGCGATTCGGCGACGGTTCCTATTTCCTGACCCGCTACGAGGACCTCGTCCGCGTCTACCGCGATACCAAGACCTTCAGTTCCGACAAGAAGCGCGAGTTCCTGCCGAAGTTCGGCGACTCGCCGCTCTACGAGCACCATACGACGAGCCTGGTGTTCCGCGACCCGCCGGTGCACACCCAGCTACGGCGTCTGATCGGCGGTGCACTGACGCCGCGGCACGTCGCGGTGATGGAGCCCGGACTGATCGCGCTGGTCGAGAGCCTGCTCGAGCGGATCGCGGCGCACGACGAGATCGACTTGATCGACGAGTTCGCGGGCGCGATCCCGGTGGAGATCATCGGCAACCTGCTGCGCGTGCCGCGCGAGGATCGTGGGCCGTTGCGCGCTTGGTCGCTCGCGATTCTCGGCGCACTCGAGCCGACGCTCGACGAGGCGGCGGCGGCGCGCGGCAACGCCGCGGTGCGCGAGATGCTCGCGTACCTCGAAGACCTGGTCGCGGACCGGCGCCGCCATCCGGGCGATCCGGAAACGGACGTGCTGACCCGGTTGATCCTCGGCGAGAACGACGGCGAACGGCTCGGCACCAAGGACTTGCTGCACAACTGCATCTTCTTGCTGAACGCGGGTCACGAGACGACGACGAATCTGATCGGCAACGCGCTGGTGACGCTGTGCGAATGGCCGGACGCGCGGGCCTTGTTGATCGAGCGGCCGGAGGCGATCGACACCGCGGTGGAGGAGTTCCTGCGCTTCGAGAGCTCGAATCAGCTGGGTAACCGGATCACGACCGCGGCGACCGAACTCGGGGGCGTCGAGATGCCCGCGGGTACGCGGATCTGGCTGTGCATCGGCGCCGCGAACCGCGACCCGCAGAAATTTCCGGACCCGAACCGGCTCGACTTGTTGCGCACGCCGAACCGCCATCTCGCGTTCGGCTCCGGGCCGCATCAGTGCGTCGGGCTCACGCTCGGGCGGCTCGAAGCCCGTGTCGCGATCTCCCGCTTCCTGCAACGCTTTCCGCGGTACGAGTTGTGCGGACCGCCGGTTCGCGGCGGCCGAGTGCGGTTCCGCGGATTCGTGCATGTACCCTGCCGGTTGAACTCGCGTGCAGCCGCAGCCTCGAACGATGTAACGATGACGATCAACGGAGGAATGACATCATGAACGCGCAGATCGATTGGCATGCCCGCGCGCAAGCCTTGAAGTTGCCGAGCCAGGTCCTGATCGACGGCAAGCTCGGGCCCGCGCAGAGCGGCAAGACGTACGAGGTCGTCAGTCCGAGCACCGGCCGCGTGGTCGCGAAGCTGCCGGACTGCGCGGTCGCGGACGTGGATCGCGCGGTGGCCGCCGCGCGTCGTAGCTTCGAGTCCGGCGTCTGGGCGAATCTCGCGCCGCGCGATCGGAAGAAGCACCTGAAGAAGCTCGCGGAGCTGATCGAGTCGCACCGCGACGAGCTCGCGCTGCTGGACTCGATGACGATGGGCATGCCGATCTCGATCGCGGCCGGCTACTGCGTGCAGTGGGCGATCAACTGCTTCGAGTGGTACGGCGAGGCGATCGACAAGATCTACGACGAGGTCGCACCGACCGATCGCGGCGTGTTCGCGACGATCACCCGCGAACCGGTCGGCGTCGTCGCCGCGGTGCTCCCGTGGAACTGGCCGACGGGGCTCCTCGGCTGGAAGGTCCCGCCGGCGCTCGCGACCGGGAACAGCGTCGTGCTGAAGCCGGACGAGCAGACCTCGTTGTCCGCGCTGCGCATCGCGGAACTCGCGCTCGAGGCGGGAATTCCGCCCGGCGTGTTCAACGTGGTCACCGGTGGACCGGCGGTCGGCGAGGCGATCGGCCGGCACATGGACATCGACGTGGTCGGCTTCACCGGATCGACCGAGGTCGGGAAGCTGTTCCTGCGCTACTCCGCCGAGTCGAACATGAAGCCGGTGTGGACCGAGTGCGGCGGCAAGAGCCCGAATATCGTGTTCGCTGACGCGCCGAATCTCGAGGAGGCGGCGCAGGAGTCCGCGCTCGCGATCTTCCTGAACACCGGGCAGATCTGCGCGGCGGGATCGCGTCTCATCGTCGAGGAGTCGGTGAAGGACAAGGTCCTCGAGATCGTCTCCGCGGTCGGCAAGAGCCTGAAGCCGTCGGATCCGCTGAAGGCGGACACGATGCTCGGGCCGATCGCGAAGGCCGCGCAACTCGAGCGCGTGCTGTCCTACATCTCGATCGGCCGCCAGGAAGGAGCCCAGCTGCGGCTCGGCGGGGTACGCGCGAACGAAGGTTCCGGCGGGTTCTACGTCGAGCCGACGGTGTTCGACCGGGTCGACAACTCGATGCGGATCGCGCAGGAGGAGATCTTCGGCCCGGTGCTCTCGACGATCAGCTTCAAGACGCCGGAGGAAGCGATCGCGATCGCGAACAAGACGACCTACGGCCTCGCGAGCGCGATCTGGACGCGGGATCTCAGCAAGGCGCACAAGGTCTCGCGCGCGATCCGCGCGGGCAGCGTGTCGGTGAACTGCTACGCCGCCGATGCGCACGACGTGACCGTGCCCTTCGGTGGCTACAAGCAGTCGGGGTTCGGTCGCGACAAGTCGCTGCACGCGCTCGACAAGTACGTGCAGCTGAAGACGACCTGGATGAAGCTCTAGGCCGTTGACGACCGCAGACGCGCCGCGATCGGCGCGAACGGGTCGGGACTTCGTGCCCTACCCGTTCGTGCCCGAGCGGTTCCCGGCCGTGTTGCCGCCGCTCGGCGACGGCGTCGATCGCGTGCGTCACCGGGTCGCGATCGTCGGTGCGGGGCCGGTCGGGTACTGCGTCGCGATCGGGCTCGCGGTGCAAGGCATCTCCTCGGTTCTGATCGAGGCCGACGATTCGGTCTGCGCGGGCAGCCGCGCGATCTGCATCTCCCGGCGCAGCCTCGAGATCCTCGACCGGCTCGGTGCCCTGCCCGGCTTCCTTTCGATCGGACTGCCGTGGACCGGTGGACGCAGCTTCTACCGGGATCGGGAGGTGCTGCGCTTCACGATGCCGAACGACGCGAACCAGCGGCTGCCGCCGATGCTGAATCTCGCGCAGTACCACATCGAGCAGATCCTGCTCGAGCGGGTGCGCGAACTCGCGGATCGGATCGACCTGCGGTGGCGGACCCGGCTCACCGCGCTCGAATCCCAAGCCGACGGAGTCCGTGCGCGGCTGACGACGCCGCTCGGCGATTACACGCTCGAGGCCGACTGGCTGGTCGCGGCCGACGGCGGCCGCAGCGCGGTGCGCGAGTCGCTCGGGCTCGCACTCGCCGGGACGAGCTACGAAGGCCGCTACGTGATCGTCGATATCGCGATGCCGAGCGACCGGCCGACCGAGCGGCTGGCGTTCTTCGATCCGCCGTGCAATCCCGGCTCGACCGTGCTCGTGCACAAGCAGCCGCAAGACGTCTGGCGGATCGATTATCAGCTGCGCCCCGACGAGGACGCCGAGGCGGCGGTGCAACCGGCCAACGTGCTCCCGCGGGTCGAGAGTCTCCTCGCAATGCTCGGCGAAACCGCGGACTGGGCGCCGATCTGGATTTCGCTGTATCGCGCGAACGCGCTCACGCTCGATCGCTACCGCCACGGACGCGTGCTGTTCGCCGGCGATGCCGCGCACCTGGTGCCGATCTTCGGCGTGCGCGGCGCGAACTCAGGGATCGACGATGCCGACAACCTCGCGTGGAAACTCGCGGCGGTGCTGCAGGGACTCGCGTCCGAGCGACTCCTCGACACCTACTCGGAGGAGCGCGTCGCGGCCGCGCGGGAGAACTTGAGCTACGGGACGAAGAGTACGGAGTTCATGGCGCCGCCATCGTTCGCGTTCGAGTGGATGCGGACCGCGGTCCTGGGGCTCGCGGTTCGTCACGAGGCGGTGCGTTCGCTGATCAATCCGCGCCAGACCTCGCCGATCGCGTACGCGGATTCCTCGCTCAGCCGGGTCGTGGCGTCCGCGCCCGATTTTCGCGCGGGACCCGCGCCCGGGCACGTGCTCGCCGAGGCGCCGCTACAGTCGATCGACGCGTCGGCACGCGCCCCGGTGCGGCACGACGGATACCTGACGCAGCGGCTCGGCAGCCATTTCACGTTGCTGCATTTTGCGCCGGACGGCACGCTCCCCGCCGATCTCGGCGGGCTCGACGCCGAGATGCGCGGGCTCGGGATAAGGTGGCGCACGGTGGTGATCGGCGCCGGGATGGACGATGCGACGGGACGGCTCTGGGCGCTGTACGATGCGGCCCGCGGGGCGAGCTACCTGGTGCGTCCCGACGGCCACGTACTCGCGCGGTGGCGGCAGTGCCACGCGAATGACGTACGACTCGCGGTCGCGCGCGTGCTCGACCGCGTGGGCGAACGCAAGGGCGGCGCATGAACGCCGACGAACTCGATGCGGTGTATACGGCGCTGTGCCGGGCGATGACCGCGGTCGGCGAAGCGCGGGCGCCGCTCCTGCTCGCGCGCTTCGCATTGCTCGCGATCGTCGAGATCGCCGACGCCGATCGTTTGCAGCAGTTGATCGCGGCGGCGGCGCAAGATCTCACCGACCCGACGGCCGGGAGTGGATCATGAACGCGACGAGGCGCGGGTGCGCGGGTGGATGGATCGTGCTCGCGGGGTTCGTCGGCCTCATGGGCTTCATGGGCCTCGTGGGTCCGGCGGTCGCGGCACACGGCGACTGGCCGACGATCGGCGGCGGCGCCGCGGGGGCTCATTATTCGCGGCTCGCCGCGATCGACTCGCACGACGTCGACCGCGTGGGCTTCGCGTGGCAGTTCAGGCTCCCGACCACGCGCGGCCTCGAGGCGACGCCGGTGGTCGTGCACGGGGTGATGTACACCAGCGGCGACTGGGGCCAGGTCTACGCGCTCGACGCCGCGACCGGGCGCGAGCGCTGGGCGTTCGACCCCCACGTCGACGGGCAATGGGGACGGTCCGCGTGTTGCGACGTGGTCAATCGGGGCGTCGCGGTCGCCGACGGCATCGTCTACGTCGCCTCGCTCGACGGCAAGCTGCACGCGCTCGACGCGGCGACCGGCCGGCCGCTGTGGACCGCGAACGTGTTACCCGTCGTCGGCCGCGCCGCGTTCGAGTATTCGATCACCGGCGCACCGCTGATCGCCGGACGACTGGTCGTGATCGGCAGCGGGGGCGCCGACTTCCACGGAGCGCGTGGATTCGTCGCCGCCTTCGATCGGCGCACCGGCCGGTTGCGCTGGCGCTTCTACACCGTGCCGCGGGACCCCGCGCGGGGGCCGCAGGACCAAGCACATCTCGTGGCCGCGGTGCGCACCTGGAGTCGGCACACCGATTGGAAGGACGGCGGCGGCGGCACCGTCTGGGACGGGATGGCGTACGACCCGAAGCTCGGTCTCCTCTACGTCGGGACCGCGAACCCCTCGCCGTACGTGATCGGTGCGGACGAACACCGCGACGACGCGCTGTACGCGGCTTCGATCATCGCGATTCACGCGCACACCGGCCGGCTCGCCTGGTACTACCAAGAGGTGCCGGGGGACGGTTGGGACTACGACGCGACGCAGGACCTGGTCCTCGCGCGGCTGCCGATCGACGGTCGTGAGCGCGACGTACTGATCCAGGCGGCGAAGGACGGGTTTCTCTACGTGCTCGATCGCCGGAGCGGCCGCTTGTTGTCCGCGCGGCCGTTCGCGTTCGAGAACTGGGCGCGCGGTGTCGACCCGAAGACCGGGCGGCCACTGCGCAACCCCGACGCCGATTACGCGACGGGTCCGAAGCTCGTGTTCCCGGGAATGACCGGCGCGCACAGCTGGCAGGCGCTGGCCTACGATCCGGCGACCCGGCGGGTGTACGTCCCGGTGATCGATGCGCCGATGGTCTACGTTCGCACCGCGCATCGGCCCGCGGGTCTGATCCAGGGAAGCTTCGAGGTCGCCGGCATCTTGCCGAAGGATTACGACCCGGCGGCGATGCGCGGACTGTTCGGTCCCCTGCCCTCGCTGGCGCGACTCGAGCAGCGGGCCGGCCGCCCCGCGATCGAGCGTGGCGTGCTCCGCGCGATCGATCCGCTGACGGGGCGCTGGGTGTGGAGCGCCCCCGGGAGCGATCTGTGGGATGGGGGTGCGCTCGCGACCGCGGGTGGTCTCGTCGTGCGCGGCGACGTTGCCGGCGAGTTGGATTTCTATGCGGCGGATACCGGGCGCCTGTTGCGCCGAATCGAGACCGGCCACTCGATCATCGCCGCCCCGATGACCTATCGCGTGCACGGCGTGCAATACGTCGCGGTGATGGCCGGATATGGCGGCGGCACCCTCGCCGATCCGTTCCCGCGCGACAGCGCGGCGCGGCGGTTCGGGAATGCCGGACGGATCCTCGCGTTCAAGCTCGACGGCGGCGCCGTGCCGATGCCGGCGCCGCTCCCGCGCGTGCCGTTCCCGCGACCGCCGCCGCATCGGGGCACCGCCGCGCAGATTCACGAAGGCTCGGTGCTCTACGATCGTTATTGCGCGCGCTGCCACGTGTTCGGGCAGGGGGTGCTGCCGGACTTGCGCCGGGTCTCCGGCGCGACGCTCGACAGCTTCGATCGGATCGTCCTGGACGGCGCGCTACGGCCGCTCGGGATGGCGCGCTGGGACGACGTGCTGAACCGACGCCAGGCGGATGCGATCCAGGCGTACCTGATCGACGCGGCCTGGCAGGCCTACGACGCCGAGCGCGCCGAGTCGCCGCAGGCGCGGAGGAACGGAACCAGGAAATCGAAGTAGCGGCGCTGGTCGTCGTACATCGCCATGTGGCTGCCCTGCGGGCAGAGCGCGAACCGCGACCCCGGGATCAAGGTGCTCATCCGCCGGATTTGTGTCGGCGACATCTCGTCGTGGCGCGCGGCGATCAGCAGCGTCGGCACCGCGATCCGCGGGAGTCGCGCCCAGGCGTCCCAGTGGCGGAAATTCCCGGTGATGTTGAATTCGTCGGGCCCCTGCATCGTCTGGTAGATCTCGGCGTTCAGATACCTCATGGAGCGGCGCAGCGGCTCCGGCCATGGCCGTAATCGGCACACGTGGCGCTGGTACAGCGCCTGCTGGAGCACCCGCTGGTATTCCGGCGCATCGAGGTCGCCGCTCGCGCGGTACTTGGCGATGATCCGGCGCGCCCCCGCGGGCAGCGCCGCGACCAGCGTCGCCGCATGCTCGACGTACGCAGCGACGCTCGCGGTCATGTTGGAGATCACGAGACCGGCGAGGTGCCGCGGGTACTTCAATGCATACTCGATCGCGAGCATTCCGCCGAACGAATGCCCGTAGAGCACGAAGCGCTCGAGCCCGAGGCCTCGGCGCACTTGCTCGACTTCCTCCCGATAGCGCTCGAGGGTCCAGAGCGAGGGATCCTGCGGCGCGTCGGAGAAACCGCAGCCGAGTTGATCGTAGAACCAGAAGCGGATCCCGTGCTGGGGCAGGAATTCCTCGAAGCACTCGAGGTAGAAATGGTTGAGCCCCGGACCTCCGTGCAGCGTGAGTACCGGCACCTCGCCCGTGCCGACCTGCTTGACCCAGACCCGATGGCGGCCGTCGACCGGGAGCGTTCGCGCGCCGCCGGTGAGCACGCCGTCGGCACGCGTCGACGGTACGGGCGTCGTGCTGGCGCAGTCGCCAGCGGCGGCCCGATCGGTGCGATCGGCGGACGGCGCTGCGTCGCTCGGACCCGCCGATAGCGCGCCGAGCCCCGCCGCGAGTGCGAGGCCGCCGCCTGCCGTCAGCAGGCGGCGGCGGGACCGGATCAGAACTTCGCCCTCACCTCGAGGCCGATCGTGCGCGGCTGGTTGATCGCGAGCCGCGGACGGCCCGGCGTCTCCGCCGCGATCGATCGGTTGTCGCCGAGGTTCGCGATTTCGTTCGTCAGGTTCTTCCCGACCAGCGCGTACTCCATGGCCCCGTGCTGGATCGCGAGCCGCAGATCGACGAGCCGGTAGGAACCGAGCTCACGCGGTTGCGCGGGATTGTTGTTGCCGCTGAACCGCCGGCCCATGTAGGAGTAGTCGCCCGTGCCGACGAAGGTCCAGTCGGCGTTGATCGGCTTCGTGTACGTCAGCGACGCATCGCCGGTCCAATCCGGCACGTCGTAGACCGGCGAGCCGACCGGCTGCGGCGAGAACGAGCTCGCCTGGGTGATCTTCGCGTTCTGGTAGCCCAAGCCGAGCGACACCTCGAGCGGTTCGGTCGGTCGAGCGCGCAGCTCGAACTCGCCACCCTTGCTCTCCGCGGCGCCGGCGTTCGCGATGAACTGGAAGCCGCAGGACAGCAGGATCTCCTGCTGGATGTTGTTCCAACGGATGTCGAAGATCGCCGCGTCGACCGTCATGCGGTTCTGCAGCCACGCGGTCTTCGTGCCGAGCTCGTAGTTCCACAAGGAGTCGGACCGGAAGCTGCGCGTGTCGGCGAGCGTGATGTTCGGGGCGACTTGCGCGAGATCCGCGGCGCAGTTCGTCCCCGAGGAGCCCGACGGCACGATCGGCACGACGCCGCCGGGCCGGAAGCCCTTCGCGACGTTCACGTAGACCATCGCGTTGCGGGTCAGGTGATAGTCCACCTCGTACTTCGGATTGATCCCGTTCTCGCTGGTGTTCGCGGTCGGACTCACGATCGGCGGGCCGCCGCCGGCGGCGAGACCCGCCTCGTACCCGTAGGACGACCCGGTGTCGTGGTACCAGCGCAGGCCGACCGTGATCTTCAACGGGTCGATCGGCCGGTAGGACACCTGGCCGAACGCCGCCGTTTCCTTGTAGTCGGAGTGGAAGTCCTGCGCGAACACCAGGTTCGGATAGCCTGGCGTGGGCGGCGCGGCGCCCAGTGCGTCGAGCCCAGGCAGCGTCGCGCCCGGATAATAAGAGGCGAATGGCAGGCGTCCGTGCAGGTCGGAGTAGAAGCCGCCGGCGACGAACTGCACCGGACCGCTCAGGCTCGACACGAAGCGCACTTCCTGCGAGAACTGCTGGTAGTTCTTCACTTCGCTGATCGAGCTCGGTTGCGGAGGCGCTCCGAAGTAACTCTCGAGCGCCGCGAACAGGAAGTCGGTCTCGTCCTCGGTCTCGAAGACCTTGCGATTGAAGTACGACGAGGAGGACACGAACTCGCCGAGGCCGGTTTTCAAGTGCATCGCGAGCGAGTACAGGCCCCAGCTGTCGTAGCCGCCCTCCGGTATGTTGTACCAGCGCGCCTGGGTCAAGCTCGTCGGGTTCATCGCGCTCGGCAAGGTGAACGCGCCGCCGGCGACCGGATAGCCGATCCCGTTGCCCGGAGTCGACGGGTAATCCGCGAGCGGGAAGCCGTTGTAGGTCGCCTTCTGCAACATGACCCGCGGCATGATCTCGAACCGGTCGTTGAAGCGGATCGTCAACTCCGCGGATCCGCCGGAGGTGTCGACCGCGCCGATGTCGTTCAGCGTCGTGATGCCGCTCGTCGCGAGCGGCGTGCAGGTCATCGCGAGCGCGGCCGCCGGGTCGGAGCAGAAGCTGCGCTTGAAGTAACCCGCCTCGCGGTCGAAGAAGCCGGTCAGCCGCAGCGCCATCGTGTCGCGGATCAGCGGCAGGTTCACGATCGCGTCGCCGGTGTAGTTCGGCTGCGTGGTGTGGTCCGTCGAGGACACGCCGCCGTCCAGGGTCGCCGAGTAGTGCTCGAGGTCCGGCCTCTGGGTGATGATGCGGACGGTGCCGCCCATCGAGCGCGCGCCGTACAGCGTGCCCTGCGGGCCGCGCAGTACCTCGATGCGCGCGACGTCGAGCACGCGCGGATCGAGCGAATCGGGAAGCGGCGTGTCGTCGATGTAGAAGCCCGTGACGTTGTTGCCCGAGATTCCGCGGATCGCGACGGTGCGCGCGGTACCGATGCCGTCACCGGTCGGCGCGAACGAGAGGTTCGGAACCTTGGTCGCGTAATCGAAGAACGTGGTGATCGCCTTCTCTTGGAGCGCCGCGCCGGTGAAGGTCGTCATCGACAGGGGCACGGACTGCGCCGATTCGGCGCGCTTCTGCGCGGTGACCGTGATCGTCGCCAGTTGGTCGGACGATGCGTTCGCCGCCGCGGCATTGCCACCCGCCGCGGTGCCGCCGGTTTCCGCCGCGAGCACGGCGGCCGGTATCATCGCCGCGATCAAGCCGGCATGGCCCCATTTCTTCGGTACTTTATGCATGTGTTCAGTTCTCCAGCCGCAACAACGCTTTCGCGAAATCCGAAACTGATCTTTCTACCGCGGTCTCGAGGTGGCTTGTATCGCCGCCGCCTGTGAAATTGCACGCCAAACTACCTCTTTCGTTGGCAAATAACAACTCGCTGGCGGACCCGGAAAATGACCTATATCAGCATTGTGCAAGGCTGTGCTTGTTGCGCCGGCGCCAACGCCGGCTGGCGGCGCGACGCGACCCGAGACTAGAATCCCCTATTTCGGCCGATGGTCGGCCCCAACACCGACGTCCGTAGGGGAAATGAATCATGAGCAAATCGTTCGCATCGCGAGGTGACCTGGCCGAAAAGGTCGTGAGCTTCGACCGCTTGTCGGAACATGCCTACGCGTATACCGCCCAAGGCGATCCGAACACCGGGATCGTCGTCGGCGACGACGCCGTCCTGGTGATCGACACGCAGGCGACGCCGGTGATGGCCGCCGACGTGATCCGCCGGATCCGCGGCGTCACCGACAAGCCGATCAAGCACGTCGTGCTGTCGCACTACCATGCCGTCCGGGTGCTCGGCGCGAGCGCCTACGCGCCGGAGTCCGTGATCGCGAGCCGCGCGACCTACGACTTGATCGTCGAGCGCGGCGCCGCCGACATGCAGAGCGAGATCGAGCGCTTCCCGCGGCTCTTTCGTGCGGTGGAGTCGATCCCGGGACTCACCTGGCCGACGATCGTGTTCGAACGGTCCTTGACGCTGTGGTTGGGCACGCTCGAAGTGCAGATCCTGCATCTCGGCCGCGGACATACGAAGGGCGATACCGTCGTGTGGCTGCCGAAGGACCGGATCCTGTTCTCCGGCGATCTCGTCGAATTCGACGCGACCCCCTATGCCGGCGATGCGTATTTCACGCACTGGCCGACGACGCTCGACGCGCTCGCGGCGCTCGCGCCCGCGAAACTCGTCCCGGGTCGCGGCGCGGCGCTGCAGACTCCCGCGGATGTCGCGGCGGGCCTCGCGGGCACGCGCGCGTTCGTCACGGAGCTCTACGCGCAGGTGCGCGACGGCGCCGCGGCCGGCAAGTCCTTGCGGGAGATCTACCGCGAGACGATCGAGGCGATGCGCCCGAAGTACGGGCATTGGGTGATCTTCGATCACTGCATGCCGTTCGACGTCTCCCGGGCCTACGACGAGGCGACGCGCCACCCGGATCCACGGATCTGGACCGCGGCGCGTGACCGCGAATTGTGGGAGACCTTGGAGTCATGAGCGAATCACGGCGCGGATCGAGTCCGCACGCGAACCATCGACCGCGGTTCGCGTACCGGCGACCGCCGGAGCTCGGCGCGGCCGCCCCCGCCCGCCACCCGGTCGTCGTCGTCGGCGCAGGGCCGGTCGGACTCGCCGCGGCGATCGATTGCCGCCTGAAGGGCCTGCCGGTCGTGCTGCTCGACGAGGACGATACGGTGTCGATCGGATCGCGCGGGTTGTGCTATGCGAAGCGCTCGCTCGAGATCCTCGATCGCCTCGGCTGCGGCGATCCCGTGTGCGCGAAGGGCGTGAACTGGAACGTGGGCCGGACGTTCTTCCACGATCGCGAGGTCTATCGCTTCGATCTCGTCGCGGAACCCGATCACAAGCGCCCGGGTATGGCGAACCTGCAGCAGTATTACATCGAAGAGTACGAGATCGGTCGCGCCCAGACGGTCGGTGTCGATTTGCGGTGGAAGAATCGGGTGATCGCGATCGATCCGCGCGCCGACCACGTGCGGCTGGATGTCGAGACGCCGGACGGTCGCTACGCGATCGAAGCGGATTGGTTGATCGTCGCCGACGGTGCGCGCAGCCCGCTGCGACACCTGCTGGGGCTCGACGTCGAGGGCAAGGTGTTTCGCGACCGGTTCCTGATCGCCGACGTCGTCATGGCGGCCGACTTCCCCGCCGAGCGTTGGTTCTGGTTCGACCCGCCGTTCCATCCGGGCCAGTCGGTCCTCCTGCATCGACAAGCCGACAACGTCTGGCGGATCGACTTTCAGCTCGGCTGGGACGCAGACCCGGACGTCGAGAAGCAGACCGAACGCGTGATCCCGCGGATCCAGGCGATGCTCGGCAAGGGGCGCGAGTTCGAGATCGATTGGGTCAGCGTCTACACGTTCCAGTGCCGGCGGATGGCGAAGTTCCGCCATGGCCGGGTGCTGTTCGCCGGAGATGCGGCCCACCAGGTGTCGCCGTTCGGCGCGCGCGGTGCGAATTCGGGCTTTCAGGACGTCGACAACCTCGCCTGGAAACTGCAACTCGTCGTTGCCGGGCGCGCACCGGACCGATTGCTCGACACCTACGACGAGGAGCGGGTCGCCGCGGCGGACGAGAACATCCTGAACTCCACCCGCTCGACCGACTTCATCACGCCGAAATCCGGTATGAGCCGCACTTTCCGCGACGCCGTGCTCGAGCTGGCCGAGCGGCACGAGTTCGCGCGCCGTCTCGTCAATTCCGGCCGGCTGTCGGTGCCGACGATCTACGAGGACTCGTCGCTCAACACGCGCGACGGGGAAACCTTCGCCGGGGCGATGGTGCCAGGCGCACCCGCGGCGGACGCGCCGCTCGATCGGGATCGCTGGCTGATCGACGAACTCGGCGGTCGTTTCCACTTGTTGGTGTTCGCCGACGATCCCGGCGAGATCTCCCGCCCGGTCGTCGATGCGTTCGCGGTGCTCGCGCGACTGCCGATTCCGGTCGAGACGCTCGTGCTCGCGCGGCGCGCGGGTGCGGCGGTCGCGAACGCACGCGTGCTCGTCGACGCGAAGGGCGTCGCCGCGGAGCGTTACGACGGCCGCGGTGGCACGGTGTACTTGATCCGGCCGGATCAGCACGTCGCCGCCCGTTGGCGGCGCTTCGATCTCGCGAGCATCCGCGCGGCTCTGGGGCGCGCAACCGGTCACGATGCGGAGGTATGACCGATGCCACTCAATTTGCAGCCGAACTTCCACGATCCCGAACGGCGTCGTTTCAGGGAATACTCGGCCGGGGATGATTTCTACGAATGGCTGATCGAGGCGCACCGAGGGCTCGACGACGCGCACAGCGCGAAGCTCAACGCGCGACTCATCCTATTGCTCGCGAATCACATCGGCGACTTGTCGGTGCTGCGCGAGGCCGTCGACCGCGCGCGCGAGGAGCGGTGAGCGTCGATCTGGCGCTGCACGCGGGCGCGCGTCGCCGCGACGTTCGTGAGCGGGATCCGCCGCCACCGGGCGACCTCGGCGGTCGTGAACGGTACGAAGTTCCGCGGGACGGGGACGTCGCTCAGGCGATGCACCATCCAGTTGAGCACCGCCGCGGTCGCGCGGTCGGATAGCGAGGATTCCGAGACGCCCGGGACCTGGATCAGGTAGCGGCGTCCGGCGGGATCTTCGGCGAACGGCACGAGCATCCGGCGCACCGACGGCACGCGCCCCGCTTCGCCGCTCCCGTCGGCCAGGTGGCAACCCTGGCAATTCAGCTGGTAATCGATCCGCGGACGATACGCCGCGGCGGCGTGCGCCGACCCGCAAACCGCGCCAGCGACCGCCAGTGCGATCATCGGGACCGACATTGCGCGCCACGCGCGCGCCGCACTCATCGCACGGCGCCGAGGATACGCGCGGTCGAACAATGATAGGGAATGTTGGCCGTCGAGTTGCCCGAGCACCAGTTGTAGTCGTTCGAGTGACCGGCCTCGAACATCGGCGTGTCGCCCTCGTTGCGGTTGCAGAAACAACGCCCGCAGGAACTCTTGCCGCAGCAGTCGTTGTAGGACACGACGTAGTCCCGGCCGTCGCCCGGATTGTGGCACGTGCCGATCCAGGTGACCGCGGACATGTTCGTGCCCGGCGGACAGGTCGTCTGGGAGCCGCCGCAGCAGCTGCACAGGAAGCCGTCGATCGCGCAATGACGCCAGTAGTCGCAGGACGTCGGATCGTCCCAGTGCGGATTCTTGCCGTCGTCGGTGCGTTTGAGCGCGGCGCCGCGCGCCGCCGGCAGCAGCGGAATCGCGACCGCCCCGAGCAACAGCGTCCCGAGACCCCCGAGCACGCTGCGGCGGGACGTGCGCTTCGCGAGTCCCCTCGCCGATCGCTCCGCCAGTTCGTCGAACCACTTCATCGCTTCCTCCCCCCGGGCGTGCCGGCCGTCCCGCTCACGCGGCCCGACTCTTCGCCGCGGCCTCGAAATATTCCTGAATCGATGCGAACCCCAGGCGCTTCGCCTCGAACAAGCTCTCCAGGTGCTCGCGGGAATTGACGATGCCCCGCGCGCGCAAAACTCCCTGCGCGTCGATCAGCGCCGCGAACGGCAGCCGGCTCACCTGGTACGACATCCCGAGCGGCGACGACACCACGTAGGGGAACTCGGCGAGCTTGTGCGCGCGGACGAACTCCCGCTGCGCCTCGATCTCGCCGTCGCTCGCGAGCACGATGTCGAGCCAACCGCGCTCCGCACCGCGGCTCGACTTCAACACCGGCAGCAGTCCCTTGCACACGGGACAGGTCGGCGAGACGAACATCAGCAGCGTGCTGCGCCCGTCGGTCCGCGGCGCGCCGATCGCGAGCGGTCGTCCGTCGAGATCCTGCGTCTCGATTCGCGGCGCGGTCTCGCCGACCTTGAGTCCGTTCGCGAGCATCAGGGCCCCGACCGGCGCGATCCGCTCGTGCAGCACGCCGAGCTGCCGGACGACCGCGAGCAGCGCGACCGCGAGCGTGATCACGACGACCCAGAGGACCCCGTTCGATACCGCGAGCGCGGTCATCGGATCCCCCGCATCGCGAAGCCCTTCGGCGCGATCTCGCCCATCAGCCGGTCGAGCGTCCGGTAGAGCACGGTCATCGCGAACAGGCCGCCGCCGAGGGTCAGGCCGTCGACGGCCGCGAGCGGACGCGACGACCAGGGGAGCACCGCCGCCGCGACGAGCCACGCCGCGACGAGCGCATTGCGCCACACCATCCACGGGGCGATGCGGCGCCGATCCCGCGGACCACCGCAGCCGCAGTCGAGGTCCCGGCGACCGCGCGCGAGGTTCAATGCGATCGCCACGCCGTACAGCGCGAGCAGCGCCCCGGCGCACAGCGCCGCGGCCCGATGGGTGCGCGGCCACGGCAACGCGAACGCGATCGCGAGCTCGACCGCCGGCACCAGCGCGGCGACCCCGCGCGACCCGCGCGCGGGCGAAATCCGATACGCGGCGAACACCGTCGCGAAGCGGTCGAAATCCCCGAGTTTGTGGATCGCGGCCGACGCGAGCAACGCGGCTCCGCCGAGATCGATCAAGGTACCGACGGCCGGATCGAGCACGCGGCTCCCCTTCAGGGCGTGACCAGGACCGTCGGCGTCGCGGCGACGTCCGTCACCGTGCGCAGCCAGTGCCCGCTGACCGCGTCGTACACGTCGAGATCCGGACCGTCGATGAACACCGTGAACAGCAGCGGTGCGGCGTCGGTCGTGACCTGGATCGAGCTCGCGAGGCGCTTCAACGCAATCTCCTGCACCTTCCGGTGGGTCGCGAGGTCGTAGACCCAGACCGTCTTGCCCGGATCCTTGTGCGTCGTGAGGTCGCCCTGGTGCATGATCGCGTACAGGCGGTGCAAGGGCACGCTGACCGCGAGCTGTTGCAAGCCGCCGGGGCGCCAGCCCTGCGCGCGCTCCGCCGCGGTCGTCAGCGACCAGGACGGTTCGACGACGGCTCGCCCATCCTTCACCTCGAGCGGCACGATGCGTCCGTCGAAAGTCACGAAATACCACACGTCGCCGACCCGAACCGGCTTCTCGGTGACCGGATCCGCGCCCATCGGCAGCAATTGATCGGTGTGGTGGCGCACGACCTTGCCATCGCGCGCGAGATCGATCAGCACGACCGACCCGTCGCCGCAGACGGAGAAGAACGATCGCGGTCCCGACGGATAGGCGAACGCGCAGCCCGGGATCGGAATCTCGCGCAGGAAGCGGCGCGTCTTCATGTCGACGACCGTGATGCTCTGCGCGGGATTGAAGTCGTAGATCAGCAGGTACCGTGCGTCGTCGGTCAACGCGACGTCGCCCATCACCGGCATGTCCGACGCCCGCTTCGGCGGAATGCGGATCTCGCCGGCCGGATCGAGGGTGCGCGCGTCGTAGATCGTGACGACGTCGGTGCGCTTGCCGCGGGTGCCCCGCGAGAAATACGTCTCCGGCGAGTAGATCCAGCGGCCGTCCGGGGACAGTACGAGGTGCGAATAGCTGTAGCCGGTGCTCAAGGTGCCGAGATAGCGGCCGGTATCGCCGTCGACGAGGTGCGCGGTCCCGTCCGCCATGTGCGGGAACACGAAATCGTTGACCCAGACCCAGTGTTTCGACGCGGGCGTCGGCAGCACCGCGACCGTCGGATGACGGCCGACGTCCGATGGCAGTGCCGCCGGCCGGGTGCGTGCGGGCGTCGCGCTCGCGAGCATCGCGGCACCGAGCCAGCCGGCGAGCACGGCGAGCGCGCGCAGCCCTCGGGAGCGGCCTACGCCGCGGAGGTCGCATCGAAGAATCGCGGTCGTCGGAGCGCGCATGGCGTGTGCTCGTGGGGTCAGCTGCGAATGTCTTCGAGTCTACAATCGCCGCGTGCACTTGGCCAGCAGCGCACCCGATTCCGCTACACTACCGGCAACGTCGCGCCCCGGGGGGAGGCATCACCGATGTCGCGTTCGCACCATCCCGCGGATCTCGAGCCGATCGAGACCGCGAGTCTCGACGAGCTTCGCGCGCTGCAGCTCGAGCGGCTGCGTGGCGCCGTGCGGCATGCCTACGAGAACGTCGAGCACTACCGGCGCCGCTTCGACGACGCGGGCGTGCACCCGTCGGACCTGCGCGAGCTCGCGGACCTCGCGAAATTTCCGATGATGGCGAAGGCCGACCTGCGCGAGCATTACCCGTTCGGGTTGTTCGCGGTGCCGCGCGAACGCATCGTCAGGGTGCACGCGTCGAGCGGCACGACCGGCAAGCCGACCGTGGTCGGCTATACCGCCCGCGACATCGACGTCTGGGCGACGCTGGTCGCGCGCTCGATCCGCGCCGCCGGCGGCCGGCCCGGCGACATCGTGCACGTCGCCTACGGCTACGGTCTGTTCACGGGTGGGCTCGGCGCGCACTACGGCGCCGAACGGCTCGGCTGCACCGTGGTTCCGGTGTCGGGCGGCCAGACCGAGCGGCAGGTGCAGCTGATCGCGGACTTCCAACCGCGGATCATCATGGTCACGCCCTCCTACATGCTGGTGCTGCTGGAGGAGATGCTGCGCCAGGGCCGGGACCCGCGGGGTTCCTCGCTGGAAATCGGGATCTTCGGCGCCGAGCCGTGGACGAACGCGATGCGCGAGGAGATCGAGTCCACCGCGGGCATCGACGCGCTCGACATCTACGGCCTGTCGGAAGTGATGGGCCCGGGGGTCGCGAGCGAATGCGTCGAGACCAAGGACGGTCCGGTGATCTGGGAGGACCATTTCTATCCCGAGATCGTCGACCCGCAGACCGGGCGGCCGTTGCCGGACGGGGAACTCGGCGAGCTCGTGTTCACCTCGCTCACGAAGGAAGGGCTGCCGGTGATCCGGTACCGCACGCGGGACCTCACGCGGCTGCTGCCGCCGACGGCCCGCTCGATGCGTCGCATGGACCGGATCAGCGGGCGCAGCGACGACATGTTGATCATCCGCGGCGTGAACCTGTTCCCGACCCAGGTCGAGGAGCTGATCCTGCGCGTGCCGCAACTGACGCCGCAATATCAGTTGATCGTCACCCGCGAGGGCCATCTCGACGAGCTCGAGGTGAAGGTCGAGGTGCGCGCCGAGGCCTGGGGCGAGCTGTCGACCGGCGGGCTCGAGACGGTCGCCGCGGAGCTGCGGCATCAGATCAAGGCATACGTCGGCGTGACTGCGAAGGTGACGCCCGTCGGCCCGCAAGGCATCGAGCGGTCCGGCGGCAAGGCACGCCGCATCCTCGACCAACGCGCTCGCCGCGGCGGCTGAGCGGGGACGCGCACTCCCCTAGCGAACGCCGGCCCGCGCGCCATGCCGATCATCGAACGCGACCCCTGGCGACGGCAATACTTCGAGGCCGTCGCCTGTCCCACCGACGTGTCGATACCGACCGACGACGCGGATGCGTGGACGCTGCAGCCGCGCCACCGCTGGGTCTACGACAAGCTGCGGATCGCCGAATCGCAGGGCATCGAATGCGCTCCGCACGGTGTCGCGCCGCGCGGCTATCCGGTGTTCAGCAAGCCGATCGTGAACCTGCGCGGCATGGGTCTCGAGAGCCGGGTGCTCGCCGATGCGCGCGCCTACGCCCGCCATCAGCGGCCGGGCCACCTGTGGATGAGTCTGCTCACCGGCGTGCACGTGAGCACCGACCTCGCGGTGCAGAACGGGACGGTGCGCTGGCTGCGACACGCGGTCGGGCGGCCCGGCCCGCACGGGACCTTCGATCACTGGGTGATCGAGGCCGCGCCCCGACCCGCGCTCGCGGCGTATTGCCGCGCGTGGACCGAAGCGCACCTCGTGGGCTACACGGGGATGCTGAATCTCGAGACGATCGGCGAACGGATCATCGAGGCGCACCTGCGCTTCGCCGACCAATGGCCGGATCTCTACGGGCCCGGTTGGGTCGATGCGGTGGTGCGTCTGTACGCGCGGCGCCGCTGGTGCTTCGCGGAGCCCGCGCGCGTCGACGGCTACAGCGTCGTGCTGTTCGGGCCGCACGGGCGGCGCTATCGTCATCCGCCCCCGGACCGGGTCGCGGCGATCCGTCGGCGCACGGCGGTGCTGAGCGTGCAGATTCCGTTCGACGAGACGCGACCGCCGCGGGCGCACGCGATGCCCCCGGGCGGGTTCCGCCTCGCGATCGTGAACTGCCGGCGCTTGGACGTCGGGCGCCGCGCTCGCCGGGACCTCGCGGCGGCGTTCGGCGTGCCCGCGACGTTGCGGGTCGGGCCGGCGCGCCGCGCGCGGCGCGATTGAGGCGGAATCGGCTCAGCGGCCCCGCGAGCGGATGGCCGCGAGCCCGTCACGCGCGTCCTGCAGACGAAAGCCGAGGAACTCGAGCGCGAGCGACGCATCGAAGCTCGGACCCGCGAGCCGCAGCCAGTTGTTGAGCGCATGCTTCGTCCAACGCATCGCGGTCGCACTGCCGGCGGCGAGATCCACCGCGATGCCGAGCGCGGTGTCGCGTACCGCCGCATCGTCGACGCACAGCGCGACCAGTCCGATCCGCTCGGCCTCCTCGCCCGAGATCGGCCGGTTCGTCAGCAAGTGGTAGCGCGCCTTCGCGAGGCCGCACAGCAGCGGCCAGATCATCACCGCGTGGTCGCCGGCGGCGACGCCGATCCGGGTGTGGCCGTCGAGGATCTTCGCGCCGCGCCCGGCGACCGATACGTCCGCGAGCAGCGCGACCGCGAGGCCCGCGCCGACCGCGGAGCCGCGGATCGCCGACACGATCGGCTTCGAGCAGTTCACGAGGTTGTAGACGAGATCGCTCGCCTCCTTCCACACGCGCACGAGCGTCGCCTCGTCCTCGATCATGCGCTCGATCATCGCGAAGTCGCCACCCGCGGAGAAATGCTCGCCGGCGCCGCGGATCAGCACCGCGCGCACCGCGTCGTCGAGGTCGATCTCGCGCCATATGCGGGCGAGGTCACCGTGCATCGACTCGGACGCGGCGTTGTGCCGTCCGGGGTTCGAGATCACGATTTCCAGGACGCCGGGCGACGGCACCTCGAAGCCGAGGCTCGCGTAGTTCGTCCGGTACTGCGTCGGGTCGGCGCTCGCGCTCATTCGATACTCCTCGCAGGGGCCGACGCCGACGGACTCAACGCGCCGCGTCGGGGACCGCGTACACGCTGACCATGGTCAGCACGTCGTAGGCCGCGACCGTCTCGCCCTGCTGGTTGGTGATCTCGGTGTCCCAGCGCACCTCGCCCCAGCCCTTGTCGGCGCGCAGCGATTTGTGCTTGCAGGTGAGCCGGACCTGGATGCTGTCGCCGGGCTTCACCGGCTTCACGAAGCGCAGGCCGTCGAGACCGTAGTTGCCGAGCACCGGCCCGTAGTCCGGATCGACGAACAAGCCGGCCGCGGCCGATATCAAGAAGTAGCCGTGCGCGACCCGGCCGCCGAACAGGGGGTTGCGGGCCGCGTCGGCGTCGCTCATGTGGGCATAGAAGCGGTCCCCGGTCAGCGCCGCGAACGCCTCGATGTCGGCGAGCGTGACCTCGCGCGCGCCGGAGCGGAACGTATCGCCGATCGCGAGCTCGCCGAAGGGTTTGCGGAACGGATGCCGCCCCGGATCGCGCTCGCGCGCGCCGCGGACCCAGCGTCCGCCGACCGCGGTCAGCACGTCCGGCGATCCCTGCACGGCGACGCGCTGCAGGTAGTGCAGCACGCCGCGCAGCCCGCCGAGTTCTTCGCCGCCGCCCGCGCGGCCGGGTCCGCCGTGCACGAGCGGCGCGAGGGGCGACCCGTGCCCGGTCGACTCCGCGGCGCAGTGACGGTCGACCACCAGCACTCGGCCGTGGTAGGGCGCGAGGCCCAGCACGAGTTCGGTCGCGATCGTCGGGTCCGCGGTGAACACCGAGCCGGCGAGGCTTCCTTCGCCGCGCCGCGCGAGCTCGATCGCCTGGCCGATCTCCCGGTACGGTACGACCGTCGCGACCGGGCCGAAGGCCTCGATCGTGTGGATCACGTCGGCGGACGCGTCGTCCCGGCAGCGCAGCAGCAGCGGTGCGACGAACGCGCCCTGGCTCGCATCGGCGCCCCGCACGCGCAGCGTCCCCGACGGTGCGCGCACCGGATCCGCCCCCGCGCGCAGCGCCTCGATCCTGGCGAGCACCTCGGTGCGTTGCTCACGGCTCGCGAGCGGGCCCATTTGCACCTCCGCGAGCCGCGGGTCGCCGACCACGATCTGCTCGAGCCGCGCGGCGATCGCCGCGGCGGCCGCGTCCGCGAAGTCCATCGGTACGATCGCCTTGCGGATCGCGGTGCATTTCTGCCCGGCCTTCGCGGTCATCTCGCGCACCACCTCGGCGACGTAGAGATCGAATTCCGGCGTACCGGGCGCCGCGTCGGGGCCGAGGATCGAGGAGTTCAGCGAGTCGGTCTCGGCGATGAAGCGTACGGAATGGCGCACGACCGCGGCGTGCGTGCGCAGCGTCGCGGCGGTGCTCGCCGAGCCGGTGAACGACACGACGTCCTGGCAGTCGAGGTGATCGAACAGATCCCCGGCGCTGCCGCACAACAATTGCAACGCGCCGGGCGGCAGCACGCCGTGCTCGAGGATTCGCCGCACGACGCGCTGGGTCAGGTACGAGGTCGCGGTCGCCGGCTTCACGACCACCGGGACTCCGGCGAGGATCGCGGGCGCTAGCTTCTCGAGCATCCCCCAGACCGGGAAATTGAACGCGTTGATCTGGACCGCGACCCCCTCGAGCGGCACGCACAGGTGTTGACCCATGAAGGTGCCGCGTTTCGACAGACCCTCGACGTCGCCGTCGAGGTAGACGCGCGCGTTCGGCAGTTCCCGCGCGCCCTTCGACGCGAACACCAGCATCGTGCCGATGCCGCCATCGATGTCGACCCAGGAGTCCGTGCGGGTCGCGCCGGTGCGGACCGACAGCTCGTAGAACTCTTCCTTGATCTCGAGCAGCCGCTTGCCGAGCGTGCGCAGCATCGCGGCGCGCTCGTGGAACGTGAGTGCGCGCAGCGCGGGACCGCCGACGCGGCGCGCATGGTCGAGGATCGCGCCGTGGTCGAACCCGTCGGTGCTCGCGCGGGCGACGACCTCGCCGGTGGTCGCGTCGCGCAGTGCGCTTCCGTCGCCCCGACCGAAGCGCCATTCGCCGAGAACGTAGCTGTCGAGCCGCATCGGTTCACCCTCGCCCGGTTGCCGAGGTCGTGGGCGCCGACGGTTCGTCGGCGAGCCGCCCGCCGTCACGCGCGAGCCGTTCGAGGCTCGCCGTGGGCGTCCAGTACCGCGGGCCGCGGGTCCTCGCGTAGCAACGGATCCGTTCCAGCACGTGGCCGAGGCCGAGCGTGTCGGCGTAGAACATCGGGCCGCCGCGCTCGCGCGGAAATCCGTAGCCGTGGCACCACACGAGGTCGATGTCGGAGGCGCGCGCGGCGATGCCCTCCTCGAGCAACCGGACGCCCTCGTCGATCAACGCCAGCATGCAGCGCTCGACGATCTCGTCCGCGCCGATCGCGCGGCGCGCGATCCCGAGGCGCTCGGCTTCGGCGCGAATCAGCGCGTCGACCTCCGGGTCGGGCGTGCCGCGTCGCCCGCCAGGCTCGTAGCGATAGAAACCGCGGCCGTTCTTCTGGCCGAGCCGTCCTTGCTCGACGAGCAGATCCGAGACCCGGTAGAAGCGCGGATCGTCCGGCCGTTCCCGCCAGCCGCGGCGCACCGCGTAGCCGATGTCGAGCCCGGCGAGGTCGCCGACCGCGTTCGGGCCCATGGCCATCCCGAACGTCTCGAGCGCGCGATCGATCTCGATCGGCGTCGCGCCCTCCAGCATCATCAGTTCCTTCTCGCGACCGTAGGCGTACAGCATCCGGTTGCCGACGAAGCCGAATCCGTTGCCGACCACCACGCCGATCTTGCCGAGGCGCTTGCCGAGCGCGAACGCGGTCGCGAGCACCGCCGGCGCGGTGTCGCGGCCACGGACGATCTCGAGTAGCCGCATCACCTGCGCCGGGCTGAAGAAGTGCATGCCGACGACGTCCGCGGGTCGGCCGCTCGCCGCCGCGATCGCGTCGACGTCGAGCGTCGAGGTGTTGGTCGCGAGCACCGCGCCGGGACGGCACGCCCGCCCGAGTTCGGCGAACACCCCGCGCTTGACCTCGAGGCTCTCGAAGACCGCTTCGATCACGAGATCCACCGGCGCGAGCGCCTCGAGGGTCGTCGCACCCCGGACGCGCGCCGTGGCCGCCGCGGCGCCCGCCGCGTCGAGACGCCCCTTGCGTTGCGCGTCGGCGAAGTGCCGCTCGATGCGCCCGAGGCCGGCGGCGAGCGCGGCGTCCTGGGCATCGACCAACGTGACCTCGAGTCCGGCGGCCGCCGCCGCGATCGCGATGCCGCTGCCCATCGTGCCGGCGCCGACGACACCGACGGTCGCGACCGGTTGCGGCGTGCCCGCCGGCGGGGGCACCCGCTCCGCGAAGAACAAGTGGCGGAGCGCGCGCGACTCGGTCGAGCGCCGGCAGGCATCGAAGCGTTCGCGCGCGGCCGCGAGCGCCGCTCGCCAAGACTGAGAGGCCGAGGCCTCGACCGCGGCGATGATCGCCTCGCTCGCCGGGACGCGCCTCGCGGCCGCCGACAACGCGGCGCGAGCGTCCGCGAACACGGTCGGCGACTCCGGAGCCGGCATCGGCAGGTCGGTCGTGCGGCGCGGCGGAGCCCCCGCGGCGATCCGCTCGCGCGCGAACGCGACCGCGCCCGCGAGCACGTCGCCGCGCAGTTCGTGGTCGACGAGACCGAGCTCGCGCGCGGCGGCGATCCCGATCGGGGTGCCGCTCGTCATCAATTCGAGCGCGCGTCGGATGCCGACCAGGCGCGGCAGACGCACCGTGCCGCCGGCGCCCGGCAGGAGTCCGAGCTTGATCTCGGGAAAGCCGAACGACAGGTCGGGCGTCGCGCAGCGATAGTGGCTCGCGAGCGCGAGCTCCGCGCCGCCCCCGAGGGTCGTCCCGTGCAAGGCGGCGATCACCGGCTTGTCGAGCGCCTCGACGCGATTCAGCACCTCGTGGAGCAAGGGTTCGGCGGGCGGAGCGTCGAACTCGCGGACGTCGGCGCCGGCGATGAAATGACGGCCGCAGCCGTGGATCACGATCGCCTGCACCGCCGGGTCGTGCGCGAGGCGTTCGATCGCCTCCAGCAGCGCGGCGCGCACCGGACGCGCGAGCGCATTCACCGGCGGGTGGTCGATCTCGACGACGCCGATCCCGCTCTCGTCACGGACGCGGATCGCCGGATCGCTCACCGCACGCGCTCGAGCAACAACGCGATGCCCTGGCCGACCCCGATGCACATCGTGCACAGCGCGTGGCGCGCGCCGCTGCGGCCGAGCTGGTAGGTCGCGGTCGTCGCGAGTCGCGCACCGCTCATCCCGAGCGGGTGTCCGAGCGCGATCGCGCCGCCGTTCGGATTCACGTGCGGCGCATCGTCCGGCAGCCCGAGCTGCCGCAGCACCGCGAGCGCCTGCGCGGCGAACGCCTCGTTGAGTTCGATCACGTCGATGGCGTCGATCGCGAGATGGTGTCGCGCGAGGAGCTTGCGGGTCGCGGGCACGGGCCCGATGCCCATGAGCCGCGGCTCGACCCCGGCCACCGCGGCGCCGACGATGCGCGCGCGCGGGACGAGACCGTGCCGGCGCGCCCCCGCCTCGCTCGCGATCAGCAGCGCACACGCGCCGTCGTTCACGCCGGACGCGTTCCCCGCCGTCACCGAACCACCGGTGCGAAACGGCGTACCGAGCTTCGCGAGCGCCTCGAGCGAGGTCTCGCGGGGGTGCTCGTCGCGGTCGACCGCGACCGCGGGGCCCTTGCGGCTCGCGATCGAGACCGGGGTGATCTCGGCCGCGAGCGTGCCGTCCGCCTGAGCTCGCAGCGCGCGCTGCTGGCTGCGCAGCGCGAACGCATCCTGGTCCGCCCGTGAGACGCCGAACTCCGCGGCGACGTTCTCGGCCGTCTCCGGCATCGAGTCGATCCCGTATTGCGCCTTCATCGCGGCGTTCACGAAGCGCCAGCCGATCGTGGTGTCGTGCATCTGCACGTCGCGCGAGTAGGCGCTCGTCGCCTTGCCGACCACGTACGGCGCGCGACTCATGCTCTCGACGCCGCCGGCGACGACGAACTCGGCTTCGCCGGTGCGGATCATCCGCGCGGCGCCGGCGACCGCGTCGAGACCGGAGCCGCACAGCCGGTTGATCGTGACGCCGGGGATCTCTTTCGGCAGACCGGCGAGGAGCGCCGCCATCCGCGCGACGTTGCGATTGTCCTCGCCCGCCTGGTTCGCGCAACCGAGGATCACGTCGTCGACCGCGCTCCAGTCGACGCCCGCGTTCCGCTGCATCAACGCGCGCAGGGGGACGACCGCGAGGTCGTCGGTGCGCACCGGCGCGAGTGCCCCGCCGTAGCGACCGATCGGGGTCCGGATCGCGTCGCAGATGTAGGCCTCTATCATGGATTCTCCTTCTTGCGCGGGTCGCGCTCCGAGAGCCGGTACGACCGGCCGCGAAAGGTCGCGACGACGATCCCGCGTTGATCGACGACCGAGACGTCGTACAAACCCGCGCGCCGGCCGCGCCACAGCGCGCGCGCGGTCGCGGTCAACTCGTCGCCGGCGCGCGCGACCGAAAGGAAGTCGATGCTCGCGCCGGCGGCGACCGTGGTTGCGCCGTCGGAATTGCACGCGAACGCGAACGCGCTGTCGGCGAGCGTGAACAGGATCCCGCCGTGACAGGTCCCGACCCCGTTGACCATGTCCGCACGGACGGTCATTGCGATCCGGCACTCGTCGGGCGCGATCGCGACGATGCGCATCCCCAGCGACTGGGACGCGCGGTCGTCGGCGAACATCGCAGCCGCGGCCCGTTCGGCGATCGCCTGCGCATCGGGCGGGGTCGTGTCGTTCATCGCGGGTCGCTCCTTTGGACTAACGCCCGACGAAGCGGGGTGGCCGTTTGGCGAGGAACGCGGCGACGCCCTCGGCGTAGTCGTCGGACGCGCCGAGTTCGCGCTGAGCGTCGCGCTCGAGGTCGAGTTGCGCCGCGAGCGATCGTTCCCAGGCGCCGTAGATCGCTTGCTTCGTGCGGGCGAGCGCGAGCGTCGGCGCGGCCGCGAGCCGCGTCGCGAGCGCCTCGACGGCGGCGGGAAATTCCGCGTCGTCGACGCAGCGCCAGATCAGCCCCCACTCCGCCGCCTCCGCCGCGCCCAGCTTGTCGCCGAGCATCGTCAAGCCGAGCGCGCGCGCGTTGCCGACCAGACGCGGCAAGGTCCAGGTGCCGCCGGAATCCGGCAGCAAGCCGATCTTCGCGAAGGCCTGGACGAAGCTCGCGCTGCGCGCCGCGATCACCAGATCGCAGCACAGCGCGAGGTTGGCACCGGCGCCGGCGGCGACGCCGTTGACCGCGGCGATTACCGGCATCGGCAGGCGGCGCAGCGCGAGCACGAGCGGCGCGTAGTGCTTCTCGATCGACTCGCCGAGATCGACCCGACGCTCACCGGGCGCGACCGCACGGTCCGCGAGGTCCTGGCCCGCGCAGAAGCCGCGACCGGCGCCGGTGACCACGAGCACCCGCGAGCCATCGGTGCGCGTGCGCGCGAGCGCGTCCCGCACCTCGGCGTGCATCGCGGTCGTGAACGCGTTGAGCTTGTCCGGCCGATTCAGCGTGAGCCGCGCGATCGCCGCGTTCGACTCGTAGAGGATGTGTTCGTAACCCATCGCCGCTCACTTCTCGTCGTAGCTGATCTCGACCCGCGCGCTGGTCGGTCGCGCCTGGCAGCACAGGATGAAGCCCGCCTGCACCTCCCAGTCCTCGAGCGCCTGATTGCGCTCCATCTCGACGGTGCCCGCGACGAGCTTCGCCCGGCAGGTCGAGCAGACGCCGGACCGGCAGGAGAACGGCAACGCGAGACCGGCCCGCTCGGCCGCGTCGAGGATGCGCTCCTCCGGGGACATCCGGAACGCGCGACGCCGGCCGTCGATCGTGACCAGGACCTCGGTGTGCGCGGCGCTCGGCGCGGTCGCGCCGCCGACGGCGGCTGCCGGTCGCTCGGGCGCCGCGCCGGTCTGCGTCGAAAAGCGCTCGACGTGGATCTTGCCGCCCGCCCCGAGCTCGCGCAAGGCCGCCGAGAGATCCTTGACCATCGCGCCGGGTCCGCACACGAAGTACTCGTCGATCGCGCGCGGATCGAATTCGCTCGCCGCGAGCTCGCGCAACTTCGCGCCGTCCAGCCGGCCGTTGAACAATTCGACGTCCTGCGGTTCGCGGCTCATCAAGAAATGCACCACGAACCGCCCGAGGTGGCGATTCTTCAGCGCGAGCAGTTCATCGACGAACATCGTGCGCGCGAGCGAACGGTTCCCGTAGAAGAGCATCGCGTCCGAGCCGGGTTCGACGCGCAGGATCGTCTCGAGGATCGGCAACACCGGCGTGATCCCGCTGCCCGAGGCGAACGCGACGACCGAGCGCGAGCGCGCTGCGTCGAGCGTCGGGCGGAACCGGCCGGTCGGCTCCATCGCTTCGAGGCGATCGCCGATCGCGAGGCCCTCGGCGAGATACCGCGACATCTCGCCTTGCAGCCGGACCGCGATCCGCAGCGCGTCGCCGGCGGATCCGACGATCGAGTAGGTCCGGCGCAGCTCCCGGCCCCCGAGCGTCGCCCGCACCGGCAGGTGCTGCCCGGGTTCGAATCGAAACGCCTCGCGCAGCGCCGGATCGGGCCGCAAGTCGAGGGCGAACGCGTCCTCCGCGATCGGTTCGCGGCGCAGCAGCGTCAAGGAGTGGAAACTCAGCATTGGGGGCGCTCTCGAGGGCTCAGAGGCACTTGAATCGATCGAAGGGTTCCTGGCATGCGCGGCAGCGGTACAGCGCCTTGCACGGCGTCGAGCCGAATTCGCTGAGGCGCTCGGTGTCGACCGAGCCGCAGCGCGGACAGGCCACGGGGAGGCGCGGCGCATCGACGCGCGTCGGCGGCGCGATCCCGTATTCCAGGAGCTTGCGCCGGCCCTCCTCGCTGATCCAGTCGCTCGACCAGGCCGGCGACAGCACGTCGACGACCCGGACCGGACCGAGTCCCGCGCGCTCGAGCGCCGCGGCGACGTCCTCGCGGATGGTCGCGGTCGCGGGACATCCCGAGTAGGTCGGCGACAGGCCGACGCGCAAGCTGCCGTCGGCGAGCGCGTCGACGTCGCGGACGATGCCGAGGTCGACCACGCTCAGCACCGGAATCTCCGGATCCGGCACCGTCTCGAGCACCGCTCGCGCGCGCGCGACCCGGGTCGACGGGGTCTCGCGTACGACGTCGACGCCGCCGGCGTTCACCATCGCGCTCCCGGATGGATGCGCGGCAGGTGCTGCATCTCGGCGAGCAGGTGGCCGAGGTGCTCGCTGTGGCGGCCCTGCTTGCCGTACCAGCGGTAGCGCGGCGCGGCGGGTCGCGCGAGGGTCGCCTCGGCGAGCACCGCGTCGATCCGGGCCGACCATTCCCCCTGCACCGCTGCCAGGTCCGGCCCGACCCCGGACGCGAGTACGCCGCGGTCGATCTCGTCCGCGTCGAACAGTTCGAGCGTGTACGGCCAGAGCCGTTCGAGCGAGGCTTGCACGCGCGTGTGGCTCTCTTCGGTCCCGTCGCCGAGGCGCACGACCCAACCGGCGCTGTAGCGCAGGTGATAGCGGGATTCCTTCAGCGCCTTCGCCGCGATCTCGGCGAGCCGCGGATCGCGGGAGCCCGCGAGCCGTTCGTAGAGCGGCACCTGATACGCGTCGATCAACAACTGTCGCACGATCGTGTCGCCGAAATCGCCGTTCGGCATCTCCGCGAGCGTCGCGTTACGGTACTCGGCTTCCTCGCGCAGGAACGCGAGATCGTCCTCGCCGCGCCCACGCCCCTCGACCTCGCCGGCATAGGCGAGCAACAAGCGCGCCTGGCCGAGCAGATCGAGCGCCGTGTTCGCGAGCCCGAGGTCTTCCTCGATCGCCGGCGCGTGGCCGATCCATTCGCCGAGGCGCTGCGCGAGCACGAGCGACGTGTCGCCGAGGCGCAGCAAGTACTCCAGCTGCGCCCTCGACGCGTCCCGGCTCGGCGCGATCTCGCCGGTCGCGCTCACAGCGTCTCGACCTCTTTCGGAATGTCGTAGAACGTCGGATGGCGATAGATCTTGTCCCGCGCCGGCTCGAACAGCGCGTCGGCCTCGTCCGGGTCCGACGCGACGATGTCCGTCGACCGTACGACCCAGACGCTGACGCCCTCCTGCCGGCGGGTATAGACGTCGCGGGCATGCTCCATCGCCATCGACGCGTCCGCCGCGTGAACGCTGCCGACGTGCTTGTGATCGAGCCCGCCGCGCGCGCGGACGAAGATCTCGTAGAGCGGCCAATCGGGTTTGGGTTGCATCGGGGTCTCCGTGAAGGTTGGCGTCGTCGCCCGGTGTCAGGCGGCCGCCGCGCGGGCGTGCTTCGCCGCGTGCGCGAGCGCCGCCTCGCGGACCCAACGACCGGACTCGTGCGCATCGCGCCGCGCCTGCAGCCGGTCCTGGTTGCACGGACCGTTGCCGCGCACGACGTCCTGGAATTCGCTCCAGTCGATCTCGCCGTGGACGTGCTGGCCGCGTTCGGCGTCCCAGCGCAGCGCCGGGTCCGGGATCTCGAGTCCGAGGAAGCGCGCTTGCGGAACGGTGAAGTCGACGAATTTCTGCCGCAGCTCGTCGTTCGTGAATCGCTTGATCTTCCAGCGCACCGACAACGCGGTGTGCGGCGACGCCGTGTCCGGAGGCCCGAACATCATCAGCGACGGCCACCACCAGCGGTTCAGCGCGTCCTGCGCGATCGCGCGCTGGGCGGCCGACCCGCGCGCGAGCTTGAGCATCAGATCGTACCCCTGGCGCTGGTGGAAGCTCTCTTCCTTGCAGACCCGGATCATCGCGCGCGAGTATGGCCCGTACGAGCAGCGGCACAGCGGGATCTGGTTCATGATCGCGGCGCCGTCGACGAGCCAGCCGATCGCGCCGACGTCGGCCCAGGTCAAGGTGGGATAGTTGAAGATGCTCGAGTACTTCGCGGCGCCCGACAGCAGCTGGTCGACGAGCTCCGCGCGCGAGATCCCGAGCGTCTCCGCGGCCGAGTACAGGTAGGCGCCGTGACCGCCTTCGTCCTGGACCTTCGCGATCAGGATCGACTTGCGCAGCAGGGACGGCGCGCGGGTGATCCAGTTGCCTTCCGGCAGCATGCCGACGATCTCCGAATGCGCGTGCTGGGAGATCTGCCGGATCAAGGTTTGCCGGTACGCCTCCGGCATCCAGTCCTTCGGCTCGATCTTCTCTTCCGCGTCGATCCGCGCCTCGAACCGGCGCAACAGCTCCGGATTCTCCTGTCCCGCCGCGAGCGGTCGTGCCGCCAGTTCGTTGAGCCCCTGGGTGTACATCTGCGCTTCCCCCGGATCGTGCCGACCGGGCAAGTGTGACACGCGAAAATACGGATGACAACCATTTCTGTGTCAGAATGCGCCGATGCCCGAGTCGAGCCGCGATCGAATTCCGCGCCGCGTCGCCACACTACTCGCCGCGTTTCGCCGGCAACGGCCGTTGCGCGGGGGCTCGCTGATCGTGACCGTGTTCGGCGATGCGCTCGCGCCGCGCGGCGGCGCGATCGCGCTCGGCAGCCTGATCGATTTGATGGCGCCGTTCGGCTTGACCGAACGCCTGGTGCGGACGTCCGTCGCGCGCTTGGTGCACGAGGACTGGCTCGCGAGCCGCCGGCTCGGGCGGCGCAGCGAGTACCGGCTCTCGGCGCGGGGGCGTGCGCGGTTCGTCGAGGCGACCGCGCGGATCTACTCCGGTCCTCCCGGTCCTTGGAACGGCGCGTGGACGCTGGTCGTGCTGCCGGGCGGTGCGGCGGCCGGGCGCGACGCGGTGCGGCGCCAACTTCGCTGGATCGGCTTCGGCGAACTCGCGGCCGGCGTGCTCGCGCATCCGACCGCGAGCCCTGCGGCGGTGCGTGCGTGCCTGGCGGCCGCCGGGCTCGCGCGGGCGCCGCTGCTGCTCGAGACCGCGGGCGGTGCGATCGCCGGCCCGGAGCGGGAGCGGATCGTGCGTCAGGGCTGGGAATTGACGGATCTCGCGTTGCGCTACCGGCACTTCATCCGGCGCTACGAGGCGGTGGCGCGAGCGCTCGCGCGCGCGGAACCGCTCTCGCCGTCGGTCGCGTTCGTCGTGCGCACCTTGCTGATCCACGAGTATCGGAAGATCCATCTGCGCGATCCCCTGCTCCCGCGGGAATTGTTGCCGCCGCAGTGGCCCGGGATCCTCGCGTACGACACCTGTCGGCGGCTCTATGGGCGGGTGGTCGCGCCGGCCGAGGCGCACCTCGATGCGCACGCGGCCCGCCTCGCCGGGCCGTTGCCGCGACCCGATCGCAGCGTCGCGAGTCGCTTTCCCCCGACCGAGGGTTGATGCGGCGGCGCGACGCGCGACCCGCCGCGGTGGCGGTCAGCCGAGCGCCGCTTCGATGTCCTTCGCCAGGGACTGCGGCGCCTCGGCGGGCGCGTAGCGCGTGAGCGGCGAACCCGCGCGGTCGATCAGGAACTTCGTGAAGTTCCATTTGATCGCGCGCGAGCCGAGCAATCCGGGCCGCGCACGCTGCAGATAGACGTAGAGCGGGTGGGCCTGCGCGCCGTTCACGTCGATCTTCGCGAACATCGGGAACGTGACGCCGTAGCGGGTGGTGCAGAACGTCGCGATCCCCGCCTCGTCGTCCGGCTCCTGATGGCCGAACTGATCGCAGGGGAAGCCGAGGATCTCGAGGCCGCGATCACGGTACGCCGCGTACAACGCCTGCAGCCCGGCATATTGCGGCGTGAACCCGCAACGGCTCGCGACGTTGACGATCAGCAGCACCCGTCCGCGGTGGCGCTCCAGCGGCTCTTCGGTTCCGTCGATGCGCCGAGCGGAGAAGTCGTAGACGTTCATCGGCCGCAGTTTACGGCTATCATCCGACCGATACCACGATCTGCGAGCCGGCGATGCTGCAAACGCCTCCGCCCGCGCGGCCGACGCTGCCGCGGGCGATCTGGATCCTCGGCTCGGTGAGCCTGTTGATGGACGTTTCCTCGGAAATGATCCACGGGCTGCTGCCGCTGTTCCTGGTCGACTCGCTCGGTGCGAGCGCGTTCGTCGTCGGCGTGATCGAAGGGCTCGGCGAGGCGACCTCGCTGGTCGTCAAGGTCTTCTCCGGAACGCTGAGCGACTACCTCGGTCGCCGCAAGCGCCTCGCGGTGCTCGGCTACGGCCTCTCCGCGCTGACCAAGCCGCTGTTCGCACTCGCGGGGACGGTGCACCTCGTGCTCGGCGCGCGGATCCTCGACCGCGTCGGCAAAGGGATTCGCGGTGCGCCGCGCGACGCGCTGGTCGCGGACATCGCGCCGCGCGAGTTGCGCGGGGCCGCGTTCGGTCTGCGGCAATCGCTCGATACCATCGGCGCGTTCCTCGGGCCGTTGCTCGCGGTCGCGCTGATGCTTGCGTGGCACGATCGCTTTCGCGCGGTGTTCTGGGTCGCGGTGGTGCCGGCACTGCTCGCGGTCGCGTTGCTCCAGTTCGGGGTCGCCGAGCCCGCGGCGGCCGCGAACGGCGCGCGCCGCAATCCGATCCGGCGGGAGAACATCGGGCGTCTCGGCGGCGAGTACTGGTGGGTCGTCGCGGTCGGCGGGGTCTGCACGCTCGCCCGCTTCAGCGAGGCGTTCCTGTTGCTGCGCGCCCAGCAGGACGGCGTGCTGGTCGCGTACGTCCCGCTCGTGATGGTCGCGATGAACGTCGTGTATTCCCTCTGCGCGTACCCGTTCGGGCGCTTGGCCGACCGCATCAGCCACCCGCGGCTGCTCGGCGCCGGACTCGCGGTGCTGATCCTCGCGGATCTCGCGCTCGCGCGCGGCCGGAGTTGGCCGATGCTCACCCTGGGCGTCGCGCTCTGGGGCGTGCACATGGGTATGACGCAGGGCTTGCTCGCGACGATGGTCACGGACACCGCGCCGGCAGAGCTGCGCGGGACCGCGTTCGGGTTGTTCAACCTGGTCGGCGGCGGCGCGATGCTGGTCGCGAGCGCTCTGGCGGGATGGATCTGGGCGCGCGCGGGCGCCGGGTACACGTTCTACACCGGCGCGGCGTTCGCCGCGCTCGCGCTCGGCGCGATCCTGGTGTGGCGGCCGAGCCGGCCCGCGCCCCCCGAGGGCGTGCTCAGGACCTGAGAGCGGGCGCCGGTGCGGGGGGCGTCAGCAGTTCGTCGAGCGCGTCCCGCGTGACGACCTCGTCGCGCAACAGCCGCTGCGCGAGCGATTCGAGCTGGGCGCGCCGCTCGTTGAGCGTCGTCGCGACGCGACGGTGCGCCTCGTCGAGCAATTGGGCGATCTCCTCGTCGATCAGCTGCGCGGTGTGCTCGCTGTAGGCGAACCGCTCGGGCGGCGCCGGCGAGTCGAGGAACGCGCTGTGCCGCGGTGCCTCGTAGGTCGCCTGGCCGAGTCGCTCGCTCATCCCGTATTGGGTGACCATGTGCCGCGCCATGTCGGTCGCCTTCTGCAGATCGTCCTCCGCGCCGGTGGACACGTCGCCGAACACGATCTCCTCGGCCGCACGGCCGCCGAGCAGCACGTCGAGCCGGTCGAGCAGCTCGCTGCGCCGCAAGAGGTATCGATCCTCGGTCGGTTGCTGCTGGGTGAAGCCGAGCGCGCCGATGCCGCGCGGAATGATCGAGATCTTCGCGACCCGGTCCGCGTTCGGACGGGACTCGGCGACCAGCGCGTGCCCCGCCTCGTGGTAGGCGACGGTCTGCTTTTCCTTCGCGTTCATCACGCGATTGCGCTTCTCGAGGCCGATGATCACGCGGTCGATCGCGCTGTCGAAGTCGCTCATCTCGACCGCCTTCTTGTCCGCGCGGGCCGCGTGCAACGCCGCCTCGTTCACGATGTTCGCGAGGTCCGCGCCGGCGAACCCCGGCGTCTTCGCCGCGACCGCGGCGAGATCGACGTCCGCGGCCAACACCAACTTGCGCGCGTGCAGGCGCAGGATCTTCTCGCGACCGCGCACGTCCGGGCGATCGATCGCGACGTGCCGGTCGAATCGGCCGGGGCGCAGGAGCGCGCGGTCGAGGATCTCCGGCCGGTTCGTCGCCGCCATCACCATCACGCCGCTGTTCGTGTCGAAGCCGTCCATCTCGACGAGCAGCTGGTTCAGGGTCTGCTCGCGCTCCTCGTTGCCGCCGTAGCCGGCGACCCCGCGCGCCTTGCCGAGCGCGTCGAGTTCGTCGACGAAGATGATGCACGGTGCGACCTTCTCGGCTTGCTGGAACAGATCGCGGACCCGGGCGGCGCCGACGCCGACGAACATCTCGACGAATTCCGATCCGCTGATCGACAGGAACGGCACGCCCGCTTCGCCCGCGACCGCCTTCGCGAGCAGGGTCTTGCCGGTGCCCGGCGCGCCGACGATCAGGATGCCCTTCGGGATGTGCCCGCCGAGGCGACGGTAGCGCTCCGGGTCCTTCAGGAAACGCACGACTTCCATCAACTCTTCCTTCGCCTCGTCGATGCCCTCGACGTCGGAGAAGTGCACGCCGGTCTCCTTCTGCACGAAGACCTTCGCGTGGCTGTGGCCGATCTGCGCGATCGAGCCGGGGCCCGCGTCGGTACGCCGTAGCATCATCGTCCAGAGCCCGGCGATCAGCAGCCCGGGAATCAACCAGGCGAACAGCGTCGAGGTCCAATGGCTGTCGGCGGCGCCTTCGTAATGCACCTTCGCCGCATCCAGCGCGGCGACCAACCCGGGATCCTCGACCCGGCGGGTGAGGAACCGATGCGCACCGTGCTCGTCCGTGGCCTTTTCGAGCGCGGCGGCCGTCTTCGGGGCCAGGAGCTTCGCGATGCCCGCGGTGTCGACCGTGCCTTCGATCGTCGAGTCGCCGATCGTCAGGTCGTTGACCTTGCGTGCCTGCAACAAGGTCTTGAAGTCGCTGTAGCTCAGCGTTTCCGGCGTCTGCGTCGTCAACAGCAGCTGCAGGACGATCAACATCGCGACCACCCCGACGAGGTACCACGCGGTCAGCGGTCGCTTGCTCTCTTCCATCCCCGAACCCTCCCACGCCGCCGCGGAGGCCGCGACGCCCTGGCGGCGCCCGCGGCGCGGACGCTCAGCGTTCTGCTCCCGGCAGGCGTTTCCCGGGCGCGATGTCGACGACCGAGGTCACGAGTTCGATCAACGCCGGGCCCGGTGCGGCGCGTGCCTCCGCGAGCGCCGCGGCGAAATCCGCGGTGCGCGCGACGCGCTGTGCGCGCAGCCCGAACGCGCGCGCATAGGCGACGAAGTCCGGGTTGTGCAGCTCGGTCGCGACGCTGCGTCCCGGGAAGCGGCTCTCCTGGTGCATGCGGATCGTCCCGTAGCTGCCATTGTTGACGACCAGGAACAGGATCTTCAAGCCGCGTGCGGCCGCGGTCGCGAGTTCCTGCGCGGACATCAGGAAGCAGCCGTCGCCCGCGACGCAGACGACCTCGCGCGCCGGATGCGCGAGCTTCGCGGCGATCGCGGCGGGCACGGCGTAGCCCATCGCGCCGTTGCCCGGCGCGAGCTGCGTACTGTGTACCCAGTGCTCGAAGAACCGATGCAGCCAGGCGGCGTAATTGCCGGCGCCGTTCGTCACGACCGCGGACTCCGGCAGCTCCGCGCGCAGATGACGGAAGACCCGCGACAGGTTCAGATCGCCGACGACCTCGACCGGCTCGATGAACGCGGCGTACGCGGCGTGCGCCGCGCGCGTCCAGCCGGACCACGCGCGGGGCGCATGCGCCGGCGGCTCGAGCGCGGCGAGCGCGGTCGCGGCCGCGTTCACGTCGCACTGCACGGCGATGCCCGCGGGGAACACCGCCGACAGCGTCTCCGCGTCGCGGTGCAGGTGGATCAGGCGCGCGGCGGTCCGCGTTCGATCGAGCCAGCGATAGCCGCCGGTCTCGATGTCGCCGAGCGCCGCACCGAGCACGAGCAGGAGATCCGCGTCGCGAACCCGCTCGACGAGGTCGGGCGGCGTTCCGAGGCCGAGTTCCCCCGCGTAGCTGGTCGAGGCATTCGGAAAGTGGTCCTTGCGCCGGAACGCGGTCACCACCGGCAGGTCCCAGGTCTCCGCGAAACGCCGTAGGGCGGCGACGCCGTCCGCCGTCCAGCCGCTGCCGCCGATCCAGAGGAGCGGTCGGCGTGCGGCGGCGATGCGTGCGCCGATCTCCCGGACCCGTTCGTCCGACGGCGCGGGGAGTTCGATGCTCGCGGGGATCTCGCGCGTCGCGCTTGCACCGGACTCGCCGAGCACGTCTTCGGGCAGCCCGACGATCACCGGACCCGGACGGTTCGCGGTCGCGAGCTGGAACGCGCGATCGACGATCTCGGCGGTGCGCTGCGGCTGGTCGATCCGCAGCACGCCCTTCGCGAGATCCGCGAACGTGATCGAGAGATCGACTTCCTGGAACGCGCGGCGAAATCGATCCTCGCGCGGGATTTCGCCGACGAACAGCACCATCGGCGTCGCGTCCTGCTGCGCGGTGTGCACGCCGATGCTCGCGTGCGTGAGCCCGGGTCCGCGCGTGACGAACGCCACCGCGCAGCGCCCCGAGATCTTGGCGGTCGCTTCGGCCATGTTCGCCGCGGCAGCCTCGTGACGGCAGGTCACCACGTCGATCGCGTTGCGCTCGTCGTACAGCGCGTCGAGCACGTCGAGGTAGCTCTCGCCGGCGACCGTGAACACGCGCTCGACACCGTGCGCGGCGAGTCGGGTGACCAATGCGTCGGCGGCGCGGCCCGTCGCGGCCGCGGTGGAATCCATGGACATCGCTACCCCAGCGGTGAATTCGAGTGCGGCGCATTGTACCCGTTATGCCGTGGAACTCGCGGTGGTATCCTTGCCCGACCGAGTTCCACGGCACCGCAACCGATGACCGAAAATCGCTTCGTCCGCGCCGCTTGCCCGCACGACTGTCCGGATACTTGCGCGATCCGCGTGACGGTGGAGGATGGCGTCGCGGTTCGCGTGCAGGGGGATCCGGATCACCCGCCGACGCACGGCGCGCTGTGCACCAAGGTCGCGAGATACCCCGAGCGCACCTACCATCCCGAGCGCCTGCTGCATCCGTTGCGCCGAATCGGTCCGAAGGGCGCCGGGCGGTTCGAGCGGATCGACTGGGACACGGCGCTCGACGAGATCGCATCGCGCCTCGAGCGCATCGCCGCGCGCGATCCCGAGGCGATCCTGCCGTACAGCTACGCCGGGACGATGGGGCTCGTCCAGGGCGACTCGATGTCGGCGCGATTCTTCCACCGGCTCGGGGCGTCCTTGCTCGACCGGACGATCTGCGCGAGCGCCGGCGCGGCGGCGCTCGATGCGATCTACGGCAGCCGCGTCGGGATGCACGTCGAGCGTTACGCCGAGAGCCGCGTGATCCTCATCTGGGGCAGCAACAGCATCGCGTCGAGCGTGCACTTCTGGAGTTTCGCGCAGCAGGCGAAGCGGGCCGGCGCCAAACTGATCTGCATCGATCCGCGTCGCACCGAGACCGCCGACAAGTGTCATCAGCACATCGCCTTGCTGCCGGGTACCGACGGCGCGCTCGCGCTCGGCCTGATCCGCGAGATCGACGCGCACGGCTGGATCGATCGGGACTACGTCGAGTCGTACACCGAGGGCTGGCCGGCACTGCGCGCGGTCGCGCGCGAGTGGACCCCCGAGCGCACCGCGGCGGTGTGCGGGATCAGCGCGGAGGAAGTGCGCGGCCTCGCGCGCGACTACGCGACCGTGCGTCCGGCGGCGATTCGGCTGAACTACGGGATGCAACGCACCCACGGCGGCGGGAGCGCGGTGCGCCTGATCGCCGCCCTGCCCTGCTTGATCGGCGCGTGGCGGCAGCCGGCCGGCGGACTGCTACTGTCCACCTCGGGCCTCGCGCCGGTCGACTCGCGCCGCTTGCAGCGGCCGGATCTGATTCCGGGCCGGATGCCGCGCACCGTGAACATGAGCACGATCGGCGACGCATTGCTCGCGGAGGCCTCCGCGGACTTCGGTCCGAGGATCGACGCGCTCGTCGTGTACAACACCAATCCGGTCGCGGTGGCGCCGGAATCGCCGAAGGTCGTGCGCGGCTTCTCCCGCGAGGACCTGTTCACGGTCGTGCTCGAACATTTCCAGACCGATACCGCGGACTATGCGGATCTGGTGCTCCCCGCGACGACGCAGCTCGAGCACTTCGACGTGCACAAGAGCTACGGCCACGCCTACGTGCTGGTGAACGAACCGGCGATCGCGCCGCTCGGGGAGGCGCGACCGAACACCGCGGTGTTCCGCGCGCTCGCGGCGCGGCTCGGATTCACCGAGCCGTGCTTCCGCGACGACGACGTGACGATCGGCTCGCAGGCCTTCGGTGAGGCGATCGACTTCGAGCGCCTGCGACGCGAAGGCTGGATCCGGCTGCCGGTCGCGGACGCGCCGTTCGCCGCCGGCGGATTCCCGACCGCGAACGGACGCGCGCAGTTCGCGCCACCGTCGCTCGGCCCGGCCGAGTACGTGCCGCCGTACGAATCGGCGCTCTCGGCGCCCGAGCTCGCGCGCCGCTATCCGCTCGCGATGATCTCGCCGCCGGCCCGTCACTTCCTCAATTCGACCTTCGTGAACGTGCGGAGCCTCCGCAGCATCGAGGGCGAGCCGCTCATTGAAATGCATCCGCTCGATGCCGGCGCGCGCCGGCTCGAGGAGGGGCAGATCGTGCGTGCGTTCAATGATCGCGGCGAGTATCGCTGCCGCTTGCGGGTGAGCGACCGCGCACGACCCGGGGTCGTCGTCGGCCTCGGCGTCTGGTGGCGCAAGTTCGGCATCGCGGGCACGAACACGAACGAGGTCACGCACCAGCGGCTCACCGACATCGGCCGCGCTCCGACGTTCTACGACTGCCTCGTCGAGGTCGCCGCGGCCTGAGGGTCGCGACCGGCGCGGCCTCAGCCGGCGGGCGCGGCGATCTGCCGGTACAGCCGCAGGAACTCGAGTGCGGCCTTGTGGACGTTGTCCTGCCAGTGCCGCGCGGCCTCCTCGTCCGCACCGTCGGTGACGTACTTCACGCAACCGAACGGCGCTCGCTCGTGCCAGCACACCTTCGCGAGCGCGTAGGCCTCCATGTCGACGACGTCGCAGGCGATGCCGACGTCGCCGGTCGCGAACGAGTCGCCGCTGCCGCAGGTCGCGGACGGGAGCGATGCGAACACCGGCGGGAACTCCAGGCACGCCGGCGCCGGATCGAACGGCGTCGTGCCGAGCGCAAAGCCGAGTCCGCTCGCATCCATGTCCCGTTGCACGAAGCGGTCGCAGGCGAAGAAGCGATGCGGGTCGTGGGTGCGGCTGCCCGCGGAGCCGAAGTTCACGACGAGCGGCGATGGCTCGCCCGCGCTCGCGTAGCGCAGCAGTTCGCGCGTCAGGGCGCGCGTCGCGTTGATCTTGCCGACGCCGCAGTACAGCACCGGGACGCCGGCGGCCTCGAACGCGCCGTCGGATTCCTCCGGGAGCGCGAACACCGCCAGGATTCGCGGAAGCGTCGCCACGGTCGCGCTCGCAGGAACGCTAGTAGGTGATCGCGGCGCGCGGCCGCAGTGTGCGCCAGGCGAATCCGTCGGCGAGACGCAGATCGATCAGCACGGCGAGGCCCTCGACCTCGAAGCCCCCGCGGGCGCACAGGTCCGCGGCCGCCTTCAGCGTCCCGCCGGTCGCGAGCACGTCGTCGACGATCAGCACGCGGCCGCGGCCGGGCTGCATCTCGAGCACGCCGGTCCCGTACTCCAGCGCGTACGCGGCGTCGACGACGGGAGGTGGGAGCTTGCCTTGCTTGCGCACGAGCACGAAGCCCTTGCGCCGGCGCGCGGCGAGCGCGGCGCCGAGCACGAAGCCGCGCGACTCGATCCCGGCCAACAGGTCGATTCGCCCCCATTCGGTGGCGTCGAGCAGCGCGTCGAGCGCGTCGACGGTGGCCTCGAACCGCTCGCGCAGCAGGCGCGAGATGTCGCGGAACACGATGCCGGGGCGCGGAAAATCCGGCGCGTCGACGATATAGCTCTTCAGATCCACTGCGTTCACCGGTCGATCGGGTCAATGAGCGCGCATTATACCGAGCGCGTCGGCGCCGTCGCGTCGCCGGTCGCGGTTCGGGTAGTCCGCGCGCCAGTGCGCGCCGCGGCTCTCGTGGCGAGCGCGCGCGGCGCGGATCATCGACTGCGCGAGCGCGACCCGCAACGCGAGCGGTCGCTGCGCGGGGGCGAGCGTCGATTCGAGTCGCTCGAGCTGCAGCAGCGCGTCCGCGAGACCCGCATCGCGCCGCACCGGCCCCATCGCGGACCACAGGATCTCGCGCAGGCGCCGCCATTCGGGCCGGCTCGCGTCGAACGGCGCCGGCACGGCGGGGCGCGTCCCGATCCGCCGTTCGCGGCGCGGCCCCTCGGCGAGCGCGCGGCCCGCGGCGCTGCCGACGACGACCGCCTCGAGGAGCGAGTTGCTCGCGAGGCGGTTCGCGCCGTGCAACCCCGTGTGGGCGACCTCGCCGACCGCCCACAGCCCCGGGAGGCTCGTGTGGCCCGACGCGTCGATCGCGATCCCGCCCATGTGGTAATGCGCCGCGCAGGTCACGGGGATCGGCGTGCGGGCCGGATCGATGCCGTGCGCGACGCACGCCGCGAGCGCGCCCGGGAACTCGGCGCCGGCGTCGGAACGGAAGATCCCGGTCGCGTCGAGTGCTACCTCGCGTCCCGCGCTCTGTTCGCTCCAGACCGCGCGCGCGACCACGTCGCGCGGCGCGAGGTCGCCGCGCGGGTCGATCGCCGCCATGAACGCTCGGCCGTCGGCGATCAGTCGGGCGCCCGCGCCGCGCAACGCCTCGGTCAGCAGCGGCAGCGGGTCGCTGTCGCATCGCAACGCGGTTGGGTGGAACTGGACGAACTCGAGGCCGGCGACCGCGGCGCCGTGCGCCAGCGCGATCGCGAGGCCGTGGCCGCTCGCATGCAGGGGGTTCGTCGTCGCCGCGAACAATTGCCCGATTCCGCCGGTCGCGAGCACGGTCTCGGTCGCATGGATCGCGACGGCGCTGCCACCGGCGCGCACCGCGAGCGCCCCCGCGACCCCGTCGGGACCGGTGAGCAGGTCCACCGCCTCGAGGTCGCGCCGAATCGTCACGTGCGCACTCTCGCGCGTACGCGCCCACAGGGCTTGCTGGATCGCCGCGCCGGTGCGGTCCCCGTCCGCGTGCAGGATCCGGGGGATCGAATGGCCTGCCTCGAGGTGCAGGTGCGGCGCGTCGGTCGCGCCGTCGAAGCGCAGGCCGCTTTCGCGCAAGAAGTCGATCGCGCCGCCGGCGGCCGACACGATCGACGTGATCGTCGCCTCGCTCGCCGAATGATCCGCGGCCTTCAGCGTGTCGGCCGCGTGCAACGCCACCGAGTCGCCGCGGCCGATCGGCGCCGCGATGCCGCCTTTCGCGAGCGAGGTCGCGGTCGCGTCGGGGCCCTCGGGCGCGAGCAGCAGCACGCGGCGCGGCGCCGCGTGCAGTGCGACGCTCAAGCCCGCTGCGCCGGCGCCGACGACGAGGATGTCGGCTTCCCAGGATTCCATCGCGGGTTACAGCGCGAGCATGCGTTCGATCGGGCGGCGGGCGCGCGCGGCGATGTCCGGGTCGATCTCGATCGCGGTTTGCGGCCGCGCGAGCGCCCGCTCGACGTTGTCCAGATTGATCGCCTTCATGAACCCGCACAGGTTGCAGGGCTTCAGGAATTGGATTCGAGGATGGCGCAGCATCACGTTGTCGGCCATCGAGCACTCCGTCAGCAGCAGCACGCGCGGCGGTCGCCGTGTCTCGATGTACTCGTCCATCGCTCCGGTCGACCCGACGAAGTCGGCCTGCTCCTGCACGTCGCGCGGGCACTCCGGGTGCGCCAGCACGACCGCGCCGGTGGTCCGGCGATACGCCTCGATGTCGGTGCCCGCGTATTTGACGTGGACCTCGCATTGACCGCCGGACGACGCGACCTCGAGGCCGGTCATGCGCGCGACGTAGTCGGCCAAATGCCGATCCGGAACCATGATCAAGTGCGGTCGGCCGAGGGATCGCGCGACCGCGACCGCATTCGCCGAGGTGCAGCAGATGTCGGACTCGGCCTTCACCGCGGCCGAGGTATTCACGTAGGCGACTACGGGGGAATCCGGATAACGCCGGCGCAGGGCGCGGATATCCTCCGGCGTGACCGACGCGGCGAGCGAGCATCCCGCGCTGAAATCCGGCAGCAGCACGGTTTTCTCCGGGCACAGGAGCTTCACGGATTCGGCCATGAAGTGGACGCCGCAGACGACGATCACCGGCGCCGAGGATCGCGCGGCGTAGCGGGCCATCGTGAGCGAATCGCCGACGAAATCGGCGATTCCCGCGGTGATCAGCGGGATCTGGTAGTTGTGCGCGACGACGACGGCGCCCCGCGCCGCCTTCAGCGCGGCGATGCGCTCGAGTTGCGGCAGTGCGATTTCGATTTCCGGCCGCGGGACGACCGGGGCGAGCCGTTCGATCAGCGCGGCGCGCGCCGCGAGCGGGCGAATCCCGCTTTCGGCCGGTGTGGGGGTGAAGGACTTCAGGATCGATGACATCGGGAAAGCCTACGGTCGCGGCCCGCTGCACGATCTGATCCGGATCAGATTACAATGCAGGCGAGGCCCTACCGGCGCCGAGCCCGAGCCGGCAACGACGAGGACGAGGACGAGCCGATGATGCGCGAGACCAGACGAGGCGATTGCGAGTGGTGCGGCTTGCGCCGCGTGTGCTTTCCCGGACGCTTGACCGCGGAGTCGCCGGTCGGGGCGGCGCTGCTCAGCATCCGCTGCGTGCGCATCGCGCGCGGCCACGCGCTCTACCGCGCGGGCGAGCGGATCGAGGCGTTCCACATGCTGCGCAGCGGCTGCATCAAGGAGACGGACGACTCGGACGGGCGCGAATCCATCGTGAATTTCTGCCTGCCCGGCGAGCTGCTGACGGTGCAGAACGCGGCGAGCGCGAAGAGCCAGCTCTCCAGCATCGCGGTCGAGACGTCGTTCGTGTGCGCGGTCCCGTGGCGCGTGTTCTATCGCGTCTGCGCGCAATTCCCGAGCGCGACCGGCGAATTCATCAAGTTGATCGCGCGCAGCGGCGGCGGCACGCGCGAGCTGTTGACGCTGATTCGCGGACGCGGCGCGCTCGAGCGGGTCGCCGGGTTCCTGTCGAATCTGTGTACGCGGATGCAGTCGCGGGGCTTTCCCGCGCGCGAATTCCGCCTCGGGATGAGCCGCGAGGACATCGCGCGCTACCTCGGCTTGCGCAGCGAGACCGTGAGCCGCTGCTTCTCGGAACTCGCGCGCCGCGGCGTGCTGCGGGTGCGCGCGAAGCGCATCCAGATCCTGTCGATCCAGGAAATGCGGCGCTTGTCGATTGCGGACGTGTTCGGCTCGCTCGAGACGCCGATGGCGGAGCGCGAGGCGGTTTGAAAGGACGAACCGGACCTCCGTCGAGGTCCGGTTCGCGCTGCCGCAAGGGCGAGGCACCGCGGCCGGCATCGGCCGCGAATGCGTGAGGTCGTTACGGCTTCTGCGCCCAGGCCGAGCACCAACCGGCTTCCGGAACCGTGTGCCCCGCGAAGATGTTGCAGCCGCCGCGCGCTTGGCCCGGCTTGCCGAGGTATTGCGCACAGGTGCCGCAGCGCTGGCTCGGCTTGTGCGTCGGATATTTCTTGTCGTCGACCTTTGCGGTGTTCGTCACGAAGCCGAGCGCGGTCGCGGTCGGATCGGTCGGGCTGAGCGGCGTCAGGCCCGCGGCCTGCGCTTCGGCCGCGATCAGACCGAACGCGGGAATGCAGGCGCCGGCGATCAGACCGCCCTTCAGGAGCGTTCGGCGAGAGATCTTATCTTTCATCGTGGATGTCCTCACAGATTGAAACCCGCTCCGATTGTCGCGCGATTGGCGTGTCCCGTGTCTTAAAGAAAGATTAATCTGCGCTCGCGAACGCCCTCAACTGAGAATGGGTCTTACTCCCTGGTGCATCCGACCGCGGTCGGCCGACGGTGGCAGGCCGGCCCAGAGCTTGTACGCGCGCGAAAAATGCGCGACGTTGCGAAAACCACAGGCGACCGCCGTGTCGAGCACGGATGCGCTGGTGTATTGCAGGAACGCGCGGGCGCGCTGCAACCGCAAATTCAAATAATAGCGACGCGGCGACAGCCGCAGCTGTCGGCGGAAGCCGCGCTCGCAGCGCCGCACAGGGACGCCGGCGGCCGCGCACAGCGCGTGGATCGATACCGGCTCCTCGAGGTTCGCTTCCATCGTCTCGACGATCTTCGCGAGCGCGGGATCCGTGAGCCCTTGCCGAGCGCCGCTGCCCATGCGCTGATGTTCGCGCGGCTCCCGCATCCGCGTGTAGATGAACTGCTCGGCGACCGCGGCCGCGAGCCGATGCCCATGGCTCAGGCGCACCACGTGCAGCATCATGTCGAGTGCCGCCGTGCCGCCGGCGCAGGTGAAGCGGTTCCGATCGACGACGAACAAGTCCGGCGCGATCGCGACCTTCGGGAACTGGCTGCGCAGCCCCTCGAGCGACTCCCAGTGGGTCGTCGCGCGATAGCCCTCGAGCATCCCGGCGTGCGCGAGCACGAAGCTCCCGGTGTCGATCGCACCGAGCGCGACGCCCGCGCGGGCGAGCTGGCGCAACCAGCGCGCGATGCGCTCGCCGTACAGGGTTTCGGGCTCGAAGCCCGCGCAGATCACGACCCGCGAGTACCCGACCGACTCGCGGATCGAGCGGTCGGCGACCACGGACATGCGATTGCTCGCGATCACGGGGCGACCTTCGAGGGAGATCGTCTGCCACTGATACAGCTCGCGTTGCGCCATCCGGTTCGCGACCCGCAACGGTTCGACCGCGCAGGTGAACGCGAGCATCGAGAAGCGCGGCGCGAGCAGGAAGCCGATCGTCTCGGGTCCTGCGACCGGGTGGGCCGTCAGCACCGCCTCGCGCGTGGGGCTCGCGCCCTCGGCGGCCGCGCGACGACGCTCGGAATGTCCGTTCATTCGTCTCATCTGACGGATAGTGTCAATTAACTGTCGTTTAATGGCAAGCCGCGCCAACGGCTGTCGCTAAACAATACCCGCGCAACACGCCGATGGTCGCCGCTGGTGATCGTCGTTCATTTCCCGGGGGAGTCAGCGATGCAATCCAATAGAAAGAATCGGCGGTCCGGATCCCGAGCCCGCGTGACGGTCGCGTTGCTCGCCGCGAGCAGTTCCCTCGGAACGGGGACGGCGCTGCGGCGGGCGGCACCGAACTGCAGACGATCATGGTGACCGCGTTGAAGCGCAAGGAGCCGCTCGCGAAGGTGCCCGCCAGCATCACGGTGTTCACCGCGGCGACGCTGCAGAACTACAACATCCAGTCGTTCACCGACTATGCGACGAAGACCCCGAACGTCTCGTTCAGCTACGGCGGGGGCCCGACGGGCATCGCGGACGCGCGCACGGTCGCGATCCGCGGGATCACCGGACAGAACCTGTTCGGCACCGCCGGTGCGACCGGCTTCTACATCGACGATACGCCTGTGCCGGGATCGATCGACCCGCGCGTGCTCGACATCGACAACATCGAGGTCCTGAAAGGTCCGCAAGGCACCTTGTACGGCGAGAGTTCGCTCGGCGGTAACGTGCGGCTCGTCACGCGCCAGCCGGATCTGTCGCGGGACTCGCTCAGCGTGATGGCGCAGGCGGGGCTCACCTCGGGCGGCGGCAGCGCCGATGGCGGCGGCAACCTGATCGGCAACCTCGTGCTCTCGCCCGGCGTGTTCGCGCTACGCGCGGTGCTGTTCGTGAACCACGACGCGGGCTATCTCACGCGCACGTTCCCGGATCCGACGAGCCCGGCCGTGACCGATCCGTTCCTCTCGGTGCCGCGCCACAGCGTCGGCAATCAGGGGGCCGACACGACCTACGGCGGTTCGATCGCCGCGAAGTGGCAGATCTCCGACGCGCTGTACGCGCGCTTCCGCGTGATGTTCCAGGACACGAAGGACCATGGCTTCCCGGCGACGTTCGCGCCGCTCCCGTCGTTCAAGCCGGTCTATACCTTGAACCGCGCGTTCGACGTCCAGCCCGAGGCGACCGACGATTGGGCCCTGCCCTCCCTCGACATCCACTACCACGGGCAAGGGTGGAGCTTCGTTTCCTCGACGAGTTATTTCCATCGCCACACCCGCGACCTCGAGGACTCGACCTACGGGACGCAGCAGATCCTCTCCGGCTACTACCAGGTGAGCGGCCTGCCGGCGCAGCCGTTCCTCTGGGACGGCGAGCACTACCACAACCAGATCACCGAGGAGATGCGCGCGAGCTTCGACCCCGTGGATGGCTTCAGCGGCATCGTCGGCGTGTTCTACTCGCACACCAACACCCGCTTCGCGATCCCGCCGACGCTCGCGACCGGGCTCGTCGCCGCGACCGCGACCAACACGGTCGTCGGACCCTGGCCGAACGACGTGATGTGGACCCAGAACAACCCCGCCACCGAGGAGGACTACTCGGTGTTCGGCGAGCTCTATTATCGCTTCCTGACGCGCTACAAGCTCACCCTCGGCGCGCGCGAGTACTGGCTGAAGCAGAAGGCGGATTACACCGCGGACGGCTTCATGAACTTCGGCCCGACGCCGAGCGATCCCCAGCACAACAGCCAGAACGGGTTCGACCCGAAGGTCGGCCTGCAGTACCAGATCGACCAGAATGCGATGATCTACGCTTCGGCCGCGAAGGGATTCCGCGCGGGCGGCGCACAAGCCTCGCTGCCGTTCTGCGCGCTGCCGAACCTCCCGGTGAACGACATCACGCAGCTGAAGTCGGACACGCTGTGGAGCTACGAGATCGGCACCAAGATCCAGGTCCCGCAGCCGGGACTGCTGGTGTCGGCCGCGGCGTTCCACATCAACTGGAACAACCTCCAGCAGCAGGTGGCGCTCCCCTGCGGCGCGTACTTCGACATCAACGGCAACACCGCGAAGATCGACGGCGGCGAGATCGACATCTCCGGTCACTTGACGCGGCGTCTGACCCTGCGCTTCGGCGCGGGCTACGAGAAGACGCGGATCAACGATCCGGGCGCGCTCGCGATCGTCGGGGTCACGCCCGGATCGCGGATCGCGGGCGTTCCGGCCTGGAGCGCGACCGTCGGCTCGGTCTACCGGCATTCGCTCACGCCGTCGCTCGACGGCTTCGTGTCGGCGGATTACAGCTACACCGGCAACAGCGTCTCGGTGCTGAACGGCGGTGGCGGCGCGGAGGCGACGCGCCCCTCCTACTCGCTCGCCGATATGCGCTTCGGGGTCGACGACGGGCCGACCGAGGTCTCCCTGAACGTGCACAACCTGACCAACGCGAAGCCGAACCTCGGCGACATCGGCTACGTGGGATACGCGCAGTACGACGCATCGGGCAGCGTGATCCCGCAGGTGGCGACGCTGCAGCCGCTCACCGTCACGCTGCAGTACCGGCGCAAGTTCTAACGCGACGGCGCGCGTTTCTTCGGGGGCGGCCGGCGTCGATCGACGCCGGCCGCCAGCAGCTCCGCGCCCTCGCTGAGCGCAAAGCGCCGGAAGGCTTCCGCGATCGGCATCAGGCGCTTGTCCGCGCGATGCGCGACGTGCCAGTGGCGCACGATCGGCAGCCCGCGCACGTCGAGCACCGCGATGCGCCCGGTCTCGATCTCCAGGTCGATGGTATGCCGGGAGAGGAAGCTCAGTCCCATCCCCGCCATCACCGCCTGCTTGATCGTCTCGTTGCTCGCCATCTCCATGCCCGCCGGGGCGGCGACGCCCGCGTCGCGGAAGAACCGTTCCATCGTGAGGCGGGTGCCGGATCCGGGCTCGCGCACGAGGAAGCGCTCCTCGACGACCCTGGCGGGATCGATCGACGTCGCCGCGACCAAGGGATGATCGGGCGGCGCGACGACGACCTGGGGATTGTCCGCGAACGCGGTCGCGATCATCTCGGACCCTTCCGGTGGCCGACCCATGATCGCGAGGTCCACTTGGTTCTCGTTCAATTGGTCGATCACCTGGGTGCGATTGCTGACCGCGAGCCGGATGCTCGCGGCGGGGTATCGGGTCTGGAACGCGGCCAGCAACCGGGGCGCGAAGTACTTCGCGGTGCTGATGACCGCGATGTCGAGTCGACCGCGCCGCAGCCCCTGGAGCGCGTCGATGCGTTGCTGCGCCTCCTCGAGCGCGCGAGACACGTTACGCGCCGCGTCGAGCAGTTCCCGGCCCGCCTCGGTGAGGTCGCAGCGTCGCCCGAGGCGTTCGATCAAGGGGAGCCCGGCCCGCGCTTCGAGATCGCGAACGTGCATCGAGACGCCGGGCTGCGTCAGGTGCAGACGTTCGGCCGCGCGCGAGAAGGAGCGTTCGACGGCGACGGATTCGAAGATGCGCAGTTGTCTCAACGTCAGCTGGCGGATCGACATGGCGGGAGCGTCTCCGCGGGATCGGTATAGGTATAAGTAAACGCTTATACCAAATAAAACAAGAACTGATTTCTCCTGATCGACTAGCTCCGATAGAGTCGGCCCGTCGAGCGCCAGGTGCGCCGCCGATCAGGAGCCAGGAGCCATGCGGGATTCGGCCGAACGTTACCGATCGGGCGTGATGCCCTATGCGCAGATGGGTTACTGGGATTCGGACTACGCCCCGAAGGACACCGACGTGATCGCGGTGTTCAGGATCACTCCGCAGGACGGGGTCGACCCGGTCGAAGCGGCCGCCGCCGTCGCGGGAGAGTCCTCGACGGCGACCTGGACCGTGGTCTGGACGGACCGTCTGACCGCCTGCGAACGATATCGAGCGAAGGCGTATCGAGTCGACGCGGTGCCGGGATCCGCCGGGCAGTTCTTTGCGTACATCGCCTACGAACTGGACCTGTTCGAGGAAGGGTCGATCGCGAACCTCACCGCGTCGATCATCGGCAACGTGTTCGGCTTCAAACCGCTGAGAGCCCTGCGGCTCGAGGACATGCGGATCCCGGTCGCGTACCTGAAGACCTTCCAGGGTCCGGCGACCGGGATCGTCGTCGAGCGCGAACGGCTCGACAAGTTCGGGCGACCCTTGCTCGGCGCGACCACCAAGCCGAAGCTCGGCCTGTCGGGGAAGAACTACGGCCGCGTGGTCTACGAGGCGCTCAAGGGCGGTCTCGACTTCGTCAAGGACGACGAGAACATCAATTCCCAGCCGTTCATGCACTGGCGCGACCGGTTCCTGTACTGCATGGAGGCGGTGAACAAGGCCTCCGCGGCGACCGGCGAGGTCAAGGGCCACTACCTCAACGTGACCGCGGCGACGATGGAGGACATGTACGAGCGAGCGGATTTCGCGAAGGAACTCGGCTCCTGCATCGTGATGATCGACCTCGTGATCGGCTACACCGCGATCCAGTCGATGGCAAAGTGGGCGCGGCGCAACGACATGATCCTGCACCTGCATCGCGCCGGTCACAGCACGTACACGCGCCAGAAGACGCACGGCGTGTCGTTCCGCGTGATCGCCAAGTGGATGCGGATGGCGGGTGTCGACCATCTCCACGCGGGCACGATCGTCGGCAAACTCGAGGGCGATCCGCACGTGATCCAGGGCATCTACTCGGTGTGCCGCGACGCCCACACCGCGAAGAACCTGCAGCAGGGCCTGTTCTTCGATCAGGACTGGGCGGGGTTGCGCAAGCTGATGCCGGTCGCCTCGGGCGGCATCCACGCCGGTCAGATGCATCAGTTGATCGCTTATCTCGGCGAGGACGTCGTGCTGCAGTTCGGCGGCGGGACGATCGGTCATCCGATGGGAATCCAGGCCGGGGCGACCGCGAATCGCGTCGCGCTCGAGGCGATGATCAAGGCGCGCAACGAGGGCCGCGATCTATGGGCCGAGGGGCCGCAAATACTCGCCGACGCCGCGAAGTGGTGCGCGCCCCTCGCCGCGGCCCTCACGACCTGGAAGGACGTCACGTTCGACTACGCCTCGACCGACACGGCCGATTTCGTACCGACCGCGACCACCGCGTGAACCGGCGCCGACGCGCCCGGAGGAGACGACGATGCGCATCACCCAGGGAAGCTTCTCGTTCCTGCCCGATCTGACCGATGCGGAGATCCTGGCGCAGCTGCAGTACGCGCTCGACCGGGGCTGGGCGATCAGCATCGAAGCCACGGACGATCCGCACCCGCGCAACTATTACTGGGACATGTGGGGGAATCCGCTGTTCGACTTGCGCGACGCCGCCGGCGTGATGCGGGAGGTGAACGCCTGCCGCCGCGCGCGCCCGAACGGCTACGTGAGGGTCAACGCCTTCGATTCGACGCCGGGCTTCGAGACGACCCGTCTGTCGTTCATCGTGCACCGGCCGAGCGACGAACCGGGGTTCGCGTTGACGCGTACGGAGGATGCGGGACGGCGCATTCGCTACACGATCACGAGTTATGCGGCCGGCGCACCCGCGGGGCGGCGCTACCGCTCGCGCGACGGTGACGCCGGATGAGCGAATCCGCGCAGCTCGGGAACGCGGGCGAGGACTCCGCCGGAGTCGACCTGCGCGCGCTCGCCGCCGACACCGAGGTCCAGGCGGTGCTCGAGGAACTCGACGACGCGCTGGTCGGCCTGCAGCCGGTGAAGGCGCGAGTCCGGCAGATCGCCGCCCTGCTCCTCGTCGAGCGCGCCCGCAAGCAGCTCGGCCTCGCAGCCGGCTCGCCGTCGTTGCACATGTCGTTCACCGGCAACCCCGGCACGGGCAAGACCACGGTCGCGCTGCGGATGGCGCAGATCCTGCACCGCTTGGGCTACGTCCGCAAAGGTCACCTGGTGGCGGTCACGCGCGACGATCTCGTCGGCCAGTACATCGGCCACACCGCGCCGAAGACCAAGGAAATCTTGAAGAAGGCGATGGGTGGCGTGCTGTTCATCGACGAAGCCTACTATCTCTACCGACCGGAGAACGAGCGCGACTACGGCCAGGAGGCGATCGAGATCCTGCTGCAGGTCATGGAGAATCAGCGCGACGACCTGGTGGTGATCCTCGCCGGCTACGCCGAGCGCATGCAGGCGTTCTTCCGCTCGAACCCGGGACTTTCGTCGCGCATCGCGCATCACATCGACTTTCCGGACTACGACGCCGCGGAGCTCGAACGGATCGCGCTGCGGATGCTGCAGACGATGCAATACCGGCTGAGCCCGGCGGGGCTCGAGGCCTTGCGCGAATACATTCCGCTGCGCATGCGGCAGCCGCATTTCGCGAACGCACGGTCGGTTCGCAATGCGCTCGACCGCGCGCGCCTGCGCCAGGCGAGCCGCCTGGTCGCGAACCGCGAGCGACCGCTGACCCGCGACGAGCTGATGACCATCGAGGGGGAAGACCTGAGGGCGAGCCGCGTATTCGCCGCTTGAGGAGTCCGAACCGATCTTGGTCCGCGGTACGCACCGGAGGCAAGCACGATGACGAGCCGGGAAATGACGATCACCGAGTTCATGATCTCGCAGCAGCGTCGTTTCCCGGGCGCGACCGGGGAGTTCACGGCGCTCCTCAATCACATGCGACTCGCGTGCAAGCGCATCGGCTACCTCGTCGGCCGCGGCGGGTCATCCGGCGCGACGGCCGCCGCCGGCGTGGAGGACGTGCGGGACGGGACGCGGATGACGCTCGACCTGATCGCGAACGACATCTTCCTGCGGACGACCGAATTCGGCGGCGACCTCGCCGGCATGGTGTCCGGGGAGCTCGAGGATCCGTACCCGATCCCCGCGGACTACCCGCGCGGCCGCTACCTGCTGTGCGTCGACCCGCTCGACGGTTCGAGCAACATCGACGTGAACGCGCCGGTCGGCAGCATCTTCTCGGTGCTGCGGGCGCCGGGCGGGACCGAGCCGCCGGCCGCGGCGGACTTCCTGCAGCCGGGCACGGAGCAGCTCGGCGCCGGGTACGCGATCTACGGACCGACGACCATGCTCGTGCTCACCGTCGGGCGCGGCGTCCACGGGTTCACGCTCGACCGCGGCTTCGGCGAATTCGTATTGACGCATCCGGACATGCGCATTCCGCAGGAGACCTGCGAATTCGCGATCGACGCGTCGAACGAGCGGTTCTGGGAGCCCCCGGTGAAACGCTACGTCGCCGAGTGCCTCGCCGGCAAATCCGGCGAGCGCGGCAAGGACTTCAACATGCGCTGGATCGCGTCCCTCGTCGCGGAGGTGCACCGCATCCTGGTGCGGGGCGGATTGTTCATGGTGCCGAAGGACAAGCGGGACCCGCCGCAAACGGGCCGCTTGCGCCTGCTCTACGAGGCGAACCCGATCGCGATGTTGATCGAGCAGGCGGGCGGCGCGGCGTCGACCGGTCGCGCGCGCGTGCTCGAACTGACGCCGACCGGACTGCACCAGGGGGTGCCCCTGGTGCTCGGCTGCAAGAGCGAGGTCGAGCGGATCGAGCGCTATCATCTCGAGCACGACCGCGGGCTCGACACGGTCTACCGTTCGCCGTTGTTCAAGGAACGCTCGTTGTTCATCGACGAATGACCCATCGGGGCGAGCGCATCCCCAGGAGCATCCCATGTCCGCCAAGCATCCGATCATCGCGGTCACCGGTTCCTCCGGCGCCGGAACGACCTCGGTGACCCGCACCTTCGCATGGATCTTCCGTCGGGAGAGGATCCGTGCGGCGTTCGTCGAGGGCGATTCGTTCCATCGCTACGATCGTGAGGAGATGAAGGCGAAGATCGCCGAGGCGGCGGCCCGGGGCGATCAACACCTGAGCCACTTCGGGCCGGAGAACAACCTGTTCGCCGAACTCGAGGCGCTGTTTCGCAGCTACGGGGAGACCGGCGGCGGACGGATGCGCAAGTACCTGCACAACGACCCGGAAGCCGCGCCCTACCGCCAGCCCCCGGGGACGTTCACGCCCTGGGAGGACATTCCGAGCGGCACGGACCTGCTGTTCTACGAGGGCTTGCACGGCGCGGTCGTGACGCCGGAGGTGAACGTCGCGCAACACGCCGATCTCACGATCGGCGTCGTGCCGATCATCAATCTCGAGTGGATTCAGAAGCTCCATCGCGACCGCGACGCCCGGGGCTATTCGACCGAAGCGGTCGTCGACACCATCCTGCGGCGCATGCCGGACTACGTGAACTACATCAGTAGTGTCCCAACGTTAATCGAATAAATTCATCTGGTTGTGCGCTTCGGACGGATTTTGATCGGTGTCGATTTGCGCAAGTAGCTCATCCAAAGGCATTTGCTCGCAGAGGGTGAGGCTGAGTAT